>CAXBRB010000161.1:0-6353 GCA_963977795.1 uncultured Acidimicrobiaceae bacterium
CCATCAAGCAGCGTCGGCTGGACAAGCCGATCCGGCAGACGCCCACCTGGGAGCAGTTCCAAGCCGTCGTGCAGGACATCCGCCAGCAGAAGCACAATGCCGACGCGGAAGCTTCCGCCGATTTCGTTGAGTTCCTCGGGTTGGCAGGACAGGGGAACTCGGAGGCCGCGAACCTCAAGGTGAGCGATCTGAACTTTGCCACGGGCAAGATGACGCTCTACCGCAACAAGACCGACACGGGTTTCCAGGTTCCCATCTTTCCGCAGCTGCGCGAATTCCTTACCGCGTTGATTGCGAAGCACCAGTTGAAGGCCGAGGACAACTTGTTCCGGGTCCGGGACGCGAAGAAGTCCCTCGCCTCAGCGTGCAGTCGGCTCGGCTTCCCGCACTTTTCGCACCGCGCGTTTCGCCGCTGTTTCATCACGCGGGCCATCGAACTCGGGGTTGATTTCAAAACCCTCGCAGCCTGGCAGGGCCACAAGGATGGCGGTGCGCTCATAGCCAAAACCTACTCCCATCTCCGGACCGAGCATTCCGACCGCATGGCGGAGAAGATGGTCGGCGAGCAACCGAAGGCTGGTTGACAAAAGGTGGCAGGCGAGTCGGTCACGGCAGATACTGCGCTGACTATTCTGGCTCCACGACTTGCAGGCCTCGGACGGTGTCAACGACCAGAGCGCCCAGAGCGCCTTGGACGGTGTCAACGACCACTCTGACCACGACGACCACAACCACGACGACAACCACTTGACCATCACCGCTGACCACGACGACAACCACTTGACCAGCACCGCTGACCACGACGACCACCACCATCCCCGGCACCCCCACGGCCATCGGGGCGCCGTCCTCGGTGCCCGAGTCGGTCCTGACCATCCCCACGCCGTCCGTCGCCGGCACCCCGGCCAAGTACGACGCCGTCCAGGTCCGCACCTTCGGCCCGTCCTCGGCCCCCCACGTGCTGGTCCTGGTGCCGGGCACCAACGGCGGCGCCGGCGACTTCGACCTGGTGGCCCCGTACCTGGCCAGCCATGTCCCGGGCCTGCAGGTCTGGTCGGAGATGCGCCGGGAGGGCGTCCTCCAGGACGAGTCCGTGGTGCAGTCCGCTCTGGCCGGCAAGACCACCTCCCAGCAGATGTTCGACTACTACCTGGGCTGGCTGGCCAAGCCCTCCATCACCGACCACTACCAGCCGCTCAAGCCCGCCGACTACGGCTTCGTGGCCGACTGGGGCATGGCCGTGGCCATGGCCGACCTCCACGCCGTGGTCGAGAAGGCCCGGGACGGCGGCAAGCGCACGGTGACCCTGGGCGGCCACTCGCTCGGCGGCACCGAGGTGGCTGCCTACGGAGCGTGGGACTTCGGCGGCACGCCCGGCTACTCGACCATCGACGGGATGGTCTGCATCGACGGGTGCGCCGGGAAGCAGAGCACCTACGGGCCAGCCCCCACCCAGGCCAACGTGGACGCCGAGCTGGCCGCCCTGAAGACCAAGGGCCCGTGGCTCGACCTGCTGGGTGTGGGCCTGCCCTGGGCCACCGGGGTGTTCAGCGAGGTCGGGGCGGTCTCGGCCTTCAAGGACCCCACCGGTGCGGCCACCACCTTCCAGAACTTCCCCCTGCTCCCGGCGGCCTTCAAGCCGCCGGTGCCGGTGACCAACGAGGCCCAGTTCGGCTACGCCTTCGACTACCGGACCTCGCCGGCCGGGCTCAAGCTCATCCAGGTCCACTCGGGCCACGTCGACACCTCGACGACCCCGGGCTCGTGGGTCGACGACTCGATCACCCCGGTGAAGAACGTCATCGACGTCTTCGCCCAGACGCCGCTGGCCGCCGCCGAGTGGTACTACCCCCAGCGGCTCTCCATCGACGCCGGGGTGTCCTCCTCGCTCCAGCAGACCTCGGTGGGGGATTCGCTCGGCCTGCGCCTGACCCACACCGCCCAGGTCGACGTCCCCCTCTACGCCTTCCAGACCGCACTGGGCGGGACCAACGACGGGGTGGTGTCCAGCGCACGGGCCTACCAGAGCGCGTCGAAGATCCCCAGCCTGGTCACCGTGAGCCGGGTCGACACCACCAGCCACCTGGATCCGCTCATGGCCACGCCGGCCCAGAACGACTTCCTGAAGACAGTCGTGCCCTGGCTGACGACGGTGGTCTCGGGCAAGAAGCCGGCTTCGTCGTCGAGCTGACGGCGCCGGGCGCGTCGAGGCCCGTTGCGCCCCCTCTAGGGGGGGTCAGCTGGCCAGGAACCGCAGGATGTGGCCGTTGACGGTGCCGGGGTCCTCGAGGTGGAGGAAGTGGCCCGTGCCCTCGACGATGGCCAGCTCCGAGCCCGGGGCCAGGTGGTCGGTGACCGGGCCGATGATGTCCACGCCCATGCACCCGTCCTGGGCGCCGTGGAGGTACAGCGTGGGCTGGGGCGGCGGCGCCTCGGCCGACGCCTGGGCCGCCGCCGCAGCCGGGTCGTCGGTGGGCTCGCCCAGCATGGCCCGGTAGTAGCCGATGGCCGCCGACAGGTTGGCCTCGTCGGCCAGGGCCTCCTTGACCCGGGCGGCGTCCCACGAGCCGTCGTAGCCCGGTGACCAGGCGGCCCACAGCTTGTCGATGAAGGCGTGGTCGTCGAGGGAGACGGCGAACTCGGCCAGGGGGGTCTGGAAGAAGAAGATGTACCAGCTGCGGCGGAGCTGCTCGTAGTCGAAGAAGCCGAACCCCATGGAGGCCGGTGGGGGCACGGCCATGGTGACCACCCGGCGCCAGCGGTCGGGCTCGTGGGCGGCGGCCGGGTAGGTCAGGAGGGCGCCCCAGTCGTGGCCGATGATCACCGCGTCGCCGTCGCCCCCGAGGGCCTCGTGGAGGGCGCAGGCGTCGAGAGCAAGGGACCCGGTGTCGTAGCGGCCGTCGGCCGGCACCGAGGTGGGGGCATACCCGCGGAGGAACGGCGCCACCGCCCGGTAGCCGGCCCCGGCCAGCTGGGGCAGCAGGTGCCGCCAGGTGTGGGCGGTGTCGGGAAACCCGTGGAGGCACAGGGCCAGCGGCCCGTCCTCGGGTCCCTCGGCCAGGTAGGCCACGTCGAGGCCGCGGACGGAGAGGGTGGGGAGGTCCATGGCGGTGACGGTAGCCCGGGGGCGGATCCGGCGCCCGCGACTAGCCTCCCCTCCGGTGCGCATCTCCTACTTCGGTGTCCGCGGCTCGTGCCCCTGCTCGTCTGACGAGCAACGCCGCTACGGCGGGAACACCTCGTGCGTGCTGGTCGAGGTCGACGGTGAGCCGCCGCTGATCCTCGACATGGGGACCGGGCTCCGGGCCCTCGGCCACCACCTGGCCGCCACCCAGCAGGCCACCGGCCTCCCCCTCCGGGCCACGGCGCTGCTGACCCACCTCCACTACGACCACGTCCTCGGGACGCCGTTCTTCCCGCCCATGCGCGACCCGGGAGCGCTGCTCGAGGTCTACGGCCCGGCCCAGGAGGACGGCTCGCTGCACGCCGCCATGGCCGCCATGGTCCGCCCGCCCTTCTTCCCGGTGGCCATGGACGGCTTCCGCGGCGAGCTCCGCTTCCACGACCTCGATCCGTCGGCCCCCCTGCACCTGGGCCCGATCGTCGTGCGGGCCCAGCCGGTCTCCCACGTGGGCACGACCTTCGGCTACCGGATCGAGGCCGACGGGGTCGCACTGGTCTACCTCCCCGACCACCAGGCTCCCCTGGACCGCTCCACCGTGCCGCCCGAGGTCCGTCGGCTCTGCGAGGGCGCCGACCTCCTGCTGCACGACGCCCAGTACACCGACGAGGAGTTCGCCGAGCTGGCCGACTGGGGCCACTCCACCCCCGGGTACGCCGTCCGGGTCGCCGCCGAGTCCCAGGTGGGCCGCCTCGACCTCTTCCACCACGATCCGGCCCACGCCGACGACCAGCTGGACGAGATGCTGGCCGCCGCCCGGGCCATCAGCGGGCAGATCGGCGGACCGGAGGTGCACAGCGCCCGGGAGGGGCAGTCGGTCGAGGTGGGGGGCCGGTGAGCTCCGGGGCCGGGCCGGCGCCCGGGCCGGCGGACGGGTCGGCGGACGGGCCGGCGGCGCCCTTCGACACGGCGGCCTTCAAGGACGCCATGAGCCGCTTCGCCACCGGGGTCACCGTGGTGGCCGGGATCGACGGCGGCGAGCCGGTGGGCTTCACGTGCCAGAGCTTCGTGTCCCTCTCCCTGGACCCGCCGTACGTGACGGTGGCCCCGGCCAAGTCGTCGACCACCTGGCCCCGCATCGCCCGGGCCGGCAGATTCTGCGTCAACGTCCTGGCCGACACCCAGGAGGAGCTGTGCCAGGGGTTCGCCCGGCCGGGGGCCGCCAAGTTCGCCGGCGTGGACTGGGACCCGACCCCGGTCACCGGCTCCCCCCGCATCGCCGGGTGCCTGGCCTGGATCGACTGCGCCGTCTCGCTGGTGCATGACGCCGGGGACCACGAGATCATCCTGGGGCACGTCCTCGACCTCGGGGTCGGTCCGGGATCGCCGCTCCTCTTCCACCGCGGCCGCTTCGCTACGCTGGCCGAGGGACCCGGCCAGGACTGACCGGGCCCACCCGGCCGCCCGGCCCGGGAGGGAAGGGGGGACGGTGCCCAAGATCACCGAGTCCGAGATCATCGCCGACGTCATCATCGTGGAGCCCGACGCCCACGGCGACGAGCGGGGCCGCTTCGTCGAGACTTACCGGCGGTCGTGGTTCCCGCTGGGCCGGGAGATGATCCAGGCCAACCGCTCGACCAAGCAGGCCGGGGCCGTGGTCGGCCTCCACTACCACCTCCACCAGAGCGACTACTGGTACGTGCTCGACGGCACGGCCCGGGTGGTCCTCCACGACCTCCGGGAGGGGTCGCCCACCGACGGCGCCACCCAGACCCTCGACCTGCGCGGCGACGTCGACCGGGGCCTCTACATCCCGCCCGGGGTGGCTCACGGCTTCGCCTCCCTGACCGACCTGACCCTCTGGTACCTGGTCGACGGGTACTACAACGCCGAGGACGAGAACGGGGTGGCCTGGGACGACCCGGCCATCGGCGCCGACTGGGGTGTCACCGACCCGGTGCTGTCCGCCCGGGACCAGACCAACCCCCTGCGGGCCGACCTGCCGCCGGGACGCCGGCCCCACGCCGGCATGCGGACCTGAGCGCGGCAGACCGATGACGGGACCGACGTCCACGACCGGATCGGACCCGGCCACGTCCGGCGACCGCCTGGGCCGTCCCGGGACCGGGGTCCTGGTGACCGGCGGCGCCTCGGGCATCGGCCGGGCCACCGCCCTGGCCCTGGCCGAGGTGGGCCGGCCGGTCGCCGTCTGGGACCTCGACGCTGACGCCGCCGCCGATGTCGCCGAGGCCTGCCGGGCCCACGGGGTGGCCGCCCACGCCGCCCGGGTCGACGTGGCCGACACCGCCGGCCTGGCCGCCGAGGTGGCCGCCGCCGCCTCCGCCCTCGGATCCCTCGGCGGCCTGGTGCACGCGGCAGGAGTGTCGGGCGCCATGGTCATCGACGACCTCGACGACGCCGCCTGGGACGCCACCCTGGATGTGAACCTCCGGGCCGGCGCCATGCTGTGCCGCGAGCTGCACGCCCCGCTGCGTGACGCCGGACCGGGTTCGGCGGTGGTCCTGGTCTCCTCCATCGAGGGCCACTTCGGCAGCGCCATCCTCCCGGCCTACTGCGCGTCCAAGGCCGGGGTCCTGGGCCTCACCCGCTCGGCGGCCCAGCACCTGGCCCCCGACGGCATCCGGGTCAACGCGGTGTGCCCCGGTGCTGTGGACACCCCCATGCTGGCGCCGGCCTTCGAGCTCCTCCCGGGCTTCCGCGACCAGGTGGAGTCCCGCACGCCGCTGGGCCGGGTGGCCGACCCGGGGGAGATCGCCCGGGCCATCCGGTTCCTCCTCTCCGAGGAGGCCTCCTTCGTCACCGGGACCCACCTCACCGTGGACGGGGGGATGACGGCGATCACCGCCATCTGAGCGCCCGCACACCCGGACCGTTCCGTCAGGGCTCCGCCGTACCGTCCGGGCTCCGCTGCGCTTTCCGGGCTCTGCCCTGCCGTCCGGGTCCCGCCGTGCCCACCTCCCCCCGATTTCGGAGTTGAATGGTCCCGATGGTGCTGGTGATCCTCGTCCTCATCGTGCTGGTGGCCGCCGGCATCGTGGCTGCCGTGCTGCACCGCCCGTCAGGCGATGACATCCACTCGGTCCAGAGCTACAACAACGCCCTGGGGACGCTCGAGCACCTCTCGGAGCGCATCGGCCCGCCCACCCGTCCCGCCGTGCGCCCCGTGGTCCTCCCCGGCGGCGACGTCGGCGACGAGCCGGTCCGCCTGCCG
>CAXBRB010000162.1:0-6285 GCA_963977795.1 uncultured Acidimicrobiaceae bacterium
GCGCCGGCCCGGGCGAGACGACGGGCCGCGGGCGCGCCCCCAAGGTGCCGCGTGCGGGGCGGCCCTCCCGGCGGGCGCGGTCGGGGTCCGAGGCAGCCGAGCGGGACCGCCGGGCCGAGCGGATGGCGCTGGCCAAGGAGACGTCGTCGACAACTGCGGAGATCGAGTGGATGCAGCGCATCGCCGACTTCCAGGACGAGACCACCGATCCCATCGCCTTCCTGGCCGCACTGAAGCTCGACCTCGAGGAGGACGAGGTCTACGTCTTCACCCCCAAGGGCCGGGTCATCGCCCTGACGGCCAACGCCACGCCGGTGGACTTCGCCTACGCCATCCACACCGAGGTCGGCCACAAGTGCATCGGCGCCAAGGTCAACGGCCGGCTGGTCCCCCTGGACACCCGGCTGGCCACGGCCGACACGGTGGAGATCTTCACCTCCAAGGCCCCCACGGCCGGACCCTCCCGGGACTGGCTGTCCACCGTGGCCTCGTCCCGGGCCCGCACGAAGATCCGCCAGTGGTTCTCCCGGGAGCGGCGGGAGGACGCCATCGAGGTGGGCCGGGAGGAGCTGGCGAAGGAGCTCCGCCGGGAGGGCCTGCCCGTCCAGAAGCTGGCTTCGGACCACACCCTGGAGACCCTGGCCGCTTCGATGGAGCTCGGCGACGTCGAGGGACTCCATGCCGCCATCGGCGAGAACCGCGTCTCGGCCCGGGCCGTCGTCCAGCGCCTGCTCCGGGAGCTGCGCGGCGGCCTCCACGAAGAGCAGCTCCCGGTCACCGCCCGTCAGCACCCGATCGCCGCCCGCCCCGGCCGGGCCGGCTCGGCCGGGGTGTACGTCGAGGGGCTCGACGACATGATGGTGCGCCTGTCCCGGTGCTGCACCCCGGTGCCCGGCGACCAGATCGTCGGGTTCGTGACCCGGGGCCGGGGCGTCTCGGTGCACCGGGCCGACTGCGCCAACGCCGCCTCGCTGGCCAGCCGCTCCCGGGAGCGACTGATCGAGGTGGAGTGGGACCACCGGTCCTCCAGCGTCTTCGTGGCCACCCTCGAGGTGGTGGCCATCGACCGGTCCCGCCTGCTCACCGATGTGGCCAAGGTGGTGTCCGAGCACCACCTCAACATCGTGAGCGCCAACACCCAGACCGATGCCGACCGGATCAGCCGGATGCGCTTCGACGTGGAGCTGGCCGACCCGGCCCACCTGGAGTCGGTCATGAACTCGCTCCGGCACCTCGACGCCGTCTACGACGTCTACCGGATCCTCCCCGGGAAGAAGGACTGAGGACCCCGTGTCCGACGACCGCACGCCGGCGCGCGCCCCCACGGGGACCCACGACGTCCTCTGGCCGCAGTCGGCCCGGTGGGAGGCGCTGCTGGCGGCCTTCGCCGACCAGGTGGAGCGGGCCGGGTACGGCCTGGCCCACACCCCGGTCTTCGAGGACGTCCGGGTCTTCCGTCGGGGGATCGGGGCGTCCAGCGAGGTGGTGGGCAAGGAGATGTACGAGTTCGAGGACCGGGGCGGGCGCACTCTGGCCCTGCGGCCCGAGGGCACCGCGCCCATGGTGCGGGCCTGGGTCCAGCACCGCCCGCCGCTCCCGTGGAAGGCGTGGTACGCCACGCCGGCCTTCCGCTACGAGCGCCCCCAGGCCGGCCGGTACCGCCAGCACCACCAGCTCGGGGTGGAGGCCCTCGGGCCGGCCGATCCCGACCTCGACGTCGAGGTGATCGTCCTGGCCGACCGCTTCTTCCGGTCCCTCGGCCTCGCCGCCTTCTCGCTGCGGATCAACTCGATGGGCGACCCGGCCTGCCGGCCCGCCTACCTGGCCCTCCTGACCGAGCACCTGGCCGCCCGGCGGTCCGAGCTGTGCGACGAACACGCCGAGCGGCTCGAGGCCAACCCGCTGCGGGCGCTGGACTGCAAGCGCGACTCGTGCCGGACGGCCACCGACGGCGCCCCCGGTCTGGCCGACCACCTCTGTCCGGCGTGTGACGACCACTTCGCCCGAGTGCGGGCCGGGCTGGATGCCCTGGGGGTGCCGTACGCCCTCGACCACCGGCTGGTCCGGGGGTTCGACTACTACACCCGGACCACCTTCGAGTTCGCCTCCGGCGCCCTGGAGTCGGCCCAGAACGGCATCGGCGGGGGTGGCCGCTACGACGGCCTGGTGGAGATGCTGGGCGGGCCGCCGACCCCGGGCATCGGCATCGGCATCGGCATCGAGCGCCTCCTGCTGGCCTGTGACGCCGAAGGGGTCTTCCCGGTGGCGCCGGTCCCGCTGGACGCCTTCGTGGTCGACACCACCGACGGCAGCGCCGCTCGCGACCTCACCGCCGAGCTCCGGGCCGCCGGCCTGGCCGCCGACCGGGCCTTCGACGGGCGCTCCATGAAGGCCCAGTTCAAGGCCGCCGACCGTTCGGGAGCCCGTCTGGTGCTGATCGTCGGACCCGACGAGGCCGCCTCGGGTACCGTGTCGCTCCGGCCGCTCCAGGGCGGAGGCGAGCAGGTCGTCGTGGCCCGGGACCAGGTGGTGGCGGCCGTGGCGGCCACCCGCCCGGCCGGGCCGTCCTGAACCGTCCTCGCCACCGAGACCCCGATCCCGCCGCTCCCCATGCCTCGCCCACCCGAAAGGACCACCCGGTGACCGCACCACCCGACACCAGCGCCCTGGCCGCAGGAGCCACCTCCCTGCGGGACCGCCTGTGCGGCACCCTGCGCCCGGCCGATGCCGGGACACGGGTCCGGGTGTGCGGCTGGGTGGCCAAGCGCCGGGAGCACGGGGAGCACCTGGCCTTCGTCGACCTGCGCGATCACTCGGGGGTCGTGCAGTGCGTGGTGCCCGGGACCGTGGACGTCCGCAGCGAGTACGTGATCGCCGTCGAGGGTGAGGTGCGGCCCCGGCCCGAGGGGACCGACAACCCCGACCTCCCCACCGGCGGGGTGGAGCTGGCCGACTGCACGGTCACCGTCCTGAACGCCGCCGAGCCGCCGCCCTTCGCCGTGGACGACCGGGTGGACGTCGACGAGGTCATCCGGCTGCGCCACCGGTTCGTCGACCTGCGCCGGCCCCGGATGCAGGCCAACCTGCGCACCCGGGCCGCCGTGAACGCCGCCCTCCGGCGCTCCATGGACCGCCAGGGGTTCATCGAGGTGGAGACCCCGCTGCTGTGGGCGCCCACCCCCGAAGGGGCCCGGGAATTCGTCGTGCCGAGCCGGCTCCACCACGGGAAGAGCTACGTGCTGCCCCAGAGCCCCCAGCTGGCCAAGCAGCTCCTCATGGTGGCCGGGGTGGACCGCTACTACCAGATCGCCCGCTGCCTGCGCGACGAGGACCTCCGGGCGGACCGGCAGTTCGAGTTCACCCAGCTCGACGTGGAGGCCTCCTTCGTCACCCAGGCGGACATCTTGACGTTCGTGGGCGAGGCCGTCCGTGACGCCGCCGAGGCGGTCAGCGGGACCCGTCCGGGCGCCGTCCCCACCATGACGTGGGCCGAGGCCATCGACCGGTTCGGCACCGACAAGCCCGACCTCCGCTTCGCCATGGAGCTCGTCGAGTGCACGCCGGTGTTCGCCGGCACGGGCTTCCGGGCCTTCGACGCCCCCTGCGTCAAGGCCCTGGTGGTGTCCGAGGGGGCGTCGTCCCCCCGCTCCCGCCTCGACGCCCTGACCGAGCGGGCCAAGGCCCTCGGGGCCAAGGGCCTGGCGTGGTTCCGGGTGGTCGCCGGCGAGGGCGGCGGGGACGCCCTCGAGTCGCCGGTGGTGAAGTTCCTCTCCGACGACGAGCAGGCCGGCCTGCTGGCCGCCACCGGGGCGGCCGTGGGCGACCTGGTGCTGGTGGTGGCCGACGAGTACCGGCTGACGTGCTCGGTCCTCGGGGCGCTCCGGTGCGACCTGGGCGGCCGCCCGGTGTCCGAGGGGCCCTTCGAGTACGTCTGGGTGGTCGACTTCCCGCTGTTCGACGGGGTGGACGACGCCGGCCACCCGGTCGCCGCCCACCATCCCTTCACCATGCCCCACCCGGACGACCTCGATCTCCTCGAGCGCGACCCGGCGGCCGTGCGCAGCCAGGCCTATGACCTGGTGCTCAACGGCTGGGAGCTGGGCTCGGGCAGCGTCCGGGTCCACCGGGCTGACATCCAGAGCCGGATCTTCGCCGCCCTGGGGATCGACGAGGAGGAGGCGGCGGCCCGCTTCGGGTTCCTCCTCGGGGCCTTCCGCTTCGGTGCGCCCCCGCACGCCGGCTTCGCCGTGGGCATCGACCGGCTGGCCGCCATCTTCGCCGGCGAGGACTCCATCCGTGAGGTGATCGCCTTCCCGAAGACCCAGTCCGGCTGGGACCCGATGACCGACGCCCCCAAGGCCCTGGCCGACGGCGCCCTGGCCGACCTCGGGCTGCGTCCGATGCCGTCGCTCGACTGAGGCGCGGTGGCCGAGGACCTCTTCACGGGGGCCGCCGCCGAGCGCATGGCCGCCCGGGCCCCGCTGGCGGCCCGCCTCCGGCCACGGACGCTCGATGACATCGTGGGCCAGGGCCACCTGGTCGGCCCCGGTGCGCCGCTGCGGGCCCTCATCGAGGCCGACCGCCTGACCTCGGCCATCCTCTGGGGCCCGCCGGGGACCGGCAAG
This sequence comes from uncultured Acidimicrobiaceae bacterium, assembly GCA_963977795.1. Taxonomy (GTDB): domain Bacteria; phylum Actinomycetota; class Acidimicrobiia; order Acidimicrobiales; family RAAP-2; genus Bog-756. The sequence continues at coordinate 4,626 of CAXBRB010000162.1, forward strand.
ACCACGCTGGCCTCGGTGGTGGCCACGGCCACGGCCAAGCAGTTCGTCCCCCTCTCGGCCGTCACCGCCGGGGTCAAGGACGTCCGGGAGGTCGTGGAGGGGGCCCGGCGCCTGCTGGGCGAGCAGGGACGGGGGACCATCCTCTTCCTGGACGAGGTCCACCGCTTCAGCCGGTCCCAGCAGGATGCCCTGCTCCCCTCGGTCGAAGAGGGCCTGCTGGTGCTGATCGGTGCCACCACGGAGAACCCGTTCTTCGAGGTGAACGCCCCGCTCCTCTCCCGGTCGACTCTGTGGCGCCTGGAGCCCCTGGGCGCCGACGACCTGGCGGAGGTGGTGTCCCGGGCGCTGGCCAGCGAGGGGGCGGCTGCCGAGCCCGACGCCGTCGCCGCCCTGGTCGGCCTGGCCGACGGCGACGCCCGGGCCGTCCTGACCACCCTGGAGGTGGCCCTCGCCCTGGCCGACGGGCGCCCGGTGTCCCGGGACGACGTTGAGCGGGCCCGCCACACCCGTCTCCAGCACTACGGCGAGGACGCCCACTACGACCAGGCCAGCGCCCTCATCAAGTCGGTCCGGGGCTCGGACCCCGACGCCGGGCTCTACTGGCTGGCCCGCATGCTGGAGTCCGGCGAGGACGCCCGCTTCATCGCCCGCCGACTGGTCATCCTGGCCAGCGAAGACGTGGGCGAGGCCGATCCGCTGGCCCTGGTGGTGGCCGACGCCGCCGCCCGGGCCGTGGAGTTCGTGGGCCTGCCCGAGGCACAGCTGAACCTGGCCCAGGCCGTGGTGCACCTGGCCTGCGCCCCCAAGTCGAACCGGGTGACCGTGGCCCTCGGCCGGGCCCAGGCCGATGTGCGCGACGCCCCCCGGGGGGATGTGCCGGCCCACCTGCGCGACGCCCACTACCGGGGGGCCTCGGCCCTGGGGCACGGCGCCGGCTACCACTATCCGCACGACTTCCCGGACGCCGAGGTGGTCCAGCAGTACCTGCCGGACGCCCTGGTCGGACGGCGCTACTACGAGCCGAGCGACCGGGGTCACGAACAGGTCATCGCCGCCCGCCTGGCCCGACGCGCCGGGGGAGCCGGAGGCGACGGGCCGGGCGAAGACGGAGCACCGGCGCCGGGCGAAGACGGAGCACCGGCGCCGGACGGGGTCGAGCGGTGAGCGACGGGGCCGGACCGGGGGGACCACGCCTGACGTGCAGCACCCGGTGGATCCTGGCCGCGGCCACGGCCGCCCTGGTGGCGGTGGGTGGGCTCGGAGGCGCCGGGGGAGTCCCTGCGGCCACGGCGGCGCCCACGGCGTCCGTCCGTCTGCCCACCCCGCCGACCCCGCTGCCTCCGGGGGCCGCCACCGTGGGCCCGGTGGATCCCGCCGCCCCGATGGCCGCCGATGTGGTGCTGGCCCCCCGGGACCTCGGCGCCCTCCACCGGGCGGCCCGGGCCGCGTCCCCGGCCGGCGGCGGCCACCACCTGACCGGTGGCCACCTGGCCGAGGCGTTCGGACCTGCGCCGACCCGGGTGGCGGCGGTGCGGGCGTGGCTGGCTGCGGCCGGCCTGACCGTCGGCCCGACATCGGCCAACGGGCTGCTGGTGCCGGTCTCGGGCCCGGCCAGCCGGTTTGAGCAGACGCTGGCCGTGCCGCTCGTCTCCGTACGCCT
>CAXBRB010000163.1:0-6214 GCA_963977795.1 uncultured Acidimicrobiaceae bacterium
ACCGAGATCTACACTCTTTCCCTACACGACGCTCTTCCGATCTCGGCAGCGGCATGGCGGCCCCGGGCGGCGGCGTCGGCCAGGGGGGCGGCCAGGCCGTCGGGACCATCGAGGCCCAGGCGGTCCAGGAAGCCGGTGTCGGTGGCGCCGGCCAGGAACTCGGGATGGGAGAGGGTGCGCACCAGCAGGTCCCGGTTGGTGGTGACCCCGTGGATCCGGGCGGCGGCCAGGGCGGCGGCCAGGCCGGCGGCGGCCTCGGTGCGGGTGGGGGCGTGGGCGATGACCTTGGCCAGCATGGGGTCGTAGTGGGGGCTGACCACGGTCCCGTCCTCGACGCCCGAGTCGACCCGGATGCCGGGCCGGCCGGCACCCACAGCGAACCGGTCGAGGCGGCCGGTGGAGGGCCGCCATCCCGCAGCAGGATCCTCGGCGTAGAGGCGGGCCTCGATGGCGTGACCCACCGGCCCCCGCTCGGCGGCCCGGTGGACCTCGTCGGGCAGGGGGGCGCCCCCGGCCACCAGGAGCTGGAGGCGCACCAGGTCGAGCCCGCAGACGGCCTCGGTCACCGGGTGCTCGACCTGGAGGCGGGTGTTCATCTCCAGGAAGGCCGGCCGGCCCTCGGCGTCGACCACGAACTCGACGGTGCCGGCGTTCACGTAGCCCACGGCCCGGGCGGCGGCCACGGCCGCCTCCGACAGCTCGGCCCGGAGCCCGGGGCCCACGGCCGGCGAGGGGGCCTCCTCGATGATCTTCTGGTGGCGGCGCTGGATGGAGCACTCGCGCTCGAAGAGGGCCACCACCGCACCGTGGGCGTCGGCCAGCACCTGGACCTCGATGTGGCGGGGGGCGGTGACGTAGTGCTCGAGGAAGACGGTGCCGTCGCCGAAGGCCGAGGCGGCCTCGCGGCGGGCGGCGGCCAGGGCGTCGGCCAGGTCCTCGATCCGCTCGACCACCCGCATGCCCCGCCCACCACCGCCGGCCGAGGCCTTGACCAGGACCGGCCAGCCCAGGGCGTCCACCGCCGCCGCATCGGGCACGGCGTCCCCGTCGACGGTGATCGAGGGGAGGGTGGGCACCCCGGCCGCCTGCATGATGGCCTTGGCGCCGATCTTGGACCCCATGGCGTCGATGGCGGCCGGCGGCGGGCCCACCCAGACCAGCCCGGCGGCCTCCACGGCCCGGGCGAAGTCGCCGGACTCGGACAGGAACCCGTAGCCGGGGTGGACGGCGTCGGCCCCGGTGACCCGGGCCGCCTCGATCAGGAGGTCGGCCCGGAGGTAGGTGTCGGCCGGGGCGCTTCCGGGCAGGCGCACGGCCAGATCGGCCTCGCGCACATGGGGGCTGGCGGCGTCGGGGTCGGAGTGGACGGCCACCGTGGCGATGCCCATGGACCGGGCCGTGGCGAAGATGCGGCGGGCGATCTCGCCGCGGTTGGCCACCAGCAGGCGGGTGACCGGCCGCTGCGCCACGTCGCCCGCCGCCGCCGGTCCGCTGTCGTGGGGGGCGCGCACCGTCACATCCGGAAGACGCCGTAGCCCCGGGTGCCCTCGATGGGGGCGCCGTGGACGGCCGACAGGCACAGCCCGAGGACGGTGCGGGTGTCACGGGGGTCGATGATCCCGTCGTCATAGAGGCGCGACGACAGGTAGAGGGGGAGGGACTCCGACTCGATCTGGGCCTCCACCAGGGCCCGCATGGCGGCGTCGGCCTCCTCGTCGAAGGGGACGCCCTTGGACTCGGCCGAGGCCCGGCCCACGATGGAGAGGACCCCGGCCAGCTGGGCCGGGCCCATCACCGCCGAGCGGGCGTTGGGCCAGGCGAAGAGGAAGCGGGGGTCGTAGGCCCGGCCGCACATCCCGTAGTTGCCGGCCCCGTAGGAGGCCCCGATGTTGAGGGTGAGGTGGGGGACCGACGAGTTCGACACGGCATTGATCATCATCGCCCCGTGCTTGATGATCCCGCCCTGCTCGTACTCCTTGCCCACCATGTAGCCGGTGGTGTTCTGGAGGAAGAGCAGCGGGGTGTCGATCTGGTTGGCCAGCTGGATGAACTGGGTGGCCTTGTGGGCCTCCTCGGAGAAGAGGACGCCCCGGTGGTTGGCCAGCACGCCCACCGGGTAGCCGTGGATGGAGGCCCACCCGGTGACCAGGCTGGTGCCGTAGTGGGGCTTGAACTCGTCGAAGCGGGAGCCGTCGACCACGCGGGCCAGGACCTCCCGGGGGTCGAAGGGGACCTTGGGGTCGGCCGAGGCGATGCCCAGCAGCTCGTCGGGGTCGTGGACGGGCTCGTCGGCCGCCATCGTCGGCCCCGGGCCCTGCTTGCGCCAATTGAGCCGGGAGACGATCTGGCGGCCCAGCCGGATGGCGTCCACCTCGTCGGCGGCCAGCTCGTCGGCCAGCCCGGAGACCCGGGCGTGCATGGCCGCCCCGCCCAGCTCCTCGTCGGTCGACTCCTCCCCGGTGGCCATCTTGACCAGCGGGGGCCCGCCCAGGAAGACCTTGGAGCGCTGCTCGATCATGACGATGTAGTCGCTCATGCCCGGCACATACGCGCCGCCGGCCGTGGAGTTGCCGAAGACCAGGGCCACGGTGGGCACGGCGGCGGCCGACGAGCGGGTCAGGTCCCGGAAGGCCCGGCCCCCGGGGATGAAGAGCTCGGCCTGGCTGGGCAGGTCGGCCCCGCCGGACTCGACCAGGTTGACCACAGGCAGGCGGTTGGCCAGGGCGATGTCGCTGCCCCGGGCCCCCTTGCGGAACGACCAGGGGTTCATGGCGCCGCCCCGCACCGTCGGGTCGTGCGCCGAGATCAGGCACTCGGTCCCCTCGATGACGCCGATGCCCAGGATGGTGGAGGCCCCCACGGTGAACTCGGTGCCCCAGGCGGCGAACGGGCAGATCTCGAGGAACGGCGCGTCCCGGTCGAGGAGGAGCTCGACGCGCTCCCGGGCCGTCAGCTTCCCCCGGGCCCGGTGGCGCTCGACGTAGCGGTCGCCTCCCCCGGCCCGGGCCACCTCGAGCTCGGCCCGCACCAGGTCCAGCCCCTCGCGCATGGCGCGCTCATTGGCCGCGAAGGCCTCCGAGGCGGTGTCGATGGCGGTGGGGAGGACGGGCATGGTGGGGTGGGGTTCGGTCGCACGCCTGATCGGTCGCACGCCTGATCGGTCGCACGGCCGGTCGGTCGCACGGCCGGTCGGTCACGCGTCTGATCGTTCATGCGGCCGGGCGGTCGCACGTTGCCGGCGAACGTGGCAAGACTAGGCCCATGTCCGATCGCACGCCTGTGCCCGGGGTCCACCCGTGGTGATCCGCACCTACCCCCAGGTCCCCCTGGACGAGTGGGACGAGCCCGCACCCGGGGGCACCTCGGGCGAGCGCCCCCTGTCGGCTGTGGTGCTGGCCGCCGGGGCGGGCACCCGGATGCGGTCGGCCCGGCCCAAGCCGCTCCACCGGCTGTGCGGCCGGCCGATGATCCTCCACGTCCTCGACGCCCTGGCCGAGCTCTCGGTGGACCGGGTGGTGGTGGTGGTCGGCCACCGGGCCGAGTGGGTGACCAAGACCCTGGTCGAGCACGCCCCGGCCGGCATGGCCATCGAGTTCGTCGAGCAGGTCGAGCAGCGGGGGACGGGCGACGCCATGGCGGTGGCCCTCACCGGCCTGCCCGACGAGGTGGGAGGCGAGGAGGGCGACGTCATCGTCCTCCCCGGCGACACGCCCCTGCTCCGGCCGGCCACCCTGGTCGAGCTGGTCCGGGCCCACCGCCGCTCCGACGCCGCGGCCACCCTGCTCACCGCCGTCCTGGAGGACCCCACCGGGTACGGCCGGGTGGTGCGGGGCCGGGACGACTCGGTGGCTCGGGTGGTCGAGCACGGGGACGCCACCGACGAGGAGCGGGCCGTCTGCGAGGTGAACACCTCGATGTACGTCTTCAAGCGCAGCGTGCTCGCCCCGTCGCTGCGGCGGATCAGCCCGGCCAACGCCCAGGGCGAGTACTACCTGACCGACGTGGTCGGCGTGCTGTACGGCGCCGGCCACCGGGTGGGCTCGGTGGTGGTGGCCGACACCATGGAGGTGGCCGGGGTGAACGACCGGGCCCAGCTGGCCGTGGCCGAGGCCGAGCTGCGGGACCGGATCAACGAGCGGTGGATGCGGCGGGGCGTGACCATGTGGGACCCCCAGACCACCTACATCGACGCCGACGTGCGCCTGGGCACCGACGTCGTCCTGCTGCCCGGGGTGATCCTGCAGGGTGCCTGCACCGTGGGCGAGCACGCCGAGCTGGGCCCCGACGTCCACCTGGTCGACACCACGGTGGGGGAGGGGGCCCGGATCGCCTCGTCGGTCTGCCGCCGCTCGGTGGTGGGGGCCGAGGCCCGGATCGGCCCCTTCGCCGTCCTGGCCGAGGGCACCGAGGTCCCGCCGGGGACCACGGTGGGCCCGGCCCCGTGGGAACCCCCAGCCGGGGCGCGGTAGGTTCCAGGCATGGAGTTCACCCCCCGCCGCCGTCTCGACCTGGTCTCGGGCCGCTCGCACCCCGAGCTGGCCCAGGAGATCGCCCAGCACCTCGGTGTCGACCTCGGCGAGGCCAACCTCCGGGAGTTCGCCAACGGCGAGATCCACTGCCGCTTCGACAGCTCCATCCGGGGCAGCGACGTCTTCATCGTCCAGACCCACTGCGGTCCGGTGAACGACTCGCTGATGGAGCAGCTGATCATGATCGACGCGGCCAAGCGGGCCTCGGCCAAGCGCATCACCGCCGTCTGCCCCTACTACGGCTACTCCCGCCAGGACCGCAAGGCCACCGGACGCGAGCCGATCACGGCCAAGCTGGTGGCCGACATGCTCTCGGTGGCCGGTGCCGACCGGGTGGTCAGCGTCGACCTCCACTCCGGCCAGATCCAGGGCTTCTTCGACATCCCCTTCGACCACCTGACGGCGGCCCCGGTGATGATCGACTACCTCCGGGCCCACCTCAACGACGACCTGGTGGTGGTGGCGCCCGATGCCGGCCGGGTGAAGGTGGCCGAGCGGTTCAGCCAGCACCTCACCGCCGACCTGGCCGTCGTGCACAAGCGCCGCCTCCGAGGCGTGGCCAACCAGGTGGAGGCGCTCCACGTGGTGGGCGACGTCGAGGGCCGCCAGTGCGTGCTCATCGACGACATGATCGACACCGCCGGGACCATCGTGGCCGCCGCCGACCTGCTGGCCGAGCGGGGGGCCGCCGAGGTGTGGTGCATGGCCACCCACGCCGTGCTGTCCGACCCGGCCGTCGACCGCCTGAAGAACTCGGCGCTCACCAAGGTCGTGGTGACCAACACCCTGCCCATCGCCCCCGACCGGCGCTTCGACAAGCTCGAGGTGCTCTCGGTGGCCAAGCTCATCTCGGACGCCATCGACGCCGTGTTCGAGGACTCGTCGGTCAGCGAGATCTTCGGCGGCGAGAACCTGGCCTGAGCCGGCCGGCCCCGCCCCGTGTGGCCGGGCCTGCGGCCCGGGGCTAGCATGGCGGGCTGCACGCAGCGGCCCTGCTGCGGTGGGCCCCCGGGCCGGCCGCCGGCCCTGTCCAGCACCGTCCGAACTGTCCTCTCCGCCCGCACGCCCCAGAACTCCGAGGAGCCTCCATGTCCGCCACCACCCTCACCGCCCACACCGGCCGGGAGACCGGATCGGCCGCCACCCGCCGCCTGCGGAGCGAGGGCAAGATCCCGGCCGTCGTCTACGGCCACGGGGTGGACCCGGTGCCGGTGGCCGTGGTGGCCCGGGAGTTCCAGATCGCCGTGTCCGGCGAGGGCGGCCTCAACACCCTCCTGACCCTCGAGGTCGACGGGGCCTCCCACCTCACCCTGGCCCGTGACATCCAGCGCCACCCGGTCCGCAACGTCGTCACCCACGTCGACTTCCTGGTCGTGGACGCCGCTCGGGAGGTCGGGGCCGAGGTCCCGGTCACCCTGGTGGGCGAGGCCACCGAGGTCACCGGCCGGGGCGGCATCGTCGACCAGCTGGTCTTCTCGGTCCAGGTCAAGGCCAAGCCGGCCGAGATCCCGGCGGCCATGGAGCTCGACATCACCGCCCTGACCATCGGGGGCTCCCTGCACGTGTCCGACGTCACCGTGCCGGCCGGCGTGACCCTGGAGACCGACGGCGCCGTGCTGGCCGTCTCCGGCCTGGCCCCCCGGGTCAAGGGCGGGGGCGCAGCGGCGGGCGGCGGCGCCGAGGGC
>CAXBRB010000164.1:0-6204 GCA_963977795.1 uncultured Acidimicrobiaceae bacterium
CCGGCCCGCAAGACCGCGGCCAAGAAGGCTCCGGCCCGCAAGACCGCGGCCAAGAAGGCTCCGGCCCGCAAGACCGCAGCCAAGAAGGCTCCGGCCAAGAAGACCGCGGCCAAGAAGGCTCCGGCCAAGAAGACCGCAGCAAAGAAGGCTCCGGCCCGCAAGACCGCGGCAAAGAAGGCTCCGGCCAAGAAGACTGCGGCCCGCAAGGCTCCGGCCCGGCGCCGCTGACCAGCTGACGGTGCGGTTCGGCCGCACCTGAGTGGTACGACCCGGTGGGGGCCTTCGGGCCCCCACCGTCGCGTCCGGGCCCGTCGAGCCCCGGTCGGTGTCAGACCTGGTCGATGCGGTGGAAGGCCTCGGCCGGGCCGACGTCGGCCAGCGAACCGTGCTGGGCGAGCTGCCAGGCCACCTGGGCGGCGAACTCCCGGGAGCCGTCGGCCGCCCCGTCATCGGCTGCGTCGATGCCCATGGTCGACTCGAGCTGGCTGTGGTGGCACAGCAGCGCAGCCACCTTCGCCTCGGTGTACCCGTCGGCTGGCTCCACGTGGTTGGGGAGGTCGGGCTCCCAGAGGAGGATGGAGCCGGGACGATGCGGAGCCGGTCCGATGTCCGGGTAGAAGTGGGGGTCCCGGGCGGCCACGACCGCCCCCAGGGTGAGGAAGCCGGCCGCACGGTGATCGGGGTGGAGGCGGTAGCGGCGCCACGGGTCGTGCCCCAGGATCACGTCGGGGCGGACGGCGCGGATGACCGCGGTCACTTCCCGGCGCGTGGCGTCGTCGTCTGCCAGCTCCCCGTCGACTCGGTCGAGGAACTGGACCCGATCTTCGGATGCTGGCCGGCCGCCGTCGATGACGGACGCTGCCGCCCGGCACTCGGCGTGACGGGCGGCCACCAGGTCGGCCAGGTCGGCATCGGGGTCCCAGGTCCCCTTGGACCCGTCGGTCAGCACCAGGTGGACGACGCGGCAGCCGCCGGCCGCCCACCGGGCCAGGGTGGCCCCGGCGCCGAACTCGATGTCGTCGGGGTGGGCCCCGATGGCCAGGGCCACCCTGGGGACGTCCGAGCCGACGGTGACGGGCCCGGCGGCCAGGAGGTCGCCCACGGGGAGCCCGGACCGGTCCGGGCCCGGTGTCGAACCGCTCACCGCTCGACTCCGGGCCGTGCGGCCACCGGCACCACGTCCTCGGGCAGGTCGACGTCCCAGGCCAGGTCGGGGCGGTCGAGGATCTCGGGGACGAACCCCAGGCGCTCGGCCTCAGCCTGGTGGCGGGCGAACGACCCCGGCCCATACGAGAAGCGGAACCCGGCTCCGGTGGGCAGGGCCATCACGTTGGTCCCGTTGCCCCAGCGGTCCGGCACCAGGGTCACGCCCGCGCCCCGATCGACGCTGGCCAGGTCGGCGGCCCGTGGCAGGTCGGCATGCGACACCACCACCCGGTCGACGCCGGCATGGCGCAGATGGGCCACCCCGGCCTCGACGGCGCCGTTGAGCCCCCGCCCCGGCTCCCACACCACGAGGGCGCCGCGCTGGCGGGCCCAGGCGGCCACCGCCCCGTCGTCGCAGACCACGGCCACCGGGAGCGGTGCGGCGGCGTCGACCACCCGGTCGGCCATGGCCCGGGCCAAGGCGGAGCGCTCGTCAGGACCCAGCGCCTCGTCGAGCCGGCGCTTGGCGTCGTGGAAGGCCTTCACCGGCACCAGCACGGCCCGGGAGCCGAGGGCCAGCGCCGGGGCGTTCGGGGTCCCGACCGGCCTGACCATGCGGACAAGTGTAGGCAGGTCCGTCCCGCACCCCGCCCGGTGCTTCCGGGCCTAGGGTGGTCCCGTGGACGAGCGCATGACGGTCCCCGGTGCGGACGGCCCGGTGTCGTCGGGCGCCACGCCGTCGGACGGTGGGCATGCCCGCATCGAGGCGCTGGCCCGGGTCCGCGCCCTGCTCCTCTCGCTGGGGTGCGCCGACGACGAGATCGACCGGGCCGTCGAGGACGGGGTCATCGATCTCCTGGTCGTCGACCGGGTGCTCGTCCCGTCCGAGCGACTCCTGACCCTGGCCGAGGTGTCCGACCGGACCGGTCTGGCGGCCGAGGACGTCCGGCGGTTCTGGCGGGCGCTGGGCTTCCTCGATGTCGAGGCCGACGAGCGGTCGTTCAGCGAGCTCGACGTCGAGGCCATCCAGATCTTCCAGGCCATGGTGGCGATGGGGATGGCCGAGATGGAGGTCGCCGTGCAGATGGCCCGGGTGATCGGGACCTCCATGGCCCGGGTGGCCGAGGCCCAGACCGCCCCGGGCACCACCCCGGTGCCCCAGACGTCGGGCGACCCGGTGCTCGACGCCGACACCTTCGCCCGCCAGGCCGATGCCTTCGTGCCGGCCATGGGTCGGATCCTGGAGTACGTCTGGCGCCGCCACCTCCAGGCGGCCACCCGACGGTCGATGGCGCATCGGTCCCACGGCGGGGACGACGACCTGCGGCCGGTGATGGCCGTGGGCTTTGCCGACATGGTCGGCTTCACCATGCTGAGCCAGCACCTGGGCGACGAGGAGCTGGCCGCCGTGGTCTCCCGCTTCGAGGAGCTGGCCCACGACACCGTGGTCGCCCTGGGGGGCCGGGTGGTCAAGATGATCGGCGACGAGGTGATGTTCGTCGTGCCGACGGCCACCGACGCCGCCCTGATCGGCCTCAGCCTGGCCGAGGCCTATGCCGACGACGATCTGCTGTCCGATGTCCGGGTGGCCCTCGCCGTCGGTCCCGTCCTGACCCGGGAGGGCGACTTCTACGGCCCGGTGGTCAACCTGGCCAGCCGGCTGGTCGGGGTGGCCCACCCGGGGACGGTGCTGGTGTCGGACGAGTTCCGCCGGGCGCTGGACGACGAGGGGGCCGAGGGGATCGACGCCCGGCCGCTGCGCACCCGCACGCTGAAGGACCTGGGAAGGGTCCAGATGTGGAAGCTCCTCCGGGCCGGGGTGGCTCCCGGGGCCGACAGCCACCGCACGTTGCGGTGGGAGCGGCTGGGGGGCGTGCTCCGGGACCTCGACGAGCTCCACGAGCGCACGACCCGGACCGGCGGCGGCTCAGCCCCCGGTGAGCCGGGCCGTGGCGATGCCGTGGGCCCGGAGGGGGAAGGAGCCCTCGAAGGGGGCGACGCCCCGGCCCCGTAGGTCGACCAGCCACCCGGACCGACCGGGGACGACCACCTCGGTCGCCTCGTCGGTCGGGTTGAAGACCCGCACCTCGAGGGCCCCGTCGCTCCAGCGCAGGGACGACACCTCGGCCCCAGTGACGGTGAGCTCGCTGCCCCGGGCCGGCCGCGTGCCCCCGCCGTAGGAGCCGACGGTGGCCAGCGGCACCAGCAGGTCGTCGGCCAGGGCGTAGGGGTCGTGGTCGCCGGTGGCCAGGCCGTAGGCGACGTCGACGGGGCCCAGCATCTGGGGGCCGGCCAGGTCGTCCATGGGCCCGGCCGGCATCGGGCGCAGCGCCATGCCCAGGCGGGAGAGCTTCCCGGTGGCCCGCAGCAGGGTGAGGGCCAGCGTCGTGGCGGCCTCGGCCCCATCAGCGTCGGCGGCGATGTCCACCAGCTCGTACTCCAGCAGGCCCTCGTGGACCACGGTGAGGCCGCCGGCCGACACGAAGCGGCGGGACGGGAAGGTCGGCAGGCCGAACTCCTCGGGCCGCCCCTCGGCGGTGAGCCCGCGCTCGACCACGGTGAAGGCGCATTCGGCCCGGGAGGTGGCGGCCGGGGCGGGCAGGGGGAGGTGCACCCGGAGCCGGTGGTCGCAGGCCGGGTTCACCCAGCGGGTCCGCACGCGCACCAGGTGCTCCTCAGCCCGGACCTCGACCGTGGTGACCACGGTGGCACCCACCTCCCCGACACGGGCTCGCGACTCGTCGTCCACCCGTGCCGGCCACGTCCAGGTCGTGGTGATCTCGACGGTGGCCCGCACCGGGCCCGTCTCGCCCACGGCCACCGAGACGGTGTCGGGCACGTCGACCATCCGGTCGCCGGCCGGCGGGGAGTAGTTGTAGGTGTCCCCGTGGTCGCCGTCGTCGACCAGGCGCCCGTAGCCGGGGACCCCGTCGAGCGAGAAGGTCCCGGTTGCGGGATCGACGACCACGGCGACCAGCCCGTTGCCCAGGGTGGCGCCGCCGTCGGCGGTGGCCTCGGCCCGGGCCGGGTGCCGCAGCGGGGCGGGCTCGACGGCCGCCCAGCCGAATCCCGGCACGGCGTCCTGGCGGGCCAGGACGCGGCGCTGGTCGGGCTGGTCGATGGTGATGCGAACCTCGGTGTCGGGTGCGGCGGCCAACCGGGCGAAGAGCTCGCGCTTCACCTCCTCGACCGGTGCCTCCTCCCGGGGCTCGGGCCCGACCTCGAGGGCCAGGTCGATGCCGGTGTCGTCGACCCGCAGGTCCGCGGCGGTCACGTAGCTGTCGTCGTCCAGGCGGCTGCCCTGGATCACCCCGAGGATGGTGCGGACGGCCTCGCCGTCCAGGGTGATGGTCCCGGGGAGTCCCGGCTGCTCGGCCAGCACCTGGACGTCCGGTCCCGGTTCACCGGTGGCCGGGACGACCACGTCGACCATGCCGCCGCGCGCCCGGGCCGACGGGTTGGCCACCACCGGGCCCGGAGCGGCCATGGAGCGGGCCAGGGCGCCCAGTGCCACCTCGCTCAGCCCCTCGCCGATGTGGCGGGCCTCGGCGTAGCGGTGGAGCACGGCGTCGACCACGTCGTCGTGGGAGCAGGCGCAGATCGAGTCGTGGGCGGCGTTGCGCAGGACCAGGGTCCAGGCCAGGTCCAGGAAGCGGGTCGGCCACCGCTCGGCTGGGAGGAAGAGCGCGCTGAGCGGCTCGGCGCGCTGCTCGAGGGACCGCTCGGCCCGGCTGGCCGCCTGCTTCACGTCGACCCGGTTGGAGCCCACGCCCATCAGCACGTTGGACCGCCACCCCGAGCGCAGCTCACCGGTCCAGGTGGGAAGGCCGTCGCGGGAGGTGCCGGCCAGGTAGGAGGGCAGCGAGGTGATCTCCAGGGTCAGCTCGTCCTGGAGGGCGTTGGCCTCGGCCACGGCCCGGCCCAGGCCGGGCTGAGGGCGGAGGTGGTCGGAGCCGTTCATCACCAGCAGAGGGGCGTCGGCTCCGAGGCGCTCGCCGGCCTCGTCCACCAGGGCCCCGACCCGCCGGAGGAGCTGCTTGGCGTCGTCGGGCAGGGCGGCGCCGTTGCCGTACCCGGCGACGAGGTATTCGGCCCGGACGGCCGAGCCGTCGGGCGCCGCCCACACGAAGGCCGTCCCGTCGACGGCCGAGGGGACGCCCCGCCAGACCACGGCGTGCTCCAGGCCGGCCTGGGCCAGGATCTGGGGCATCTGGGCCACGTGGCCGAACATGTCGGGCAGGTAGCCCACCGGCATGGCCCCGCCGAAGTCGGCGGCCCGGGACAGGCCGGCCTGGAGGTCCCGGATGATGGTCTCGCCGGAGACCAGGAACTCGTCCATCAGGATGTACCAGGGGCCGATGCTGATGCGCCCGGCTGCGGCCAGGGCCCGCAGGCGAGCCTCGTGCTCGGGGCGGATCTCCAGGTAGTCGTCGATGACGGCCAGCTGGCCGTCCAGCATGAAGTGCCGGTAGGCCGGGTCGGACTCCATCAGGTCGAGGAGGTCGTCGACCAGGCGCACCAGGCCCATGCGGAAGGTCTGGAACGGGGCGTACCACTCGCGGTCCCAGTGGGTGTGGGGGACGATGGCCACCCGCCGGGCCCGGGTCGGCCGGTCCTCCGACAGCCGGGCGTCCTCGTCGTGCGCTCCGTCTGGCATGGCTCCCCCTCCGGTCCCGGGCCCCGGTGGTCGTCCCGTCCGGTGGCGTCCGCTAAGACTAGGCACGGCCGGCGGACCCGGCGACGGGTGAGGACCAGCCGGCGACGGGGGAGGACCAGCCGGCGACGGGGGAGGACCCGCCGGCGACGGGAGAGGACGACGACACGTGCTGCGACCCTGGACCGACCACCTGGACGAGGACGATCCCGCCCGGTCCGACCCGTCGGATCTGGTGGCCGCCGGCACCCTGGTGGCGACATGGGCTCGCCGGTGGGCGGCCGACCCGGATGCGCCGCTGTGGTTCGAGGACGGAGATCGGAAGACACACGTCTGAACTCCAGTCACGGCTACATCTCGTATGCCGTCTTCTGCTTGAAAAAAAAAAATTACTCTCACTCAAG
>CAXBRB010000165.1:0-6200 GCA_963977795.1 uncultured Acidimicrobiaceae bacterium
CGGTGCTGCCGCCGGCGACGCCGCCGAAGCGCCGGCCGAGGCCACCCCGGCCGCTGACGCCACCGTGGCCGCCGACGCCGCAGCCGCAAGTGACGCCGCCCAGGCGGCCGGTGACGACGGGGACGGACCGACGGGCCCGCCCGAGGCCAGCGACGCCCGGGTGCTCCGCCGCGACGAGGCCATCGCCCCGGTGGTCACCGGCCTCGCCCGACGGATGAAGCGGAACCTCCAGGACGAACAGAACGAGCTGCTCGACCGGCTGCGGGGCAAGGGCGTCACCTGGTCGCCCGACCTCCTGCCCGACGAGGTCGAGCACATCGACTCGGTGGCCACCAGCGCCCTGCCCTTCCTCGAGGAGGCCGCCGAGGCCGGCGCTGTCTTCGCCGACGGGACCGGGGCCCGCCCCGACGGCGACGTGCTGGCCGGGGTCGCCCGGGAGCTGGCCGAGACCGTGGTGGGGCCGCTGCGCAAGCGGCTCGGTGCCTCCGATGGGATCGACCCGGCCGACGAGCCGGCCGTGCACGAGCACGTGGGCTCGGCCTTCCGGGAGTGGAAGGGCGAGCGCATCGAGGGCCTGGCCGCCGACGCCGTGGTCGAGGCCTTCTCGCTGGGCACCATGGCCGCCACCGACCCGGCCGGGCCGGGCCTGACCTGGATCGCCGTGGCCCACGTGGGCGAGTCCCCGTGCCCGGACTGCGAGGACAACGGGCTCCACGACCCCCAGGCCCCCGGCGAGGACTTCGCCACCGGGCACGCCCATCCGCCGGCCCACCCGGGCTGCCGCTGCGTGCTGGCTCCGCCTGCCCTCTAGTCTGACCCCGTGCGCATGCCCAGCGACCTGCCGGCCGACCCGGCCGAGGCCCGTCCACACGGACGGCGGAGGCGCCGGGCCCTGATCGTGGCCGCCGTGGTGCTGGTGGTGGTGCTGGCCTCGTTCCGCACCTTCGCCATCTTCTACACCGACGCCCTGTGGTTCTCCTCGGTGTCGCTGCACTCGGTGTGGTGGAAGCTCTTCACCGTGAAGGTCGGCCTGATGGCCGCCTTCAGCGCCATCTTCGCCGTGCTCCTGCTGATCAGCCTGCTGGTGGCCGAGCGCCTGGCCCCCCGGGGCCCGGCCGTGGACGCCGAGGACGACTTCGTCACCCGCTACCGGGACGTCATCGGCCCCTACGCCCGGTGGCTGCGGGCCGCCGTGGTGGTCGTGCTCTCGCTGGTCGTGGGCTCCCAGGCCCTCGGGCAGTGGCAGGCCTGGCTGCTCTACCGGAACGCCTCGACGTTCCCGGCCAGCGACCCCCAGTTCCACCGGAACGTCGGCTACTACGTCTTCACCCTGCCCTTCCAGCAGTTCCTGGTGCACTGGACGCTGGTGGCCCTGGTGGTGATCCTGGTGGTCACCACCCTCAGCCACTACCTGAACGGCGGGATCCGCCTCCAGGGGGCCCGGCCCCGGGTGCGCCCGGCGGTGAAGGCCCACCTCTCGGTCATCCTCGGCCTCATCGCCATCGTGAAGGCGGTGGGCTACTACCTGGCCCGCTACAGCCTCGACCTGTCAGGCAACGGCTACGTCCAGGGCGCCGGCTACACCGACGTGCACGCCCGGATCCCCGCCCTCCAGCTGCTCATCCTGGTCTCGCTGGCCGCGGCGGTCCTCCTCATCTACAACATCCGCCGCCAGGGCTGGGCCCTGCCCATCCTCGGGGTGGGCCTGTGGTTCCTGGTGGCCCTCACCGCCGGGACCATCTACCCGGCCGTGGTCCAGGCCTTCAAGGTCAACCCGGCCCAGAACACCCTGGAGCGGCCCTACATCCAGCGGAACATCGACGCCACCCGGGAGGCCATGGGCATCGACCACGTCCAGAGCACGCCCTATGCGGCCTCGTCGAACCTCTCGGCCGTCCAGCTCTCGGCCTCGAGCGACACCCTGGCCAACGTCCGGCTGTGGGACCCCCTCCAGACCCAGCCGACCTACGACAAGCTCCAGGACATCCGCTCCTACTACCAGTTCAACCACCTCTCCATCGACCGCTACAAGGTCAACGGGGCGGCCGCCCCGACGGTGGTGGGGGTGCGGGAGGTCAACGACCAGGACCTGCCGTCGACCTCGTGGGTGAACACCACGCTCCAGTACACCCACGGCTTCGGCATGATCGTCTCGCCGGCCAACCAGGTGACGGCCAACGGCGACCCCCAGTTCGCCGTGGGGGAGGTCCCGCCGGTCTCCACCAGCGGCCTGCCCACGGTGACCCAGCCGTCGGTCTACTTCGGCCTGAGCAACGCCGGCTACGTGGTGGCCAACACCAAGCAGCCCGAGATCGACTACCAGCTGACCAACGGGGCCAACGTCGAGACCCACTACGGCGGGACGGGCGGGGTGCGGCTGTCGTCCTTCTTCAACCAGGTGATGTTCGCCGTCCGGTTCAACGACATCAACCTGCTGATCTCCAACCAGATCACCCCCGAGTCCCGGCTGATGTTCGACCGGGGGGTGCAGGCCCGGGTGTCCAAGGCGGCCCCGTTCCTCAGCCTGGACGCCGACCCCTACCCGGTGCTGCTGGGCGGCCGGATCGCATGGGTCCAGGACGCCTACACCACCTCGTCCAACTACCCCTACGCCCAGAACGCCGACACCGGGGCGCTCAACCAGGGGAGCGGCCTGCCCGGCACGTTCAACTACGTGCGCAACTCGGTCAAGGTGGTGGTCGACGCCTACACCGGGAAGATGACCTTCTACGTCATGGACCCGTCCGACCCGGTCATCCAGACCTACGAGAAGGCCTTCCCGGAGCTGTTCACGCCGGCCGCCAAGATGAGCGCCGAGCTCCGGGACCACCTGCGGTACCCGGAGGACATCTTCACCGTCCAGGCCACCATGTACGGGAAGTACCACATCACCCGGGCCCAGAGCTTCTACAGCGCAGCCGACGCCTGGACCCTCTCGCCCGACCCGGGCTCGGGCCAGCCGGCCCAGGCGCTGGCCACCACCCAGACGGTGAACGCCCAGGGCCAGGTGGTCTCGACCGGCCAGGTGGTCCGGATGTCGCCGATCTACCAGGAGCTCCAGATCCCCGGCGACCCGGGCCAGTCGTTCTCGCTGCTGGACGCCTTCGTGCCGGTGTCGTCGTCCAGCCAGATCCAGACCCTCTCGGGCTTCATGATCGCCAGCTCAGACCCCGGCCAGTACGGGAAGCTCCGGATGTTCGTGACCCCCCGGGACAACCCGGTGAACGGGCCGGCCATCGTGGCGGCCAAGATCGACGCCACCCCGACGGTGTCGGGCCAGATCTCGCTGCTCAACCAGAACGGCTCGACGGTCCTGCTGGGGAACGTGCTCATGATCCCGGTGGCCAACGCCCTGCTGTATGTGCAGCCGCTGTACGTGGCCTCGTCGCGGAACTCGTTCCCCGAGCTCCAGCGGGTGATCGCCGTCTACGGCAACCAGCCGGCCGCCATCGGGACCAGCCTGTCGGACGCCCTGACCAAGCTGTTCAGCGCCCCGGTGTCGACCTCGCCGGGGAGCGCCACGGCGCCGGGCACGCTCTCCCCGCAGGCCCGGGCCCTGCTGGCCCAGGCCCAGGCTGCCTACGCCCAGGCCCAGGTGGACCTCAAGGCCGGGAACCTCGGGGCCTACCAGAACGACGTGAACGCAGCCTCGGCCGCGCTGCAGGCCCTCGGGGCCCTGACCGGGGTGGTGCCGACCACGGCGCCCTCGTCGGGTGCCACCCCGACCACCACCACGACGACCAGCCCGCTGGCCGGGGTGGGGGCCTAGGGGCGAGAGCAGCCGTCGGCAGCCCGGGAGGGGCTGCCGGGGCTCGACCCGTGGCGGACCGGGCCCGGGACGGGCCGGCCGCACCCCGAGGGCGACGGTCGGGCAACCGGTGTGCCCGGGGTGCCGCGGTACCGTGCCCCATGCCCTATCTCGTCGCCCCGGAGGAAGTGGAGCCGGTGGTGCGCGGCCTGCTCGGCGTGATCGACGTCGACGGCGGCCCCACCGACGAGCAGCTCGAGGTCCTGTGGTCGGTGACCGACCACCTGTGGAAGCGGGCCGACCTGCGCACGGCGGGACTGGCCCCGATGGGGCCGGACGCCCTGGCCGCCGCCGTGGTCGACGAGCGGGCCCGCCGGCGCTTCCACCTGATCATGGTGACGCTCGAGCTGTGCCGCCACCCCCTCACGCCGGCCCAGGTGGAGCGGGCCGAGGCGTTCGCCACCGCCCTCGGCCTGACCGGGTCCGACCTCGGGATCATGCGGGACTGGATCGACGGCGGGGTGGCCCGGGCCATGGAGGACTGGAAGCGGTGCTTCGGGGCCCAGGTGGTGGCCAACAGCGAGGTGGCCCTGCGGCCCGAGGCGGGGTCCGACGGGGACGCCTGGACGCCCCAGGACGCCGACCCGGTGCTGACGGCCCGGCTGGACGAGCTCCACGGCCTGCCCGAGGGGTCGCTCGGGTGGGCGTACCTCGAGTTCTACCGGCGCAACGGGATCGACGTCCCGGGATCGACGAGCGGGAGCCTGATGCAGGCGGTGTCGGTCAGCCACGACATGAACCACGTCATCGCCGGCTACGAGCCGACGGGCCAGGGGGAGATCGCCCTCGGGGCCTTCCAGATGGCCATGGCCGACTCCGAGGAGAACCTGGTGTCGTTCCTCGGGAACCTGCTCATCCATGAGGCCGGCGTGCTCGACCCGGGCGGGTTCACCCCGAAGTCGGCGTCACTCCAGCGGCCGGGGGCCATCGAGCTCCTGGGCGAGGCCCTGGACCGGGGGGCCCGGTGCCGGGCGGACTTCACCCACGTCGACCACCTGGCCATGGCGGCGTGGTCGCTGGAGGAGGTCCGGGAGGAGTTCGGGGTGGTGCCGGTGACCGTGGTGGCGTGAGCTGGTGGCTTGGTCCGGGGCGTGGGCGATTCGGGCCGGCGGTGGGGCGTGTCGCCTTGGCGCTCCCGGGTGGGGGCTGGTAGGTTATGGCGCACGCCGCGGGGTGGAGCAGTCTGGTAGCTCGTCGGGCTCATAACCCGAAGGTCGGAGGTTCAAATCCTCCCCCCGCCACCAACTCTGAAGTTCAGATTCATCTGGTGAAGGCCCGGGTCTTGTCCCGGGCCTTCGTGCTTGTCGGTGGCGCCCTGCCCCCACTTTCTTTGATCGATCGAGCTACGGGACGGCGTCAGCTGCTATGCATGGCGATCGTGGATCTCGTCTTCGAACACGCTGTTCGAGAAGCCATGTTTCGACACCTGGACCGATGCCTTGCGCACTCGGCGGACGGGGCGCTCGCCTTCGGCGACACGGCAGCATTCGAGTTCGAGGGCCAACGGATCGTGATGCGTCAGGTTCAGGGCCAAGGTATCCACAAGCCGAAGCAACTGTCGGCGGCGCTGTCGATCACGACGGCTTACTCGTCATCGGAATCGGCCCAGCCATATGCAGACGCTATGGGTGCAGATGGGTACCAGCGCTACAAGTACCAAGGTTCGGATCCAAACATCGCCGCGAACCGTGCCTTGAGGGCGTCGTTCGTGCACAAGCTTCCACTCGCCTATTTCGTGGGTGTGGCACACGCCCGTTATCGCCCGGTGTACCCGGTGTACGTCATCGCTGATGCACCGGGGGATCTGGAGGTCGCTCTCGGATTCCAAGCGTCAGAAGTCGGCTTGGATCTTGGGGCCATGTCTTCGATCGACAAGGTGTATGCCGCCAGGGAGACCAAGCAGCGACTCCATCAGCCCCGATTCCGTGAGCAGGTGCTGCTCGCCTATCGAAAGTCCTGCGCCATCTGCAGCCTCCGCCATCCGGAGCTCCTCGATGCCGCACACATCATCGGCGACTCCGAGCCCAATGGCGATCCGATCGTTCCCAACGGGCTGTCGCTCTGCAAGATCCACCATGCGGCCTATGACAATCAGTTGCTCGGGATCCGACCTGACGCCGTGGTGGAGATCAATCACCAGTTGCTCGACGAAGTCGACGGGCCGATGCTCCGTCACGGGCTCCAGGAGATGCACGGGCGACTGCTCTTCCTGCCGGCCCGGGTCGCACACCGGCCTGACCCTGATCGACTGGAGGTCCGGTACCGACGGTTCCTCGAGGCGGGATAGCACCAGCCGTCATAGATGCGCTCGACAGAACCAACGGTTTCCACGCCGAGTGGACACTCCTGATTCTGGCAGCGTCAAGGTGCGTGTGGCGAGATGGGGACTGGT
>CAXBRB010000166.1:0-6194 GCA_963977795.1 uncultured Acidimicrobiaceae bacterium
GGCCTGGTGCGCTGGGTCTCCCGGCTCGGTTGCAGCGCCGACGAGGCCGCCGCGGTCGTGGCCGCCGTGAGTGCGGCACGGGTGGCCCGGGGTGAGCCTGTCGCGCCGCTGGCCCTGTGGTCGGCCATCGCCACCGAGGCCATCTTCCGGGTGGGGTCGGTCCGGCTGGCCGACGCCCACGCTGCGGCGTCTGCGCCGACGACAGGGACCTTCGCCTACCTCTTCACCTGGGAGTCGCCCGCCTTCGGCGGGGTGCTCGGCTCGTGCCACGCACTGGAGATCCCCTTCGTGTTCGGCTCCCTCCGCCACCCCGTCGTCCAGGCCTTCTCGGGCGGGGGCGACGACGCCTTCGCCCTGTCGGAGGCCATGCAGGCCGGCTGGTCGTCCTTCGCCCGGTCCGGTGCGCCGACCAGCCCCCCGGCGGGCCCGTGGCCGGCCTGGGACGCCCGGCGCCGGCCGACGACGGTGCTCGGCCCGGCACCCAACGGTCCCGGCATGGGTCCCGGCATGGTCCACCGGGTGGATGGCCCGAGGGCGGCCGAGCTCGATGCCGTGGCCATGGTGCTGGCCCCGGGCAGCGGGCACCGGACGGCCTGACCCGGGACCGGCTGATCTGCACCAGGGCATGTCGGACGGGGCTGGCGTACCGGCGCGCCGCACCTGCCCGACCTACAGTCGCCGGCACGGGGACGTAGCCCAATCGGCAGAGGCAGGGCGCTTAAACCGCTCCAAGTGAGGGTTCGACTCCCTCCGTCCCCACCGGGGCCGGTCCGGCGCGGCGGCTGCCCTACCATCCGGGGAGGGCCGGAGGGCCCGCCGGGCCGGGGACGAAGGCCGGACGAGGCCGACGAGGAGCGATGTGGACGGCGCAGCCAGCCGACGGACCCCGGTGGTCCGCACCGCCACCCTTCTGGTGGGGATCGCCCTCACCGGTGCCGGGATCGCCGGGATGCTCCGCGCCCGCTTGGGGACCGACCCGTTCGACGCCATCAACGCCAGCGTCGGGCGGCTCACCGGGTGGTCGGTCGGGGCGGCCTCGTGGATCGATGTCGCGGTGGTGCTGGCCGTGGCCTGGGCGCTCGGGCGGCGACCCCGGATCGGGACGGCGGTGGTGGGCCTCGGCATCGGCCTGGTCATCGACCTCGGCCTGGTCGTCCTCCCCGTGGAGCACGGCACCGTGGTCCGGGCGGCCACCGCGGTGGCCGCCCTCGCCGTCCTCTACGTCGGCGTGGCCGGCTACGTCGTCTCCGGCCTGGGTGCCGGCGCGCTCGAGGAGCTGATGTTGGCGCTCGTGGCGCGGGGCGCCCGGATCCGCACGGCCCGGTGGGGGATCGAGGCCGTGCTGCTCGGCGTCGCCCTGGCGTTGGGCGGACCCATCGGGATCGTCACGGTGGCCTTCGTGGTGCTGACCGGCCCGGTCCTCGGCGTGGCCATCCCGGCCACTGCCCGGCTCCTCGGCCTGCCTCTGCCCGAACACGACCCGGACATCCCTCTCGGCGACATCCGCTGACCGGCTCCCCCCGCCTGGCCCGCCGGACACCCTGGGCGGTCGGTCCCACCGGGGTCCTAGGCTGGCGGCGTGCTCCAGCTCTCCGGCTCCCAGGTCACGGCGGCCCTACTGGTCGGCGCTGTCGCCGGTGTCATCGGGTTCGCCCTGTCCGAGTCCGACCGCCGCCGCCGTGGGCGCACCCCCTGGGGCATCCCGTCGTTCGCCTGGGGGCTCATCTGGTTCGCCAGCTGGATCATCGGCCTCGTGCTCTTCCTGATCGCCCACCGCGCTCTGGTCCGGTCCGCGGGGCCGCCGCACGTCGGCTCCCCGGGCGTGCCGCCCGGCACGACCGTTGCGGACTTCCCTGCCTATCCCCGTCCTGCGGGTGGGGTGCCGGCCGCAGCCCCGGTCGGGTCGACGCCGTCCCTGTTCCCGGGTGGACCGGGGACCGTCGGGTTCCCCCCTCCGGCATGGCACCCCGATCCGTCGGGCCGGTTCCGCTACCGGTGGTGGGCGGGGACGGAGTGGACGTCCTACGTGTCGACGGACGGGCATGTCTGGACGGACACCAGCCCAGACCAGCGGATCGGCCCCTACTGAGGCCCGGTGCGCCCGCCGCCTGCACCGAGGCGGATCCGGGGCGGTGCTGCACGACGGGGGCAGGGGCTCCGGCGGTCAGCCGGCGAGCGGCGTCACCGGGCTGAGCGTCCCGCAGGTGCTGGTGGCCGGGACCCCGGACAGGCGCTGCTGGAACCACGTGAAGGCCAGCGGGGCGGCCGCCTTGCCGGTGACCAGATGGACCTGGAGCCCGCTCGGGGCGTCCGGTGAGCCCACGCCGCCGATGTACCAGGCCGAGGTCGGCGCCGCGGCCCGGTCAGCGCAGACCCCGTCCATCCAGGCGGCGTTGGAGCCGGCCAGGACCACGCCGTCGGTCGTCTCCTGGACCACCAGGGTGGGGACGGGCGGCGGCGGCGGCGAGTTGGCCACGATGGCCGCCCGCCACGGCGCCGAATCGGCCGGGTTGCGGTCGAAGATCGGGCGGGTCCCGAAGATCTTGGCCAAGGCCAGGCGCCCGGCCACCTGGGACAGGCAGCCGTCGGCCAGCGAGGCGATCCGGCCCGGTGAGGCCGTGGTGACCGCAGCGGGATCGAGCCCGGGCTGGGTGCCGGGCCAGGCACGCAGCACCTCGGCCCCGATCAAGGTGCCCACAAGGGTGTTCCACTGGTGGGCGATGAGGACGTCGAGGTCGGCGGCAGGAGCGGCCGCCGCCGTGGCCACCACGTGGAGGTCCGGGGCGTAGGTGGGGGCGTCCTGGGCCGTCCACAGGGCGCTGGCCCCGCCCTGGGAGTGCCCGAAGACGAGGACCGTCGGACCGGCGTCGACCTGGTCGGCCGCCGGCATCTGCCGGGCCGCCCGCACCGAGTTCAGGGCGTCGCGAGCCTCGGCCGCCCCGATGAGGTACTCCTCGGTCCCCGGCGTCCCGAGGCCGGAGTAGTCGGTGGCCGCCACCACCCACCCGGCCTGCAGGAAGAGGTCGAGGCCGGGCACGGTGACCGTCGGCGTGGCCGTGCGGGAAGGGGCGCAGGCGTCGCCCATCCCGGTGGTGCCGTGGGTCCAGGCCAGCACCACACGCCCGCCGGCCGGGGCCGCCGGGGCTGTGGGGCCCGGGGCGAAGACGAGCCCGCTGGACACCGTCGGCGTGCCATCGGACCGCTGGGACCGGTACAGGATGCGCCAGCCCCGACCTCCGGCGGGCACCCCGCTGATGGGCTGGGTGCGCAGCACGGCCCCTGGGGACTGCGAGACCCAGCCAGCCGGCGGCTGGTAGAAGGGGGCCAGGGCGGCCTGGCGCTGGTCCGTGGCACGTCGGGCGTCCACCGTCCGCACGGCCACCACCACGGCAGCCACCACCACCACGGCCAGCACGGTCAGGCACAGGCCGACCAGGTAGTTGCGGATGCGGTGGGTCCGGGGCGGGGTGGTGTCGGAGGTGGGCATGGATCGGGTCAGGGCGTGCGGCGGGGCGGCGTCAGGACGCGGCGTGGACGGCGTCCAGACGGGCCACCTGGTCGTCGGTCAGGACCAGGGTGGCCGCCTCGCAGTTCTCCTCCACGTGGTCGACGGACTTGGTCCCCGGGATGGGCAGCATCACCGGGGAGCGGGCCAGCAGCCAGGCCAGCGCCACCTGGGCCGGGGTGGCCCCGGTCTCGGCCACCACGGCGGCCATGGGGGTGTCGGGCCCGGTGAGGGCGCCCGAGGCCACCGGGAACCAGGGGATGAACCCGATGCCGTGGGCCTCGCAGTGGGCCAGGACGTCGTCCGAGGAGCGGTTGGTGAGGTTGAAGAGGTTCTGGACCGTGACCACGGGGACGACGGCCCGGGCCGCCTCGAGCTCGGCCACCGAGACCTGGGAGAGCCCGACCTGGGCCACCTTCCCCTCGGTCTGGAGCTCGGCCAGGAGGCCGAACTGCTCGTCGGCCGGCACCTGGGGGTCGATGCGGTGGAGCTGGAACAGGTCGATGCGCTCGACGCCCAGGCGACGCAGGCTCAGCTCGCACTGCTGGCGGAGGTACTCGGGTCGGCCCACCGGGAGCCACCGCCCGGGGCCCTGACGGGTGAGGCCGGCCTTGGTGGCGATGACCAGGTCGTCGGGATACGGGTGGAGGGCCTCCCGCAGGATCCGCTCGGACACCTCGGGGCCGTAGGAGTCGGCGGTGTCGATGAAGTCGACACCGAGCTCGACGGCCCGGCGCACGGTGCGGATGCACCCGTCCAGGTCGGCGGGGTCGCCCCAGATCCCCTCGCCGGTGATCTGCATGGCGCCGAAGCCCAGCCGGTGCACGGTCCGGGCGTCCGGTGTGCCTGCGCCCAGCGTGAAGGTGCCGCCGGAGCGGGCGGGCTTGGGGGAGCGGGCAGTCTCGGGGGAGGGGGTGGCGGCGTCCATGGCGTTCTCCTCGGTCAGCGCTGGCGGTAGTGGGGGACGCGGCCCTCAGCACGGGCCGCCTTCATCTCGGCGTAGTCGTCGGAGGCGAAGACCATCGACTGGGCCACCGCCTCCTCTGCGATGGACCGCTGCACTTCGGCGGTGCCGAGGCTCGAGATCGTGCGCCGGGCCATCTTGACGGTGAACGCCGGGGCCGAGGCGATGGTCTCGGCCATCCCCATGACGACGTCGTCGAGCTCGTCGGCCGGGACCAGGCGGCTGACCACGCCGTGGTGCAGCGCCTCCTCGGCCGTCATGACCCGCCCGGTGAGGGCCAGGTCGGCGGCCACGCCGTGCCCGGCCATCTGGAACAGGCGGGCCACCCCGCCGGTGTCCGGGATGACCCCGTGGACCACCTCGGGCAGCATCATCCGGGTCCCCTCGGCCGCCACCCGGAGGTCGCAGAGCAGGGCCCGCTCGAAGGCGCCGCCGATCACCCAGCCCTTGAGGGCGCAGATGATGGGGCAGGGCATGGAGAAGAACAGCTGGGTGGGCCGGTGGCCCCGCTCGATGAACTCCAGGTCGGAGATGTCCTCCACCCGCACCCCGATCTGGCCGGTGTCACGCCCCGAGGAGAAGCTCGCCCCCTCGCCCCGCCACACGATGGCCCGCAGCCCCGGGGTGTCGTGGACCTCGGCCAGCACCTCGAAGAGGCGGCGGTCCATCTCGTCGCTCATGGCGTTGTGCTTCTCGGGCCGGTTGTTGGTGATCACGGCGATCGGGCCGTCGATCTCCAGGCGGACGAGGTCCCGCTCGGCGTCGGTCAGCGGCGGTCGGGCGTCTCGGGGGCTCATGGCGGGGTCCCTTCGTGGGGCGGGTGCGGATGAACGGCGGTCAGGCAGTGCTGGGGCGTCATCAGGCAGGCCGCTCGGGCGGCGGTGTGCCGAAGGGGGGCCGGCCGAGCTGCTGACGGATGGGGGTGAAGGCGGGCTGGACGGTGTGTCGGCGCTGCCAGTTGGCTCCGTCGACCACCAGCGAGTGGCCGGAGATGTAGGCGGCGTACGGCGAGCAGAGGAACGTGGCCGCCCAGGCCAGCTCCCGGGGGGTCCCCACCCGGCCGGCCGGCACCCGGTCGTCCTGGCCTTCGTACTTCCCGGGCACCGCGGCGATGGCCGCCACCTCGTCCTCGTGGGGGATGAGGCCGGGGACGAGGCCGTTGACCCGGATCCCGTAGGGGGCCCACTCGACCGAGAGGGTCTCCACGAGGTTCTTGACCCCCGCCTTGGCCGCCGCCGAGTGGGCGAACCCGGGCCCGCCGGTCCACGCGTAGGAGGCGCCCACGTTGACGATGGCACCGGGCCGCCCGGCCGGGATGAGCCGACGGGCCAGGTCCCGGGAGCACAGGAAGGTGCCGTTCAGGACGATGTCCACCACTGTCCGCCAGGCGTTGGGGCTCATGTCCTCGGCCGGCACCGGGAAGTTGCCCGCAGCGTTGTTGACCAGGGCGTCGATGGGGCCGAGTCCGGCCTCCACCAGGTCGAAGGCCCGGGCCACCGCCTCGGCGTCGCGGATGTCGCAGGGGACGCCGAGGGCCCGCCCCCCGGCCGCCTCCACCGCGGCCACCCCGGCCTCCCGGTGGGCCTCGTCCCGGCTCAGGATGCCCACCGCGGCCCCCAGGCGGCCGAACTCGGTGGCGATGGCCTTGCCCAGGCCGGTCCCAGATCGGAAGAGCGTCGTGTAGGGAAAGAGTGTAGATCTCGGTGGTCGCCGTATCATTAAAAA
>CAXBRB010000167.1:0-6166 GCA_963977795.1 uncultured Acidimicrobiaceae bacterium
GGCCAGAGCCCGAGGCCGGCCACTCCGGCACCCAGGACCACCAGGCACGGCGGGATGGTGTTCAGGCCGGCTGCCAGCGTGCGCCCCGGGTCCATGCCGGCGTGCTGGGTGGCACCACCGATCCACACGGCCGCCGCCGCCGCCACGGCCAGGGCCACCACGAAGCCGGCGGCCATGACCACCCGGGTCCACAGCCACCGCTGACGGGACACCGACCGCACCAGCAGGTGGGCGGCCCGTCCCTGGGTCAGCTCCCCTTGGGCGGAGGTGATCTGGCCGGCGGCGGCGAAGCCGGTCGTCACGGCCAGGACCAGGAAGACCACCCCCAGCATGGCCTCGATGCCGCTGCCCTGCGCCCCCAGGCGGCGGAGCACCTCGGACAGCGAGGAGCCCCCGATGGACCGGGAGGCCGACCGTGCCACCAGGCCGTACAGCAGGCCGATGGCGGCGAGGGCGCCGACCCAGCCCAGGTAGACGCCCCTCCCCTGCCGCCAGGTCAGCCCGGCCGGCCCCGAGAGCCCGGCCAGTCGGGCGCCGGCCGGTGTCCGCTCGGCCAGCACCGACGCTCCGACGTCCCGTCGGCCGGCCAGCACCACGGCCAGGCCGCCGAGCACCAGGCAGCAGGCCACGATGGGCACGAAGGCCAGGGGACGAGGGCCGGTCAGGGGGCCGAGCTCCTCCACCCAGCCCAACGGGCTGAGCCAGCGGGCCCACTCGGCCCCCATGCCGGCATCGGCCACCAGGCGGACCCCGTAGGAGGCGCCGAGCACCACGGCGGCCAGCGCCGCCGCCTGCCGGCGGGTGGCGGCCAGCTGGCTGGTCACCGCCCCCACCACCGTGAACACCGCAGCCGACGCCACCAGGCAGGCGGCGAAGTACAGCGAGGCCGACGGGCCGAACCCGACCCGGGGGATCCGGCCGACCGCCACGGTGGCCAGCGCGGTCACGGCCCAGCCCACCGCCACCCCGACGGCCAGGCCGGCCAGCGCCTCGGCTGCCGCCCCCCGCCGGGTGGTGCGGCCGACCAGGAGCAGGTCCCACCGGCCGGCGTCCTCCTCGCCCCTCGTGAGGCGGGTGGCGACGAGGAGCCCCCAGACCGCCCCGAGGACCAGGATGGTCATCTGGACCTTGTAGACGGTGAACCCGGCCACCGTGTCGAGGGCCGGGGCCGGCCCGAAGAGGGCGCTGGCGGCATGGTTCGACCCGAAGGCCGCGGCCAGGGCGGCCCGGGCCCGGGGGGACGCGTACAGGGTGGCGTAGCTGTAGGCCGAGGTGGCCACGAAGGCCCCGAACACCGCACCGTAGAGCGCCCCGGTCCGGGCGGCGGCCCGGGCTGTCCGCCCCAGCACCACCCGCCCGCCGGACGGTCCCGACGGGGCGGCCCGGTCAGGACCCGGAGGAGGCATCCGACGCCTGGTCGCCGTAGCGGGCGAGGAAGAGATCCTCCAGGGAGGACTCCCGGCTGAGCAGTCCCGTCAGTCCGGTCCCGGCCAGGGCGTCCACCAGCGGCTCCATGGGCCCCCGCACCTGACAGCGCAGGCGGGAGCCGTCCACCACCACGCCATGCACGCCGGGGACCCCGGTGATGTCGGGCGGGCTCCCGGTGAAGGTGGCCTCCACGCTCACCGCAGCCAGGTGGCGCAGGTCGGCCAGGGAGCCCGTATCGATCAGTCGGCCGGCCCGCAGGATCCCCACCCGGTCGCACACCGCCTCGACCTCGCTCAGGAGGTGGGAGGAGAGGAAGACGCTCTGCCCCCGGTCCCGGGCCTCGGCCACGCACGCCCGGAAGACCTGCTCCATCAGCGGGTCGAGCCCGGCGGTCGGCTCGTCGAGGATGAGCACCTCGGCCCGGGTCATCAAGGCGGCGATGAGCACGACCTTCTGGCGGTTGCCCTTGGACAGCTGGCGGATCCGTCGGGTCCCGTCGAGGTCGAAGCGGCCGACCAGCTCGTCCCGGTAGGCCTCGTCGACCGACCCGTGGACCCGGCCGAGGAGGTGCAGCGTCTCGGCCCCGGTGAGGTTGGGCCAGAGCTGGACGTCCCCGGCCACATAGGCCACCCGCCGGTGGACCTCCCGGACGTCCCGTCGGGTGTCGAAGCCCAGGACCTCGGCACGCCCGGCCGTGGGGCGCAGCAGGTCGAGGAGGATGCGGATGGTGGTGGTCTTCCCTGCCCCGTTGGGACCGAGGTAGCCGAAGACCTCACCCCGGGCGACCTCGAGATCGAGGTCGGCCAGGGCCGCCGTGCGCCCGAAGG
Organism: uncultured Acidimicrobiaceae bacterium; assembly: GCA_963977795.1. GTDB lineage: Bacteria > Actinomycetota > Acidimicrobiia > Acidimicrobiales > RAAP-2 > Bog-756. The sequence continues at coordinate 2,256 of CAXBRB010000167.1, forward strand.
TCTTGGTCAGCCCCTCGGTGCGGATCCCGCTCGGTGGTCCCGGCATGGCTGCTCCTCGCTGCGGCTGACGGCCCGCTCGACTTCCACGCTATCGGCAGTCCCCCGTCCTGGACGGGACGGGGGCAGACCCCCTCACGTCATCTCCATGCGCGCGACGGAGGCGATCTGCTCCACGGTGAGACCGGCGTCGAACAGGGCAGACGCCCAGATCTCCGCCGGCTCCCCCACCGTGACCGGCGGCTCCCAGCTGCGCTCGCCACCCGGGGTCTCCAGGTGGAGCACGCCATCGCTCACGACCCACGCCCAGGTCGGGCCGATCTGGATGCCGGCCAGGCCGTCGACGAGGAGCCGGCAGAGGACGCCCCCGAGCTCCACGCGCACTTCGTCACGGGTGTGGCAGAACAGCTCGACCTTGTCCACCTCGAGCGCCACCCCGCCGAGGTGATGGTCGAACGGGGCGAGCACGGCCACGGCCGTCCGGTCGAGCTGGTCGACCCGGGGGCCCGGGCCCAGGCAGGAGGCTACGCCGAGGGCCAGCTGGGCCAGTCGGCGGACGGTGCGGCCGACGACCACGGCGGCGGCGTGGGCGTCGGCGGCCTCGGCCCGGATCCGGGCATCGAGCTCGTCGGAGCGCTCCGGGTCGCTGAGGAGCAGACCGATCAGCTCGGCCCGGTCACCGACGGCGCCGACCCCGGCCTCGATGCGGTCCTGCAGGACGGCCATCCCGGGTGTCGGCACGAGATCAGTCCCCTCAGGCTGCCGAACGGCCTCGATCTCACCGGCAAGACCCTCGGCCATCATCCGGGCCCGGAGGGATGCGTCGAGGGCGCGTCCGACGTCCGCATGCACCTCCTCCAGCGTGGCCCGACCACGGCGTGTGGCCGATGCCACACCGGCACGCTTCACACCCTGTGCGGTCAACGGCCCTCCTCGTCGTTGCGTCGACCGCGCTCTGCCATCTGCGCTGACGCCCGCCGGGGCGGGCGAGGGTCGACGGCATCCCATCGGCGTTCGGTCTCGAGAGGCAACGGTACCGGGCGCCTGTGACACGACATCGGGCTCCGAGCCCCCCGGTCCACCATGCCGCCCGAGGGGAGACTGCACCCTGCTGGCAACGCTCCGACAGGGGTTCGCGCACCTGCGGATCCCCGTCCGACAGGCACAATGGGACCATGCGCTCGCCCTCCGCCGGCGGCCCGCCCTCGAGGCGTCGGACCCGCACGCGGGTCAGGCTGGCCGCTGCGGCATCGGTCGCCCTCGGAGCCGTCGGCGTCCTGGTGCCCGCCGCCGTCCCGGCCGGTGCCGCACTCGCCCCAGGCCTCTACGCCTACGCCGCCGGGACCAACGCCTCCTCCCTGACCTGCCCCGAGGACCTCACCAACACGCCGGCCCTCGAATGCACGCTGGCCCACGCCATCAACCGGGCGGCCGTGGCCACCACCACCGTGCGCACCATCTACCTGGCCACCCCGGGCGCCAACCCGGACACGGTGGGCGACCCGAGCCACTACACCGGCAACTGGATCCCCCGGCTGGGGAGCACCACGGCGACCACGCCCGTGGTCATCGAAGGCCTGCCCGGGCTCTCCTCGGCCCCCGTCCTGGACGGCAACGGCGGGACGACGGCGGCCCCCTGCCAGACCACCTCGTGTGCCAGCGCCATCTTCACCATCACCTCGAAGGGCTACCTGACCCTGCAGGGCTTCACCATGGCGCACGGGTCCAACACGGTGGGCGGAGACGGCGGGGCCATCGACAACGGGGACGGCGGCGGCGGCGGGGTGCTCACCCTCAACGCCATGACGTTCTCCCACAACGCCGCGGCCATCAACGGCGGGGCCATCGACAACGGGGACAACTGCACCCTGGCGGGATGCGGTTCGGGCAGCGTGACCATCACCGCCTCGACGTTCACCGGCAACACCTCCCAGGGCGACGGCGGGGCCATCGACAACGGCGACGACAACGGGTCGGGAACGGTGTCGGTCTCCGGCTCGACGTTCTCCGGCAACACAGCCGCCTTCGACGGCGGCGACATCGCCTCGGGGGACAACGGCGGGACCGGGCTGGTCAGCACCGTGCAGGTGGCCACCTCCACCTTCACCTCGAGCTCCGCCCTGGGTGACGGTGGCTCCATCGTCAGCGGGGACAACAGCGGAGCCAGCAACGCCACGATCACCGGCTCGACCTTCACGTCGACCACGGCCTCCTATGACGGCGGGGCCATCGACGTGGCCGACAACAGCGGCACGGGAACCCTGTCGGTGTCGGGCTCGACCTTCGCAGGCACCTCGGCCGCAGGCAACGGTGGGGCCATCGATGTGGCCGACAACGGGAGCACGGGGACAGCCACCATCGTCTCCTCGCACTTCTCGGCCACCTCCACCGCCGGCGACGGCGGGGCCGTCGACGCCGGTGACTTCCGGGGTGTGGCCACCCTGACCGTCACCGGGAGCGACATCACCCAGGCCTCGGCGGGCTTCGACGGCGGGGCGATCGACTCCGGCGACAACGGCGGCGTCGTCCCTGTCACCGGGATCACCATCGGCCCCGCCCCCGTGGTGACCGCCTCCGGCACCTGGACGACCGGGCAGACGGTCACCCTGGCGGGCCTGGCCGGCACCACGCTCCACGGCCTGGCCGACGGACCGGTCACCATCGCGTCGGGCGGGACCGACTCGTTCACCCTGGCCGCCACGGTCACGACCACCGGCGCCTACGCCCCGGGCACGGGGCACGTGACCCCGCCGGCAGCCACCAGCCAGCTCACCCTCAGCTCGGTCCGGATCGACACCTGCACATCGGCCATCGACGGCGGTGCGGTGGACAACGCCGACAACAACGGCACGTCGACGGCCACGGTGACCGGCGCCACCTTCACCGGGAACTCGGCCACCATCGACGGCGGGGCCATCGACAGCGTCGACAACGGCAGCACCGGCGCGCTGACCGTGGCCACGTCCACCTTCACCTCGAACGTCGCCTCCTATGACGGCGGGGGCATCGACAGCGCCGACGGCGCCAGCGTCGGCTCGCTCGTCGTGTCCTCCTCCACCTTCACCGGCAACACCGCCTCGTACGACGGCGGGGCGATCGACAGCGGCGACAGCAACAGCACGGGAACGGCCACCGTGTCGGGCTCCACGTTCACCTCCAACGGGTCGCTCTATGACGGCGGGGCCATCGCCTCAGGGGACTACGGCTCCGCCGCAGCCCCGAGCTCGCTCGCCGTCACCGGCTCGACGTTCCGCACCAACACCGCCGGGAGCGACGGCGGCGCCCTGGCCACGGCGGACAACGGTGGCCACGCCAGCGCCACCGTGGCCACCACGACGTTCACCGGGAACTCCGCCGCCTACGACGGCGGAGCCGTCGACAACGCCGACAACGGCGGCTCGGGGAGCCTGTCCGTGGCCGGGTCGACGTTCGCCGCCAACACCGCCACCCTGGACGGCGGGGCCATCGACAACGCCGACAACTCCCTCGGGGTGACGGCCGCCGGGACGGTTGCCGTCACGACCTCGACCTTCTCCGCCAACGCCGCCACCCGGGTGGGCGGGGCCATCGACAACGCCGACAACTGGGGCACCGGGACGGTGGTGCTCCGGGCCGCCACGGTGGCGGCCAACACGGCCGGCATCACCGGTCCGGGGATCGCCAGCACCGTGGGCGACGCCCGGTCCTCAGGCACCGTCACCGTGGCGGCCGACCAGCTGGCCGACGCCTGCGACCGGGGCATCGGCACCACCACCTGGACCGACGCCGGCTACGACGTGGGCGATGCCACCTGCCTGGCCGGCGGGCCCGGCGATGTGGCCGCCACCGGCCTGGCCGCCACGTTCGCCGCACTGGGCGACAACGGCGGGCCCACCCCGACCCTGCTCCCCGCCCCCGCCAACGTCGGGATCGGC
>CAXBRB010000168.1:0-6134 GCA_963977795.1 uncultured Acidimicrobiaceae bacterium
AGATCGACGCCCCCTCGGGCACCGCCCTGCGCACGGCCGAGGGCATGGCGGCGGCTCGGCGGGACGCCGGGCGGGGCGCCCTCCTGGCCGACGCCACCACCACGGTGGTGGTCGAGGGGGCGCGCGGGGGAGCGGGGCCCGACGGCGTCCGCCTCCACTCGGTCCGCCTCCCCGGGCTCGTCGCCCACCAGGAGGTCCTGCTGGGCTCGCCCGGCCAGGGCCTGACCATCCGCCACGACGCCTACGACCGGGCGTCGTTCATGGACGGCGTGATCCTCGCCGTGGAGTCGGTCGCCGCCCGCCCGGGCCTGACCCTGGGCATCGAGCCGCTGCTGGGGCTCTGAGCCGGCGGTGGACCAGGTCCGCCAGCGCCTGGTCGAGGCGGCCTACGTCTGCGTGTCCCGCAACGGGATGGCCAAGACCACGGTGGAGGACGTGGCCCGCCAGGCCGGCCTGTCCCGGGCCACCGCCTACCGGGCCTTCCCCGGCGGCCGTGAGGAGATCGTGGCGGCCACCGTGGCCTGGGCGGTGACCGAGTTCTTCCTCGGCCTCCAGGAGCAGGTGGCCGGGGCGCACGGCCTCGAGGAGGTGCTGGAGCGGGGCCTCGTCTTCGCCCGGCGCTCGATCGTCGACCACGAGGTGCTCCAGCGGGTCATGCAGACCGAGCCCGACCGGCTCCTGCCCACGCTGACCGTGGAGAGCAACCGCATCCGCCAGGGGATCGCTCTCTTCCTGCTCCCGTACCTGGCCGCGCGGGGCGTGGCGCCCGGCGTGGACCCTGCCGAGGCCGCCGACGTGCTGGCCCGGATGGTCCTGTCGTACATCTCGGCGCCCGGGCGGTGGGACCTCGAGGACCCCGACCAGGTGTCCCGCCTGGTCCGCTCCGAGCTGCTGGCCGGCGTGGTCGGCCCGGCCGGCGGCCCCTCGACCGCCTGATCAGCGCCCCTGCCGGCGTCGGCACGCGTTGACAATGAGACAAATCGAGGGTTATCGTCGCAGCCGTGGGAGCCGCCGGGGGCGCGTTGCGAGTGGTCGAGGGAGCCTCGGGCTCCGTCCTGCCCCGGTCCGACTCCTCTCGTGCGTCGTCCGCCGCCTCGCCCCACCGGGAGCGGATCGTGGACGCCACCTTGACCTGCCTGGCCCGGCACGGCACGGCCAAGACGACGGTCGACGACATCGCCCGTCAGGCCGGCCTGTCCCGGGCCACCGTCTACCGGGTCTTCCCGGGTGGTCGGGACGAGCTGCTGCAGGCCGTCGTGGACACCGAGGCGGCCCGCCTCTTCGCCTCGCTGGGCGTGGCCATGGGCGGTGCGTCCAGCCTGGCCGACGCCCTGGTGGCCGGGATCGTCGGGGCCTCCACCGCGCTGGCCGAGCACGCCGCCCTCCGCTTCCTCGTGGAGCACGAGCCCGAGCGCATCCTGGGCCACCTGGCCTTCGACGACGCCGAGCGCCTGCTGGCCACCGCCTCGGCCTTCACGGCGCCATTCCTGGCCCGGTGGATGCGTCCCGACGACGCCGAGCGGGTGGCCGAGTGGGCCGCCCGTGTCGTCCTCTCCTATGCCGTCTCGCCCTCGGCGGACACCGACCTGACCGACCCGACGGACGCCGCCGCCTTCGTCCGCACGTTCATGCTCCCGGGCATCGAGGCCTTGGAGGCCGACGCTGCGGGACCGATCGTCCTCGCCTCTCGCCTACTCACCACATCCGAGCCGGGTTGACCCGGATCGACCGACCACATCGACCAAGCACAGGGAGCACCGCAATGACCATGGAGATGAACAGCACCGAGTCGATCATCGGGCGCTCGGAGATCGACGACATCGAGGCCATCCTGGCCGTCGTGGGCACCGAGGAGCCCGACGGCCGCCACGTGGTCCACTCCGACTACGACACCATCTTCACCTGGGACTACGAGAAGGGCGCCCGGCCGAAGCTCAACAAGCTCTACGAGAAGGCCAAGAACGCCCAGTGGAACGGGGAGACCGACCTCCCCTGGGACACCGACGTCGACCAGGAGAAGCTGGCCTACCAGGTGGCCGAGATGCAGGGCGGCTTCGCCGCCGGCTTCGACATCACCGGGACGCCGCTCGAGAAGTGGAGCGAGAAGGAGTTCGTCCAGTTCAGCATCGAGAGCCAGAACTGGACCCTCTCCCAGTTCCTCCACGGCGAGCAGGGCGCCCTGGTGTGCACGGCCAAGATCGTCGAGTCGGTCCCGTGGATCGACGCCAAGTACTACGCCGCCACCCAGGTCATGGACGAGGCCCGCCACGTCGAGGTCTTCGCCAAGTACCTCGACGAGAAGCTGTCGGGCCACTACCAGATCAACGCCCACCTCCAGATGCTCCTCGACGACATCGTGTCCGACTCCCGCTGGGACATGACCTACCTGGGCATGCAGATCATGATCGAGGGCCTGGCCCTGGCCGCCTTCGGCTTCGCCCGTGACATCACGCCCGACCCGCTGCTCAAGCAGCTGCTCCGCTACGTCATGGCCGACGAGGCCCGTCACGTGGCCTTCGGCGTGCTCAGCCTCCAGGAGCACTACCAGTGCCTGAGCGCCGCCGAGCTGCGCGAGCGCCAGGAGTTCGCCTTCGAGGCGGCCGTGCGCATGCGCGACCGGTTCCTCCAGCAGGAGGTCCTCGAGCGGATGGGCCTCGACCCCAAGCAGATCCTCCCCATCGTGCTGTCCGACCCCAACCGACCGGCCTTCCAGGCCCTGCTCTTCTCGAAGATCGTGCCCAACTGCCGCAAGCTCGGCCTGCTGGACGCCGGCGACGGCTGGCTGCGGACCAAGTTCACCGAGCTGGGGGTCATCGAGTTCGAGTCGGCCGTCGACACCTCCGAGGAGTACGACGCTATGGCCGCCCTGCCGCCGACGAAGCGCGACCTGGTCTGAGGCACGCCGGTCCGGCCGCGCGGCCGGCTCCGGAGCCGAAGGAGGGGTCCGGCACCCCTGGTAGCCTGCGTGCCGTGCACCGCCTCTCCCTGCTCCTGCGCCCGGACGCCCATGGGCGCGCCGTGGGGTCCGGTCGATGACGGCGGCGCCCCGGTTCGGCGAGGTGGTGACGGCCATGGTCACCCCCTTCGACGCCGACGGCGGCCTCGACCTCGACGGGGCGGCCACCCTGGCCCGGTACCTGGTCGACCACGGCAGCGACGGCCTCGTGGTGGCCGGGACCACCGGCGAGGGCCCGGTCCTCACCGACCCCGAGCGGATCGCCCTCTTCCGGGCGGTGATCGAGTCGGTCACCGTCCCGGTGATCGCCACCTCGGGCACCAACGACACGGCCCACTCGGTGGCCATGACCCGGGAGGCTGCGGCAGCCGGCGCGGCCGGCGTCCTCGTCGTCACCCCGTACTACAACCGCCCCTCGGCGGCCGGTCTGGCCGCCCACTTCCGGGCGGTGGCTGCAGCGGCCGACCTGCCGGTGGTGCTGTATGACATCCCGGTGCGCTCGGGCCGGCGGATCGGCCCCGACCTCACGGTGGAGCTGGCCCGGACCACGCCGAACATCGTCGCCGTGAAGGACGCCACCGGGGACGTGGCTGCGGCCGCCCGGGTGGTGGCCGAGGCGCCGGAGGGCTTCGAGCTCTACTCCGGGGATGACTCGCTGACGCTGCCCTTCGCCTCGGTGGGCGGGGTGGGGGTGATCAGCGTGGCCTCCCACTGGGCCGGCGCCCACTTCGGCGCCATGCTGGCCGCCCAACGCCGGGGCGATGTTGCCGAGGCGGCGGCACGCAACCGCGCCCTCCTGGACTCGTACCGCTTCGAGTCCTCCGACGAGTACCCCAACCCGGTCCCGGCCAAGGCGGCCTGCCGGGCCCTGGGCCTGCCCGCCGGGCAGTGCCGGCTCCCCAACGCCCCGGCGCCAGCCTCCCTCGACGCCGAGGCCCGGCGCGTCATCGACGCCCTGGGTGCCATCGACCGACCGGCGGCGTCCGTTGCCTGAGGCCGCTGCCGACGGGGGCAAGGGCAAGCGCCGCCGCAAGCCGTCGGGGGGCGGAGCCGGCACCCCGGCGCCCACCAAGGCCAAGAAGGGCACCGGAGGGAGCGCAGGCGGCGGGTCGGCGGGCGCGCCCGTGCGGGTGGTCTTCCTGGGCGGCCTCGGCGAGATCGGCCGGAACTGCGCCTGCATCGAGGTGGACGGCCGCATCCTCGTCCTCGACGTGGGGATCATGTTCCCGGATCCGGACATGCCTGGTGTCGACCTGGTCCTGCCGGACTTCACCTACCTCCGGGAGAACGCCGACCGGGTCGACGGGGTCATCCTGACCCACGGGCACGAGGACCACACCGGGGGCCTGGCCTACCTGCTGCGGGACTTCCCGGTCGACGTCTACGGCTCGGAGCTCACGCTGTCGCTGGCCCGCAGCCGGGTCGACGAGGCGGGGATGGCCAGCCGGGCCACCTTCATCCCGGTCCGTGACGGCGAGCGGCGGCGGATCGGCCCGTGCGACGTGGAGTTCATCCCGGTCACCCACTCGGTGCCCCACGCCTTCGCCACAGCCTTCCACACCCCCCAGGGCATCATCCTCCACTCGGGCGACTTCAAGATCGACCTCCACCCGGTGGACGGCCGCCGCACCGACCTGGCCCGCATGGGGTCGCTGGCCTCCGACCCGGGCATCCGCCTCCTCCTGGCCGACTCCACCAACGCCGAGGAGCCCGGGTTCACGCCCTCGGAGTCGTCGGTCGGCGCCACCCTCGAGCAGGTGTTCCTGGCCCGGCCGGGCCGGCGGTTCATCGTCACCTGCTTCGCCAGCCACATCCACCGGGTCCAGCAGGTGGCCGATGCGGCCATCGCCGGTGGCCGCAAGGTGGCCACGCTGGGCCGGTCGATGCAGAAGAACGTGGCCCTGGCCCGCAAGCTCGACCTGCTCACCATCCCCGACGAGGCGCTGGTGGACATCGGCGACATCGACGACCTGCCGCCGGGCCGGGTGTGCGTCATCTCCACCGGCTCCCAGGGCGAGCCGATGTCGGCGCTGTCCCGCCTGGCCACCGGGGAGAACCGGTTCTTCTCGTTGCGCGAGGACGACGTGGTGGTCATCAGCGCCCATCCGATCCCCGGCAACGAGTGGTCGGTCGGCCGGGTCATCGACACCCTCCACCGCCGCGGCGTCGAGGTCATCCACTCGGGCAGCCAGAACGTCCACGTGAGCGGGCACGCCCGCCAGGGGGAGCTGGCCATGCTGATGTCGGTCACCCGGCCCGAGTTCTTCATCCCCGTCCACGGCGAGTACCGCCACATGGCCAACCACGTCCGCCTGGCCGCCTCCATGGGCATCGACGGCGACCGGGTCCTGCTCTGCGAGGACGGTGACGTCGTCCGGCTCGACGCCTCGGGCCTGCGGCGGGACGGCTCGGTCCCCGGCGGCTACCTCTTCGTCGACGGGAGCTCGGTGGGCGACATCGGCCACGGGGTCCTGCGCGACCGGATGGTCCTGTCCGAGGAGGGGGTGGTCATGGCCGTGGCCACCGTCGACCTGAAGCGGGGCGAGGTGGTGGGCGCCCCCCAGATCGTGACCCGGGGCTGGGCCTACGACCAGGACACCGATGCGCTGATCGAGGAGGCCCGAGGCCTGGTGACCCGGGCTCTCGAGCAGGCCCTGGCCGCCGGGAACGCCGACCACGAGAGCCTGAACCGGGTGACCCGCAAGACCATGGGCAAGCTGGTCGGGGAGCGCACCCGGCAGCGGCCCATGATCGTCCCGGTCATCGTCACCGTCTGACCCACGCCGACGGCACGGGGCCGTCCCGGCCCGGACCGCCCGCTCGGGCGGTCCGGGGGTGTCCCCCTGGGAACCCGGCGGCGCCGGTAGCCTCGGGGCACTGTGAGCACCGCCACCAAGCGTCCGGCGGGCCGGTCCGGGGCATCGCGGCCGAAGGGCAAGGCCACCGCACCGTCCCGGTCGCGAGCCGGCGCCAGCGCGTCCCGGTCCTCGGGCTCTTCGGGGCGGGGCGGCAAGGCGGGCGCCCAGGGCGGACGCGGCCGAGACGGCGCCGACGACGGCCTCCTGGCCTCCATGGCCGCCGTGGCTGCCGGCCACGCCACCGATCTAGATCGGAAGAGCACACGTCTGAACTCCAGTCACGGCTACATCTCGTATGCCGTCTTCTGCTTGAAAAAAAA
>CAXBRB010000169.1:0-6130 GCA_963977795.1 uncultured Acidimicrobiaceae bacterium
CGGTGGGCGTCCGTCGGGGACCCCGGCCGTCGGGCCCGTCGAGGTCGACTGGGCTGCGGCGGCGGCGCCCGGTCCGGCAGGGACGTCCGGTGGCGTCGGGCCGTTCGAGGACGCCGTCGGGGGCCGCCCCCGGTCCGTCGGCGCCGACGGAGCCGGGCCGGATGACGGGGAGGCCACGGGAGCCGATGCCGGAGCCGGGGTGGGCCCTGCCCCACCCGACGACGGGGAGCCGCTGGCGGCGGCAGTCGGAGCTGCGGCAGGCGCAGGGGGGACGGAGGGCGGCGGAGTCGTGGCGGGGCGGGAGGCGGCTGGCGCCGACGCCGGTGGCGGAGCGCCCGCCCCGGCCGCACCGGCGTGCTGGCCGACCAGCACCCGCAGCTCCCGGTCGGCCTGCTGGCCGGCGTGCCCGGCCGCCTGGTCGCTCCCGGCGTCGGTGGCCGCCACGTCGGCCGACGGGTCGGCCGGCACGCCGGCATCGCCGTCGAGCCGGCCCTTGATGACCTTGAGGGGGAGGAAGTGCTCGCGCTGCTGGCGCAGGACCCACCGCAGCCGCTCGACATCGTGCTCGTAGAACTTCCGGTAGCCCGACGGGGTCCGCTCGGGGTTGACCAGGCCCTGGCTCTCGAGGAACCGGATCTTGGAGATCGTGACGTCGGGGAACTCCTGGCGCAGGAGCGTCAGCACGTCGCCGATGGAGAGGTAGGACCGGGCGCTCACTCGGGGCCCCGCAAATAGGTGAGCTTGAACTTCCCCACCTGGACGACGTCGCCGCTGGCCAGCGTCACGGCATCGATGCGGGTCCGGTTGACGAAAGTGCCGTTCAACGAGCCGACATCGCGCACCGTGGTCACCGTGCCGTCGGTGACGAACTCGGCGTGCTGGCGCGACACCGTGACGTCGTCGAGGAACACGTCGCTCTCGACGTTGCGGCCCACCGTGACCGTCGCCTTGTCCAGGGCGACCCGGACGTCCTCGGCGCCGCTGCGCTGGACGACCAGCAGGCCCACGCCGCGCGGGAGCTCGACCAGGCCGAGGGCCGGCGCCGGATGGGGCTCGCCGGCGTCGATCGGCGGGACCGAGACCGAGGTGTCCGGGGCCGACGTGGCCAGGGCGGTGCCGCAGGACGAGCAGTAGTTGACCCCTTCGGGGTTCCGGTGGCCGCAGGAGTGGCAGAACACGACGACAACGGTAGCCGGTCCCACGACCATGCTCCCCTCCGGCGCCAGTGCCAGGCTCACCCCTCGGTCAGCTGGCGGTAGCCGGCGGCGTCCAGCAGGGCGTCCGCTGCCGCCGGGTCGGCCGGCACGATCTCGCAGATCCAGCCGTCCCCGTAGGGGTCGCCGTTGACCTGCTCCGGGGCGTCCATGAGCGAGGTGTTCACGGCCACCACCTCGCCGGCCACCGGGGCGTAGATCTCGGAGACGGACTTGGTCGACTCCACCTCGCCCAGCAGGCCGCCGGCTTCCACCGCCGCCCCGGGGCCGGGGAGGTCGACGAAGACCACGTCGCCCAGCGCGTCCTGGGCGAAGTCGGTGATGCCGACCCGGACGCGGTCCCCGTCACGTCGGACCCATTCGTGGTCGGTCGAGTAGCGGAGGTCCTCGGGCACGTTCATGGTCGGCGACCCTATCCGACCGGCCCGACCGGCGCGCTCAGCCCAGGAGCTGGCGCAGGCGGGTGGCGAACTCCTGGGCCCGCGACTCGGCCTGGGCCGTGCTGGGCGCCTCGGCCCACACGTGGGTGACGGGCTCCTCGGGATCGGGCAGGACCAGCGCCCATCCGTCGGCCTCCACCACCTTCACCCCGTCGACCAGGACGAGCTCGCGCCCCTGGGGCCGCTCGACCAGGGTCCGCATGAGCATCCCCTTCTGGTCCCACGGGGTGTGGACGGCCTGGTGGGCGATCCGCACCGGCGGAAGGGAGGCCACCAGCTCGGACAGCCGGCGGCCCGAGGTGGTGAGCAGGGCGATGAGGTTGACCAGCGTCGCCGCACCGTCGAAGGCCGGCAGGAACTCCGGGAAGATGAACCCACCCGACTGGCTGGCCGCCAGGGTCACGCCCTGAGTGGACGCCGCCTCCATCAGGTGGGGCGCCGACAGCTTCGTCCACACCACCTCGGCACCGGCCGCCTCACAGATCCGCACCGCATGGTCGCTGGCCGCCACCGGGAGGGCCACCCGGGCCCGGGGCCGGGCCTCGGTCACCAGGGTGACCAGCGCCAGGAGGGCCTCGTCGTGGCTCAGCACGTGGCCCTCGTCATCGACGATATCGACGAACTCGCCTCCGGGGTCGATGACGGCACCGAGGTGGGCGCCGGAGGCCCGCACCAGCTCCGACACCCGCGCCGTGGCCGCCGGCCGGTCGAAGGCCAGGACGTTGGCCGTGTTGGCGTAGGGGTTGACCACCAGCACCTCGGCCTCCAGCTTGGCCAGGAGGTTCGGCATGACGAAGCTGGCCGTGCCGAAGGAGTAGTCGAGCACCAGCTTCAGGCCGGCCGAACGGGCCGCCGTCAGGTCGACCGAGTCCACCAGGGCCGCCGTGTAGTGCTCCAAGGTCCGCGGCGGGAAGCCCAGGTCGCCGATCTCACGGGCCAGGACCCGCCGGACGTCCTCCCGGTGGTAGAGGCGCTCGATCTTGCGCTGGGCCGTCTCGTCGACGTCGATCCCGTCCTTGTCGAAGAACCGGATGACCACCGACTGGGGGTCCTCGGGATCGAGGCGCACGGTGACCCCCGCCGTCGAGGCCGACGAGGTGAGCTGGAAGCGGGTCACCGGCACGGTGGCCGCCTCCAGGTCGTCCACGTTGACCCCTGCGGCGTTGCAGCCGACCATGATGGCCCGCTTGAGCACGCGGGCGGCCCGGCTGGTGTCGCGCGAGCTCGTGACCGTGCTGCCCTTCTCCAGGGTGGAGGCCCAGGCCATGGAGAGCCGCACGGCCAGCTCGGGGCTGATGTCGACATTGGCCAGGCCCCGCACGCCGTCCCGGCCGAAGAGCGAGCGGGCGCCGCGGGACTCCCACACGATGGAGGAGTTGACGACCGCTCCGGACTCCACGGTCTTGAACGGGTAGATCTTCACGCCGGGCTTGATCTCGGCGTCGGCGCCGACGAAGCACTCGTCGCCCAGGACGGCGCCCTCCTCGCAGCGCACCCCCGGACGGAGGTCGGTGCCCCGGCCGAGCACGCTGCCCTCCACCCGCACCCCGGACCCGAGGTAGGTGTTGTCGTGCACCACGGAGTGCTCGACGGTGGCGTTGTCGCCGATGCGGATGTTCCGCCCCAGGGTGCAGTAGGCGCCGAGGACGGCGCCGGCGCCCACCACGCAGTTGTCGCCGATGACGGCCGGACCGCGGAGGTCGACGGTGGGGTCGATCTCCGCCCCCTTGCCGACCCACACGCCGGGCCGCAGCTGGAAGCCCTCGATGTCCACCTCGACCTTGCGGTCCAGGATGTCGTGGTGGGCGCTCAGGTAGGCCTCCAGGGTGCCGACGTCCTCCCAGTAGCCGTCGGCCACATAGCCGAACAGGCCCCGGCCGGCGGCCAGGGCGGCCGGGAAGGACTCGCCGGAGAAGTCGACCGGCATCCCCTCCGGGATGAAGTCGAAGATCTCCGGCTCGAGCACGTAGATCCCCGTGTTGATGGTGTCGCTGAAGACCTGGCCCCAGGTCGGCTTCTCCAGGAACCGCTCGATCGAGCCGTCCTCCCGGGTGATGACGATGCCGAACTCCAGCGGGTTCTCCACCGCCTTGAGGGCCAGGGTGCCGATGCCCCCGCTGCGCTCGTGGAAGTCCACCACCGCACTCAGGTCGATGTCGGTCAGGACGTCCCCCGAGATGACCAGGAAGCGCTCGTCGAGCTCGTCCTTGGCGTTGCGGACCGACCCGGCCGTCCCCAGCGGCGTCGACTCGGTGGCGTACACCATGCGCACGCCGAACTCGGAGCCGTCGCCGAAGTAGGTGCGGATGGCGTTGGCCATGAAGGCCACGGTGACCACGATGTCCTCGAAGCCGTGGCTCCGCAGCAGGTTGACCACGTGCTCCATCATGGGGATGTTGGCCATGGGCAGCATGGGCTTGGGCTGGTTGGACGTCAGCGGCCGCAGGCGCGTGCCCTCGCCGCCGGCCATGATCACGGCCTTCACCGGGCCGCCTCCGTCGCCGTGTCGGCCACTCCCCCGGCGGCCGCCCGGCCCCGCCGGCCGTCGGCCAGCGCCTGACGGGCCACCGGCACGTAGGACGCCGCGGCCACCCAGGCCAGGGTGAGCCCCACCAGGCCGCAGGCCCAGGCCCCGAGCCGCACGGCGCGCTGCCACCCGGCCGGCCCGTCGCCGAGCAGGAACAGGGGGTAGGCGCACATGAGGGCGAAGGTCCCGGCCTTGCCCACCCAGAGCACGTCGATCCGGGCGGCCCCGACCGAGGCGAGGCCCACCACGGCCACCGAGACCACCACCTCGCGCACCAGCGTGGCGGCGCCGAACCAGACGGGGACCGCCCCGTGCAGGGTGATGGTGACCACGGCGGTGACCACCAGGACGCGGTCGGCCACCGGATCGAGGATCTTGCCGAAGGTGGAGACCTGGCGGAAGCGCCGAGCCACGTAGCCGTCCACCCAGTCGGTGGCACCGAGGACGGCCAGCAGCACGGCGGCCAGGGTCTGGCGGTGGGCGCCGAAGAGCAGCCACACGTACAGCGGCACGCAGGCCAGCCGGACCATGGTGATCAGGTTCGGTGCGGTGAGGATGCGCCCGAGGTCGTCCTCGACGGGCGGTGCCGCATCGGCCGGTGCCGCATCGGCCGCGCCCGCCGCCGTCCTGGTGTCCGCTCCGTCCACGCACCCGAGTGTACGGGGTCGGCCCCGCCTGCCGGGGGTCCCACCGGCCGGCGCGCCCCGCACCGCCGGCGGAGCGAGCAGACTGGGGCCATGTCCGGCATCGGCTGGCCCGACCGCGCCATCGGCGCCGTGGTGGTGCTCGTCCTGGGTGCCCTGGCCGCCATCGGGCTCAGCCAGCACGCCTCCACCGCGGCAGCACCCCGCACCTCGGCTCTGGGCACCACGGCCACCCCGGGCAGCGGCGGGGGTTCCGCGCCGGGCGGCGACGGGACTCCCGCCCCGGCCACCCCGTCGAGCACCACCACGTCGACCTCGACCACCACGACCACGACGCCACCGCCCGCCGGGCCGGTGACAGCAGTGGGCGACTCGATCATGATCGACATCCAGCCGGACCTCGAGGCCCTGCTGCCCGGCGTGCGGGTCGACGGTCTGGTCAGCCGTCAGTTCGAGACCGGGATCGGCATCGTCCAGGCCGACCGGGCGGCCGGCACCCTGGGCCAGGTCCTGGTGGTGGAGCTGGGCACCAACGGCTCGGTCACCTCAGCCGACGTCGACGCCATGGTGGCTGCGGCAGACGGGGTGCGCCGCATCGTCTTCGTCAACGTGTGCGTGCCACGCCCCTGGGCCGCCCCCGACAACCAGGTGCTGGCCGACGGCGTGGCCCGTCACCGGGACGTGTCCGTCCTGGCCGACTGGAACACCCTGGCCACCCCCCACCCCGAGTGGTTCACCGCCGACCAGGTCCACCTGAACCCCGCTGGTGCGGCAGCCCTGGCCGGCCTCATCGCCCACGCCGCCTGATCCCCTCGTGATGACGACGGCACGATCGGACCAGCGGTGGGCCGGCACCGCCCGGCCCCACGGGGCTTCCGCCGTGGCTGCGGCCGTCGCCACCCTCGTCCTGACCGGCGCCGCTGCCGGGTGCGGCGGGCCGGCCCGCTCGGCGCCGACCTCCACCCGTCCGGTGCCCACCACCGTGCCCACGACCACGACCACCACCCTCCCGTCGGCGGTGCCCACCACCGTGCCCACGCCGCCGGTGGCCACCCCGGGCTGGTCCCCGGTGGCCACCGTCCTCCCCCCGGCGGGAGGCATCACCTCGCTGGACTGCCTCTCCGACGTGCTCTGCGTGGCCGCCGGCGGGGGCGTCAACCATGCCGATGCCGCCGACGCCGCCGGCGCCGGGGTCACCCTGTCGTGGGACGGCGCCGGGTGGTCGCCGCCCTCGGTGTGGTTCCCGGCGCCAGCCGACGGCCCCAGATCGGAAGAGCGTCGTGTAGGGAAAGAGTGTAGATCTCG
>CAXBRB010000170.1:0-6125 GCA_963977795.1 uncultured Acidimicrobiaceae bacterium
GGAACCCTGGAAGTTCTGGACGTAGTACTTCCAGCTGTGCCCGGAGGCGTCGAGCTGGTTGAAGATGGTCGGCACGGCGATCCCGCCGGCCGGCGGCGTGTTGGACACCAGGCCGGCGTCCTGGCCGGCCACGGCCGCCACCCGGTTGGGCAGGGCCCCGGCCTGGGAGGTGGCGTAGAAGTTGTCGTAGAGGGTGAACCGGTCGGCCAGGCTCCAGTAGTAGGGGATGTCGGACCGGTCGAGGTGGCCCATGGCGGTGGTGCCGATGGCCACGTTGGGCTGGGCCACCACGAACCCGTCCATCTTCCCGCCGTTGATGGCCCGTCGGGTGGTCCGGAGCGTGTCGCTCAGACCGGCCTTGGACTGGTCCTGGCGGAGGTGGTACGGCCGGACGCAGCTGGTCGACCCGGCGACCACGGGCAGGCACGTTCCCGTCGGGATCCCGTCGACCCTGGCCCGGGTCCCGAAGTAGTTGTCGAACGAGTGCCCGGACTGGAGGATCACCACCACGTGCTGGATGGCCGGAACGCCGGCCGACGCCGAGGTCGCCCCGGCGGGCGGCGTCGGCAGGATCACCACACCGGCGAGCGCCGCCACGGCGGCGGCTGAGGCCAGGCGCACCGCTGCCGCCCCACCGGTCTTCCGGATCACGGGTGGACCTCGTAGATCACGATGATCGGCTTCCCGCCGATCCGCACCTCGTGGACCGGGATCCCGTGGTGGGTCGCCACCAGCACCTGGAGCCGCTTGGCCGTCGTCGGGGAGCGGTAGGCCGAGTAAGCGTCCCACACCAGATAGGAGAACTGGCCCTGGTGGATGCTGAGGTCGGCGTTGTAGACCGGCCAGTAGGACGGGTTGCGGTGGAGGGGATCGGCGCTGACCGACAGGCCCTGGGCCGGCCGGTGGCCGTAGTAGGCCAGGATGTTGCCCATGGAGGGACCGATGGTCAGCAGCTCGGTGCCTGGCACCAGGTGCTCGTCGATCCACCGGCCGGCCTCGCGCCCGCCGGCGATGCCGCCGCCGCCGGCGAGGACGGCGTTGCTGGTCGTCGGGAAGACCGTGGCCCAGGTCCCCACCAGCATGGAGGCGAGCACCACGCCGACCACCACGGGCCGGGCCGCCCGACCGTCACCCATCCGGAGCCGCGCCGGGAGGTGCCAGGTCAGGAGGGACCGGGCAGCCAGGAGGGCCATGGCCGGAGCCACGGGGAGCAGGTACTGGAACCCCTTCAACGGGTAGAACTCGAAGAAGAGCACGGGGACGGCCACCCAGCAGACCAGCAGCGCCACCCGCCAGTTCCAGTTGGCACGGAAGAGCAGGCCCGCCAGGGCCACGGCGACGACCAGCCAGCCGATGGCCGCGGGCACGGCGGTGAAGTAGAAGCCGGCGGCGTGCGTCGAGGTCCTCGTCAGCTGCCAGGCCAGGTAGCTCTGGCCCGTCGACTTCCGCCCGGCCAGGGACATGACCACCGGGAACGTGAGGCTCACGGCCACGGTCACGCCGAGGAACACAGCGGACGTCCGCAGGGGGCGACGCACGGCCGGGGCCAGCACGATGAAGACCACCATGGCGCCGGCCACGACGATGCTCGTCTCCTTGGTCAGGACGCCGAGCCCCAAGGTGGCGGCCGAGGCGGCGAGCCACGCCCAGCTGCGGGTCCGGACGAAGCGGGCGAACATCCAGAAGGCGAAGGTGATGCACAGGGTGGCCGGGCCGTCCAGGAGGAGCTGGCGGGTGACCCCGACGTGGTACGGCATGAGAGCCAGCACCAGGGCGCCCAGCACCCCGGTGCGCCAGCCGAAGAGCTCCCGGCCGATGAGGTAGACGCCGAAGACGGTGGCCACGCCCATAGCCACCACCACCAGGCGGGCGACCACGTCGGGCGTGCCCGACCCGAACAGCGGGGAGAGCAGGACGGGCAGCAGGAGGGGGTGGGCCCGGAACACCGGGAACTGCTGGGTGAACAGCGGGTTGCCGGCCAACGAAGCCGCCTGGCCGGCGTAGACCGCCTCGTCGCTGTTGAAGCCGTTCCCGTTGATGTTGACCACGCGGACCACGAAGGCCACGACCAGGGTGGCGGCGAGCCACATCCGAGGAGGGACCCGGTGGAACCACCCGATCCGGCCGTCTGGCTCCCCGGCCACCGGGCGCGCCGGTGCCTCCGCACCGTCGTCACCGGTGGCGCCGGCGCCGGTCAGCGTGTCATCGACCAGTGTCACAGTGCCCCAATTCTCCACCCCGACGGCAGCCCGCGTCCACGGCTGTCGCGGGTGCTCCCGTGCTGCACCAGATCCCCCACCGGAGGGTCAGTCGGTGCCGGTGCGGAGCGCCTCCTCGGCCTCCACGTGGATCGACTCGATCATCGATCCCAGTGCCTCGGCGTCGTCGGCGCCCGCCGGGTCGCGGTCGGCCAGCTCGTCCGTGATCCGTGCCGCCCAGCTGAAGTCGTCCGAGCCCAGCCGGGTGATCTCCACGCTCTCCAGGGCGCTGATCAGGATCAGCCGCTCCTGCTCCCGGAGCTGGTCGTAGGTCGCCCCGCCCACCGACAGGACCGGCGCCACGTACCGGTACGGAGGGAATCCGTAGGCGTCCTCGGTGTTCTCCAGCAGCTCGGCCACGGCGTCGGCGTGGCGGACCGGGCTCTGGTGGGGAACGCCGCGCTCGATGATGAAGATGCTGCGCAGCTGGGTGGAGGCCGTGAGGTCGCAGGGGACGAGGCGCTGCACGAAGTACTTCGGCGGCGGGATCAGCCGCTGGACCCAGCCGTTGATCGTCATGATCGGCACGTTGGCCTCGGCCAGGCGCATGGCGAAGCCGCGCCCCTCCTTGGAGTGGAGTCGGCTCTGGACCCGGAGCCACAGCCACTCCCGCCGGCGGAGGTCGCCGGCGTCGACGGCCCGGAGGGTGTGCTGGCTGATGGTCAGGGGCTTCGGGAAGCACCGGGCCGTGCCGGCGGCGTCGATGATCGTCATGTCGTCGGACAGGAACCGGCCCCGGCTCTCCCGGAGGAGCTTGAGCACGGTGCCCGTCTTCCCCGTGTCCGTGCGGGCCGAGAGGATCATCCCGTGGCCGTCGAGCTCCATGCAGGCCGCGTGCAGGAGCATGTAGCCGCGGTCGACGAAGACGAAGCGGAGCAGGGCCTCGATCACGTTGGTGTAGAGCACATGCGGGCTGCGGGCCAGCGCCCGGGACGAGGTCACCTGGATCTGGTCGCCGAAGTGGATGGCGAAGTTGGCCGACAGGCGGCCCAGGTGCTCCTCCCAGCGGATGGAGCGCCGGTCCACCGACTGGACGAGCCGGGTGCGCCGGCGCAGGCCGTCCAGGCGTCCCACGCGGACCGAGATGTCGGGCCGGCTGCCGTCCCGGGCCCCGCGGGCCTGCTCGAAGAAGCCCAGCTCGGGCAGGGCCACATCGCTGCCGATGGTGACGATCCCGTGCAGGTCGTAGAAGTGGCGGTACGACACCGCCTCGGCACGCCGGCGACGCCCCTGGCCGACCGGGCGGCCGGTCACCTCGATGTCGATCGGCCCGTGCCGCTCGATGCTCCCTCCGCTGTCCCCCATGGCACTCTCCTCTCTGTAGATGACCTTGTCGCTGACGAAGAACCGCACCAGGAACACGGCGATCAGGGTGATCACGTTGGCTGCCACCTGGGGCACCCGGACCACCTCGACCAGCAGGGCCAGGAACGGCAGCCGGGCCAGCATCACGGTGTTGTTCAGCACGCTGAAGCGCAGGTACCGGCGCCACCCGGCACCGGATGCCCGGCCCCGGAAGACGAACAGCTCGAGACCGGCGAAGTTCCAGGTCGTCGACACCTGGGTGGCCACCACGGCGGCCAGCAGGTAGCCGAGGTGAGCGAAGCGGACCAGGAGCCAGAAGGCGATGGCGTTCACCACCAGGCCGGTGGCCCCCACGACGCCGAAGCCGAACGCCCGGCGGAGACCGGGGGTGCCCAGCGTCCCGAGCCGCAGGCGGGCCAGGTGGCCGGCGAAGCGCACCCCCTCAGTCAGGCTGGCCTTGCTCTCGCCGGCGTTGCGGTCGGCGAAGGTGAACCCAACCTCGTCCACCGAGAGGCCGCAGCGGGCCACCGTCTCCAGGAAGATCTTGAACCCCATGGGGTGGAGCCGCTCGACATCGACCGACGACAGGCGCACGGCGAAGAAGCCGCTCATCGGGTCGGTGCAGTCGGCCAGGCGCCGGGGGAAGGCCGCCTTGGCCAGGCGGGTGGCCGCCCGGGAGACGCCCACCCGGGCGCCGTTGGCCAGGCCGCCGTTGTCCCCGTCGTCCCGGTAGCGGCTGGCCACCACGATCTCGGCGTCACCGGCCTCGATGGGCGCGACCATGCGGCCGATCGTCTCCGGTGGGTGCTGGAGGTCGCCGTCCATCACCACGGCGATGCGGCCCGATGCGGCCCGCATCCCGGTGACGACGGCGCCACCCAGGCCGCCGGACCGGTCGCCCGGCGTACGGTGGATGACCGACACCGGGAGCGGCGCCGATGCCGCCACCTGCCGGATGACGGCATCGGTGCCGTCATCGCTGTCGTCCACGAAGAGCACCTCGGCGTCGCCCGACGGGAGCACGTCCGCCAGCCGGGCCACCAGCGGCGCCACGTTGTCCCGCTCGTTCCGGGTGGGGACGATGACCGTCACCGCGCAGCTCGGCGTCCGCGCCGGTCCTCCGACCTGCCGCCCATGTGCGCATGCCCCTGTGCACAAACAGTCTGTCATGATGCCTCGTGCCGCCTCTATCCGTTGGTCCCCTGCCCATCGGGCTGCCTGACCCCCGCCGGGAATCCGGTCGCCCGTCCTCTCGCCCGTCAAGGTAACGGCGGCCTGACGAGGTGAACAACCGGAAAACGGGAGTAATCCGGACGCTCCGGCGAAGGGTCACGGCATGCTCACGCGCCGTGGCGGATTCAGGTGCAGATCAGGTGCACCGGGGGTGGCGCTGGGCGTGACGGGTGACCGGTCGACGGGTCCAGGGCACGGATCCCGGCGGACTTGCGACCACCGGTGACAGGCCGGTCGGGGACGTCCGACCGGGAGCCAGGCCTACGGCAGGTCGGTCTCGTTGGTGTTCCGGATCGTCTCGCGGGGGAACCGTCGACGATCGGCCTTCGAGGTCGGGGCGTCCTCCAGGATCACCCCGCACCGGGTGCACTCCCACCGCCGGGCGGGGGGATAGGCGAGGGCGAAGAGGTCGTGCGACGCCAGGCTGCACACCGCTTTCTGAACCATGGTGGCCATGACTTGGAGCGTACCCGGAGAAGGCGCAGAATTGCGGTCATGACCACCGATTCGGGACTTTGGTCCCATCGACCGAGCGGGCGGGTCCCGCCGCACCCCGACCACGAGCGCACCCCGGAGCCGACATGACGGGGACCACGGGCGACGGGGATGACGCGCCGGTGGTCGCTGTGGACTTCGACGGCACCATCACCCGGCGGGACACGCTGCGGGTGTTCCTCGTCCAACTGGGACGTCGGGTGGAGGTGGGACGGGCCTTCCTCCGCCACCTCCCCGCCATCGCCCGATCGGTCCAGGGCGACGCCCTGCGGGACCGGGCCAAGGAGGCGGTGTTCGCCGACATCCTCGCCGGCATGCACCGGGAGGAGGCCGACGCTGCGGCAGCGGCCACGGCAGAGGCCGTGGTCGGCTCGATGCTCAAGGCCGACGTGGTGGACCGGCTCCGGTGGCACCAGGACCAGGGCCACCGGCTCATCGTGGTGAGCGCCTCCTTCACCGCCTACGTCGCTCCGGTGGTGGGCACCCTCGGGATCGACGAGGTCATCGCCACCCGATGGGAGGTGGACCCGGCGACGGACCGCCTCACCGGCCGGTTCGCCGACGGGAACGTCCGGGGCGCGGCCAAGGTGGCCCGGCTCGAGCAGCACCTGGGCCGACCGGTGCGCCTGGCCTACGCCTACGGGAACAGCAGCGGCGACACCGCCATGCTGGCCGCCGCCGACCACCCCGTGTGGATCCGGCGCTCCCCCATCGCCGCAGCACCGCACTGAGGCGCCCGCCGCCCGGCGGCCGGGCGGCGCTGAGATCGGAAGAGCACACGTCTGAACTCCAGTCACGGCTACATCTCGTATGCCGTCTTCTGCTTGAAAAAAA
>CAXBRB010000171.1:0-6119 GCA_963977795.1 uncultured Acidimicrobiaceae bacterium
CCTGTGCGGTCACCCTCACGGCCACCGACAACTCGACCCCGACCTTCGCCGGGTCGGCGAGCTTCACCTGGACGGTGGTCAACACCGTGACCGTGGCCAGCCAGCCAGGCCGCACCGATCCCGCAGGCGTGGCCATCACGCCGATGACCAACAGCGCCACGGACACCGAATCCGGCCAGACCTTCACCTGGTCGGCCACCGGCCTGCCGACGGGACTCTCGATCAACGCCACCACCGGCACCGTGACCGGCACGCCGGCGTCGGGTGGCCTGTTCGCCGTCACCATCAAGGCCACCGACACCGCCGGGTTCTCGGGGACCACGAGCTTCACGTGGACCATCTCGTCGGTCCTCACCGTGGCCAATCCCGGCAACCAGGCGAACGTGACCGGCTCGGCCATCACCCCGGTCACCAACTCGGCCACCGACTCGGCACCCAGCCCGGTGATCACCTGGGCGGCCACCGGCCTGCCGACCGGCCTCACCATCAACGCCTCCACGGGGACCATCACCGGCACCCCCACCGCTCCAGGAACCTATGCCGTCGTGATCACGGCGAGTGACGGGAGCGGGCACGCCGGGTCGGCCTCGCTCACCTGGACGATCACCAACACCGTGACGGTGACCGGCAAGTCGGGCCAGTCGTCGTCGGCCGGCACCGCCATCACGCCGCTCGGCAACAGCGCCACCGACTCCCAGTCGGGCGCCACGCTGACCTGGTCGGCCACCGGCCTGCCTGCCGGACTGACCATCAACGCCTCCACCGGCACCATCACCGGCACGCCGACCACCCCTGGGGTCTCCTCGGTGACCGTCGTGGCCACCGACGGGAGCGGGTTCAGCGGCTCGACGTCGTTCTCGTGGTCGGTGTCGTCGACCGTCTCGGTCGCCAACCCCGGGAACCAGACGGGCGTCACCGGCACGGCCATCACCCCACTGGCCAACTCCGCCACCGACTCCGACACGGGCGCCACGTTGACCTGGTCGGCCACCGGCCTGCCCACCGGGCTCACCATCGACGCCTCGACCGGCACCGTCTCCGGCACGCCCACCGCCTCGGGAACCTTCTCGGTCACCATCACCGCCCGTGACACCAGCGGCCATGCCGGCTCCGCCTCGTTCACCTGGGCCGTGACCAGCTCGGTGAGCGTCTCGCCCATCACCAACCAGACCACGCTCACCGGCTCCGCCATCACCCCGGTGACCCCCACGGCGACCGACTCGCAGGCCGGTTCCGCCCTGACCTGGTCGGCCACCGGCCTGCCTGCGGGCCTCTCCATCAACGCCACCACAGGCGTCATCTCGGGCACGCCGTCCAGCACCGGCACGTCGTCCACGACGGTGACCGCCACGGACGGGAACGGCTTCTCCGGCTCGACCAGCTTCACCTGGTCGGTCATCAACGGCGTGGCGGTCACCAACCCTGGCGCCCAGGCGTCCACCTCGGGCACGGCGATCACGGCGCTGGCCGCCACCGGGACCGACACCCAGTCCGGCCAGACCCTCACCTGGTCGGCGTCGGGCCTGCCGGCCGGCCTCTCGGTCAGCTCCTCCACCGGGACGATCTCGGGCACCCCGACCACGGCCTGCTCGTGCTCGGTGACCCTCACCGCCACCGACAGCTCGTCCTACGCCGGGTCGGCCGTCTTCGCCTGGACGATCACCAACACGGTGTCGGTCACCAACCCCGGGAACCAGTCGTCCACCTCGGGCACGGCCATCACCCCGGTGACCCCGTCCGGATCGGACTCCTCGTCGACGACCACGCTCACCTGGAGCGCCACCGGGCTGCCCTCGGGCCTCTCCGTGAACTCCTCCACCGGGGCCGTCACCGGGACGCCGCTGGCCGCCTGCACCTGCTCGGTCTCCCTCACGGCCACCGACGGCGCCGGGTTCTCGGACTCGGCCGCCTTCACCTGGACCGTGGCCAACACCGTCACCGTGACCAACCCCGGGGCCATGACGACCCGGTCGGGCACCACCCTCACGCCGGTCGTGGTCGGAGCAACCGACTCCTCGGGCGCTGAGGCCCTCACCTGGTCGGCGGTGGGCCTGCCGGCCGGCGTCACCCTGGACGCCACCACCGGGACCCTGTCGGGTGCACCCACCACCGCAGGCGCCTACTCGGTCGTCGTGACCGTGGCCGACACCTCGGGCTTCAGCGGGACGACCACCTTCGCCTGGCAGATCAACAACCTGGTGACGGTGAGCGGACTCTTCGGCCAGACCAACGTGTCGGGCACCGCCATCACCCCGGTGGTGCCCCGGGCCGTCGACACCTCGTCGACCGCCACGATCGTCTCCTGGACCGTCACCGGCCTCCCGCCTGGCCTCACCATGAACCCGACCACGGGTGTCGTGACCGGCACCCCGACGACGGGTGGCAGCTACCCGATCAAGGCCACGGCCACCGACTCGGCCGGGTTCGCCGGCAACAGCTCGGTCACCTGGACCATCACCAACACGGTGACGGTGCCCTCCATCGCCAACCAGGTGGCCAACACCTACCACGCCATCACCCCGGTCACCCCGAGCGCCACCGACACCCAGCTCTCGCCGGCCGTGACCTTCAAGTGGACCGTGAGCGGCCAGCCGGCCGGCGTGACGGTGGACGCCACCACCGGCACCCTGTCGGGCACGCCGTCGGCCCCCGGCATCTACTCGGTCACCCTGACCGCCGGGGACAGCGCCACGCCGAAGTACTCCGGCTCGACCACCTTCACCCTGACGGTGACCACGCTGGCGCCGGCCGTCACCTCGATCACCCCGACGTCGGGTCCCGGCGCCGGCGGGACGGTCGTGAAGATCACCGGGACCGACCTCCAGGGCACCAGTGCGGTGGCCTTCGGCACCGGCGTCGGGGCCTCCATCAGCGTGAACACCACCGGCACGCTGGTGACGGTGACCTCTCCGGTCCACGTCGTCGGGACCGTGGACCTCCGGGTGACCACGCCGGGCGGCACCAGCGTCGTCACCTCGGCCGACCAGTTCACCTTCACCGGTCCGACCATCACCGCTGTCTCGCCCACGTCGGGGCCGACCGCAGGCGGGACCAGCGTCAAGGTGACCGGCACCTCGCTGACGGGGGCCACCGTGGTGGCCTTCGGTGGCGTCCCGGCCACCAGCATCGTGGTGGCATCGGCCGGCACCTCGCTGACGGCCACCGCCCCGGCGCATGCCGCCGGGACGGTGGACATCACCGTGACCACGCCGGGCGGCTCGAGCGCACCGACGACCGCGGACCAGTACACCTATGTGGTCCCGACCGTCACCGCCATCTCACCGACCAGCGGGCCCACCGGGGGCGGCACCAGCGTCAAGGTGACGGGCACCATGCTGACCGGGGCCACGGCGGTGAAGTTCGGCTCGGTGGCCGCCACCAACGTGGTGGTGGCCGCAGCAGGGACGTCGCTCACGGCCACTGCCCCGGCCGGTGCTGCCGGCACGGTGCATGTCACGGTGGTCACCCCGTCGGGCACCACCGCCACCAGCTCGGCCGACCAGTTCACCTACGTCACCCCGGCCGTCACCGCCGTCTCGCCGACCAGCGGGCCCACCGGCGGCGGGACCAGCGTGAAGATCACCGGCACGATGCTCTCGGGAGCCACGGCCGTGAAGTTCGGCTCGGTGGCCGCCACCACCTTCACGGTGGGCTCCACCGGGACCTCGATCACGGCCACCGCGCCGGCCGGCGCCGCCGGGAGCGTGCACATCACCGTGGTCACCCCGTCGGGCACCACAGCCACCAGCTCGGCCGACCTCTACACCTACGTCGTGCCCACCGTGACCTCGGTCACCCCGACCAGCGGGACCCACCTCGGCGGCACGGCCGTGACGCTCAAGGGGACCAACCTGACCGGCGCCACCGCCGTGAAGTTCGGCACGGCAGCCGGCACGGCCGTGACCGTGAACTCGACCGGCACCCAGATCACCGTGACGTCGCCGGCGGTGGCAGCCGCCGGGGCGGTCACCATCACCGTGACCACCCCGAGCGGGACCATCACCGCTCCCGGCACCTACTCCTACACATGACCACCGGGCCCATCCACACCGACACCGGCACGGCTGGCGGGGTCGGACGGCCGTGCTCGACGGGCCGCCGGGCCGGTCGGGTGCGCCGGGTGGACCGCATGGTCCGGCACCCGGCCTCCATCGGGCGCCCGCTGACCAGCCGTGTCCGCCGCCGTGACCTCCACCGGGCCGCCTCCCGGCGGGCCACCTGGTGGACCCACGGCATGCGGTGGTGGGCCGCCGGCCGACGCAGCGCTCCCACGTGCGAGGGGCCGCGCACCGGCCTCTGAGCCCGGGCCCGGCTCCTCCCCCGTCGCTCCGCCACCCGTCCCCTGCGGCCAGCGCCCGGTACGCTGACTCCCGGCCGACCCCGCCGGACCGGGTCGGCGGAGAGGAGCCCGACGGTGGCGTTCGACCTGGCCGGCCTCCTGGCCGACCACGCCGGGGAGGCCTACCCCCTCCATGAGGCCCACCTGAACCCCAAGCTGGCCGGGGTCCTCCAGACTCTGGGGTTCGACCGCACCTACGTGCGGGGCGAGGGCGCCTACCTCATCGACGACCAGGGGCGGCGCACCCTGGATCTCCTGTCCGGCTACGGCGTCTTCAACGTGGGCCGCAGCCACCCGGTCGTGAAGGACGCCCTCCGCCAGGCCATCGACGCCGACCTGCCCAACTTGGCCCAGCTGGACTGCGCCCTCCTGCCGGGCCTGCTGGCCCGGGCCCTGGTCGAGCGCACCCATGCCGGCATCACCCGGTGCGTCTTCACCAACTCGGGCGCCGAGTCGGTGGAGGTGGCCATCAAGTTCGCCCGCCGGGCCACCGGCCGTGACACCATCTGCTTCGCCGAGCACGCCTTCCACGGCCTGACCAACGGCGCCCTCTCCCTCAACGGCGGCGAGGAGTTCCGGGCCGGCTTCGGGCCGCTCCTCCCCCACTGCGAGCCGGTCCCCTTCCTCGACGCCGAGGCCATCGAGCGCCGCCTGGCCCGCCGGGACGTGGCCGCCCTGGTGGTCGAGCCCATCCAGGGCAAGGGCGTCTGGGAGGCCGACGAGTCGACCTGGCGCCGGGTCCAGGCCACCTGCCGGCGCTTCGGCACCCTGCTGGTCATCGACGAGGTCCAGACCGGGATGGGCCGCACCGGCCGCTTCCTCTGCCACCAGCACTGGGGCCTCGAGCCCGACATCGTCACCGTCTCCAAGGCCCTCTCGGGCGGCTACGTCCCCGTGGGGGCGGCCCTCATGACCGAGGAGGTGCACGCCGCCACCTTCACCTCGCTGGAGCGGGCCGTGGTCCACTCATCCACGTTCTCCCGCAACCAGCTGGCCATGGTGGCCGGCCTGGCCACCCTCCAGGTCCTCGACGACGAGGACCTCATCGGCAATGCCGCCCGCCGGGGCGACCAGCTCCGGACGGCACTGGCCCCGCTGGTGGAGCGCTACGACCTCTTCCACGAGGTCCGGGGGAAGGGCCTCATGGTCGGCCTGGCCTTCGGCCCGCCCGCCGGGGCCGGCCGGACCCGGTTCCGCCTGCTGGAGCGGGCCCGCAAGGGCTTCTTCTCCCAGCTGGTGGTGGTCCCCCTCTTCCACCGCCACGGGATCCTCACCCAGGTGGCCGCCGACAACGTGAACATCGTCAAGCTCCTCCCCCCGCTCACCATCGGCGACGCCGAGATCGACCACGTCGTCAGCGCCCTGGACGACGTCCTGGCCGACGCCACCCGGGGCTCGGGCCTGCTCATGGAGGTGGGGACCTCCATGGCCCGCAATTCACTGCGCCGCCGACCCAAGCCGGCGGCCTCCCGCCCGTGACCGGGACCGCCACCGAACCCCCCGTCCCCCCGTCGGACGGACCTGGCCCCGGTGACCGGGTCCTGGTCACCGGCGGGGCCGGCTTCGTGGGCTCGGCCGTGGTCCGGGCCCTGGTGGCCCGGGGCGCCGAGGTGGTGGTCCTGGTGGAGCCCGGCGGCGCGACGGGCAACCTGGAGGGCCTCCCGGTCGAGGTCGTCCACGGCGACCTCCGGGACCCGGCCGCCGTGGACGGCAGATCGGAAGAGCACACGTCTGAACTCCAGTCACGGCTACATCGCGTATGCCGTCTTCTGCTTGAAAA
>CAXBRB010000172.1:0-6097 GCA_963977795.1 uncultured Acidimicrobiaceae bacterium
GGAAGGCCTCAGCCCACCCGCACGGTGGCCAGGCTGACGGCCACGGCCACCATGACCACCCCGATCACCAGGTCGAGCACCCGCCAGGTGGCCGGGCGGGCCATGAGCCCGGCGGCCGCCCGGGCCCCGAAGCCCAGGCCGGAGAACCACAGGACCGAGCCGGTGGCGGCCCCGGCGGCGAAGGCCCACCGGTGCCCCCCGTACTGGTTGGCCACCGACCCGAGCAGGAGCACGGTGTCCAGGTAGACGTGGGGGTTGAGGAAGGTGAAGGCCAGGGTGGCCAGGGCCACAGCCCGGGCGGTGGGCGCGGCGGCGTCCGCCGGCACGAGAGCTCCGGGCCGCACGGCCCCCCAGAACGACCGGACGGCGAAGGCCGCCAGGTAGGCCACGCCCACCCACCGCAGGACCTCCAGGGCGGCGGGGACGGCCCGGATGACGCCCCCGATCCCGGCCACCCCGGCGGCGATGAGCACCACGTCGGCCGCGGCGCAGATGGCCACGGCCAGGCCCACGTGGTGGCGGGCCAGGCCGAGCCGGAGCACGTACGCGTTCTGGGCGCCGATGGCCACGATGAGGGAGAGGCCGGTCAGGAGGCCGGCCAGGGCGGCGTGGGTCACGGGCCGCTCAGACCGTGGGGCGGCGGGGCTCGAGGCCGGCCGCCCGGTAGACGGCGTCGATGACCTCCATGGTGCGCACGGCGTCGGCCGGCGTGGTGGGGAAGGGGGCGCCGTCCACCACGGCGTCGCGGAAGGCGGCCATCTGGTACGTGTACGTCGTCGTCTTCGGGAAGTGCTCCCGGCGGCGTCCCGACGGGGTGGTCACCGTGAGGGCGTGGGCCACGTGGGGGCCGAGGGGGTTGAAGAGGCGGAGCTCGCCGGCCGTCCCGGTGACCCGCCCCCGCAGGCTCAGCAGCCGGGCCGACAGCAGCGAGCACCGCAGGCGGCCGGTGATCCCGTCGGGTCCGGTCAGGTCGGCCTCCATGGCCCGGTCGATGCCGGGGCGCAGGAGGCGGGCCCGGGCCGAGCCCACGGTGGGCTCCACCCCGGCCAGGGTCCGCCAGAGGTGCACGGCGTAGCAGCCGATGTCCATGGTGGCCCCGCCGGCCAGGCCGAGGTCGTAGCGGATGTCGCCGAGCAGGGGCAGGGGGATGCACATCGAGGTCTCCACCCGCTCGATCCGGCCCAGCTCGCCCGAGGCCAGGACCTCCAGGGCGGCCAGCATCAGCGGGTGGTAGCGGTAGTGGAAGGCCTCGAAGACGACCCGGCCGGCGGCCTCGGTCGCCGCGGCCACCACCCGGGCCTCCTCGGCATCGGCGGTGAGGGGCTTCTCGCACAGGACGTGCTTGCCCTGGGCCAGGGCGGCCAGCGTCCAGCGGCCATGGAGGCCGTTGGGCAGGGGGTTGTAGACGGCGTCGATCCCGTCGTCGGCCACCAGGTTCTCGTAGGAGGCGTGGACCCGGGGGATCCCGTGCTTGGCGGCGAAGGCCTCGGCCCGGGACCGGTCGCGGGCCGCCAGGGCCACGACCTCGACCCCCTCGGTGCGGCGGGCCGGCCGGATGCAGGCGGCGGGGGCGATGCGGGCGGCGCCGAGGATGCCGATGCGGAGGGTCATGGGGCCGAGGGTAGCCACCGGCCGACCGGGTGTCCCCGAACTCCGACGGGCGTCCCGGTAGCCTCGCCGTCGTCCGGCGCCGGTCCCCGCGCCGGCGGTCCGATCCGGAGCCGGGAGGCGCAGTGGACATCCTCATCCTGGTGCTGCTGGCCGCCGTGGCCCTCCTGGCCTACCGGGGGGCGTCGCGGCGCCTGGTGATCGGCCTCTGGTTCCTGGCCCTGGTGGCCATGCTCGGCCTCTTCCGGTACCACGTGACCAGCCCGCTCCACCTCAACTTCTGACATGGCCGCCGTCACCCCCGCCACCGACGCCGCCCCCGACTCCGGGGCCGCCGACCCCGGACCTGCGGGGCCGGCTGCCGTCGACCTCGCCGCCGAGCGCCCGCTCGACGCACGTCTGGGCCGCCTGGCCTTCTGGGGCCTGGTCGTCTTCACCTTCGCCTACTGCGCCGTGCTGCTGGCCGCCATGAGCGTCCAGCTGTTCGGCCACGAGCGGCCGTGCCCGCTGTGCATGCTCCAGCGCTACGCCATGATCCTGGCCACCATCCCGCCCATGTGGATCGTGACCGACGCCCTCCGGGGCCGCCTCTCCCGGCTGCGCTACGTGGCCGGCCTCGGCCTCTCGATCATCGCCAGCGTGGCCGGCGGCCTGGAGTCGACCCGGCAGATCCTCTTGCACATCGCCTCGAAGACCGATCCCGGCTACGGCTCGGCCGTGGTCGGCCTCCACCTCTACACCTGGGCCCTGATCACCTTCGTGGTGGTCGTCCTGTTCTGCGGGGTGCTCCTGGTCCTGGCCCCGACGGTGGCCCCGGTGGCTCCTGCTGCGGCGGGTGCCCGGTGGGTGGCCCGTGCCGTGGTCTGGCTCTTCCTCGGGGTCATCGTGGTGAACGTGGTGCTGATCGTCCTGCTCGAGGGCCTCAGCTGGGTGCTGCCCGACGACCCGGCCAACTATCGGCTCCTCCACGAGCTCGGCGTGAGGTGAGCGCGGGCTGAGGAGGTCAGCAGAGGCGGAGGTCCGCGCTCCGCAGCCTGGCCCCGCCCCGGTCGGCCGTGGCCACCCGAGGCCCGCCGGGACTCGTGCGCGGACGACGGAGCACCCCGGGCCCTAGCGCAGGGGCGTGGATCCGGCGAGGCCGAGCAGCTCCGGTGCCACGAAGAGCACCTGGGGCTGTCCGGGACCGGCTCGGCGGAGGGTGCCGTGCTCGGTCACGATGCCGAGGTCGGCCAGGCGCCGCAGGGTGGCCAGCGAGGCCTTCGTCGAGATGCCGAGCGCATCCGAGACGATCGTCGAGGTCAGGACCAGATGACGGGGGAGGAGGTCGAGGGCGGCGAACACCGCGGCGTCGCTCCGGGTCCTTCGGGCGCCCCCGGCCAGCAGGTCCCGCCAGTGCTGCTTGACGGCGGCGACGTGGGCGATGAGCTCGGTCTGGGCCCGCCCCCCGCCCGCCACCATGTCGGCAAACCACGAGATCCACCGGCGGTGGTCGCCCAGGCGGAAGAGCGTGAGGCCCGAGGCGTAGCCGCCGACGTCGGCGGCGATGGCCACGCTCACCGGCGGTGGCACCAGCAGCGAGAGGCGGCGGGTGAGCAACCAGGCGACCAGCACCCGGCCGACCCGGCCGTTGCCGTCGGCGAAGGGGTGGATGATCTCGAACTGCGCGTGGCTGACCGCGGCCTGGGCCACGGGGTCGAGGTCGGTGCGGTTCACGTAGGCGACGAGGTCGGCCAGCAGGACCTCCAGGGCGGCGGGGGGCGGTGTCACCAGGTGGGCGTCGAACGGACCGGTCCCCCCGATCCAGCCCTGCTCCGACCGGATCACCCCGACGTGCCGCTCGGGCGTCGGGCTCCCGGTCATCAGGGTGCGGTGCCAGGCGCACAGCGTGGCCACCGAGAGCTCCTCCTCGTCCCCGGCGCTGCGGACCGCCTGGGTGACCGCCGTCAGGTTCGCCGCCACCCACCGAGCCGCGCCGGCCTCGGCGGGACCGAGCTGCTCCTCGGCAAGGACGATGTCCACCACGGGTGCGGTGACCCCTTCCACGAACGACGACGCCACCCCCTCCTGGCGGCACAGGAGCCGGGCCAGGGGCTCGTACTCGACGTCCAGGGCGGCGGCGGCGTGCCGGATCTCGGCGGCCGCCGAGGCGGCCCGGGCGGCGCTGGGCACGTCGAGGTCGAGCGTCCGCTCGGCCAGCAGGTCCGGCACGAAGGCCCGGACACGGCGGCCCTCCCAGACGACCTTGACCTCGGATCCGGCTGCGTCCACCCGGTCTCCTCTGACTGCTCGCTACGGCGTCCTGTGCCCCAGATACCTTACCGCTTACAGTTTATCGGTAAGGTATTCGAAGTCGGGCCGCAACCCGTGGGACGACCTGCCCCGGTGGAGGTGACCGGCCCGACTGGCGGCCCGGGGCAGCGAGACGGGCTCAGGCGGTGGTGCCCGACGGTGCGGTGCGCTCGAGCCCGGCCATGGCCCCCTCGTCCCGCCACGCCTCGAGGCGGTCGGCGTACTCGGTGGGAGCGCCGAAGAAGAAGGTCCCCTGGGCCGACACCGCCGTGGGCTGGCCCTCGTTGTTGTAGTAGCCGGGGGTGCAGGTCTGGGAGTTGGACGTCATGCGGGCGGCCCGCTGGACGATCTCGGCCACCCAGGCCGCCTCGGCCTCGGTGGTCACCTCGAAGGTCCCGCCACCGTCGGCCAGCGCCCGCTCCAGGATCCAGGCGGCGTGGCGGGCCTGGGTGTCGATCAGGTAGGGGAAGTTGACGGTCAGGCCGGACTGGGACGTGGAGAGCATCAGCAGGTTGGGGAAGCCGTGGATGTGCATCCCGTGCAGGGTCCGGACGCCGTCGGACCACGCCCCGGTCAGGGTGGTGCCGTCCCGGCCGGTCACGCCGAAGCCGGCCCGGCGGGCGTAGTCGGTCCCCACCTCGAAGCCGGTGGCGAAGATGAGGCAGTCGAGCTCGTGCTCCACCCCGTCGACCACCGCTCCCCGCTCGGTTATGCGCTCGACCCCCTTGCCCCGGGTGTCGACCAGGGTCACGTTGGGCCGGTTGAAGGTGGGCAGGTACTGGTCGTGGAAGCACGGCCGCTTGCAGAACTGCCGGTACCAGGGCTTGAGGGCCTCGGCCGTGGCCGGGTCCTCCACGATGGAAGCGATGCGGGACCGGACCTCCTCCATCTTGGTGAAGTCGGCCTGCTCGATCAGGGCG
This sequence comes from uncultured Acidimicrobiaceae bacterium, assembly GCA_963977795.1. Lineage (GTDB taxonomy): Bacteria > Actinomycetota > Acidimicrobiia > Acidimicrobiales > RAAP-2 > Bog-756. Next base: position 4,818 of record CAXBRB010000172.1, read on the forward strand.
GCCAGGGCCTCGGGGGAGAGGTCGGGGTTGGCCGTGGCCTGGGCGATGGTGAGGAGCTTGCGGGTGATGTCGGTCCACCCGTCGTCCACCAGGTCCTCGGCGGCCCACCCGCCGGCGGTGAGCACCTGGAAGTTGTCGATGCGGCGGCGCTGCCAGCCCGGCTCGAGGGAGTCCGCCCAGGCGGGGTCGGTGGGTCGGTTGTTGCGGGCATCGACCGAGGACGGGGTGCGCTGGAAGACGGTCAGGTGGCCGGCCCACTCGGCCAGGTGGGGCACGACCTGCACCGCGGTGGCCCCGGTGCCGATGATGCCGACCCGCTTGCCGGCCAGGCCGACCAGGCCGCCGTCGGCGTCGCCGCCGGTGTAGGCGTAGTCCCATCGGCTGGTGTGGAACATGTGCCCGCCGAAGGTGTCGAGGCCGGGGATCCCGGGCAGCTTGGGCTTCTGGAGGAAGCCGGTGGAGAGGCACACGTACCGGGCCGAGAAGGCGTCCCCCCGGTCGGTGGTCACCGTCCACCGCTCGGCGGCCTCGTCCCAGGTGAGATCGGTCACCGCCGTCTGGAGGCAGGCGTCCCGGTAGAGGTCGTAGTGGTCGGCGATGCGCCGGCAGTGCTCGAGGATCTCGGCACCGCGGCTGTACTTCTCGGTGGGCATGGCGCCCAGCTCCTCGAGCAGGGGGATGTAGACGTAGGACTCGATGTCACAGGCGATGCCCGGGTAGCGGTTCCAGTACCAGGTGCCGCCCACGTCGGCTGCCTTGTCGATGAGGCGGATGCTGGCCACGCCCAGCTGGCGGAGGCGGGCTCCGACCAGGAGGCCGCCGAAGCCGGCCCCCACCAGGGCCACGTCGACCTCGTCGTGGAGGGGGGCGCGGGTGAAGCCCGGGTCGGCGTGGGGGTCGTCGGCCAGCCAGGCCAGCTCGCCGGCCACCTCGACGTACTGGGCCAGTCCGTCGGGCCGGAGCCGCCGCTCCCGCTCGTCCCGGTAGCGGGCCCGGAGGGCCTCGGCGTCGAACCCCGGTGCGTCGGTCGTCACGGTCGCCTCCTCGCTGCTGCTTGTGTGGCCTCTGGGGCGAACTACTCTGTCGGGTCCCGCCCTCAGGCTGCTGCCGGGTGTCAGTCTTGGCCTCAGCGAGTGGGTCCTGCATCCGCTCATCGTGGCGGAAAAGGCGGCCCATGGCAGCACCACGCAGGCCTTCGCGCTCTGGCATGGCGTTTCCAGCGCGTTGTATGCCGTGGCGACGGCGGCCGTCCGCGAGGCACGCAACGGCACGGCGTTCGT
>CAXBRB010000173.1:0-6039 GCA_963977795.1 uncultured Acidimicrobiaceae bacterium
GTGACGACGTCCGTGCGACCGGCCTCGCCCACCACCACGGGGAGGTCGGCGGCCGACCCGTCGGCCGGGAGCCACCCGGGCAGGAGGTCTACCCACTCGGCGGCGTCGGGGTCGGGCAGGTCCAGGACGGCGGGCTCCACGGTGAGGCCGGCGGCACCGGACTCCAGGCGCTCCACCCGGCCGGCCAGGTGGCGGAGGGCGTCCCAGGTGGCCTCGGCCACCCCCTCGGTGGCGTCCATCACGGCCTGGCGGGTGTCCTCGGCCAGGAGGTTGGCCGCCACCGTGAGCACGTCGCCCAGCATGCGCTCGGCGGCCCGGGCGCCGCGGCCCCGGTCCCACAGGTCGTCGGGCAGCCCGAACCACGGACGGGGCCGGGGCAGGAGGGCGCCGCGGTCTTCGAATCGGCGAAGTGCAGCATCGAAGTCCCAGGGCAGGGTCCCCTGGGGGGCCATCCGGTCGAAGGCGTCGAGGACGGCCTGCTCGTCGGCCGGGAGGGCAACCGGCGGCGGCCCGCCGTCCCCCGCGGAGCCGCGCTCCCCCTGCTGTCCCGGTGCCCCCATGGTCAGCCCCCCTCCCGCACATAGGCCGGGCCCGTCCCGGTGTCCACCAGCCGCGGCGTGCCCAGGCGGACGGGCCGGCCCCGGGCCGCCACCTCGGTGAGGAAGGCGGCGTAGCGCTCCATGATGACCGGCCAGGCGTAGTGGCGCTCGGTGTAGCGGCGACCCGCCTCGCCCAGGGCCGTCCGGAGGGCGGCGTCGCCGGTGAGGCGGGAGACGGCGGCCTCGAAGGTGCGGAAGGAGTCGAACCACAGCCCGCCGCCCGAGCGGGTGCAGTGCTCCATGGTGGCCGCGCAGGCGCCGTTCACCAGCACGGGGACGCCCTGGGTCCAGGCCTCCAGGACGACCAGGGAGAACGACTCGTAGGCCGAGGAGTTCACCAGCACCTGGGCCCCGGCCAGGATGTCCCACTTGTCGGCCTCGGACACTGTGCCGGTCGAGACGATGTCGGGATGGTCGGCCGGCTCCCCCGAGAGGGGGCCGACCATGGCCAGGGCCAGGGGGCCGGGGTGGAGCTCCTTGTAGCGGGCGAAGTAGGCGGCCAGCATCCCGCACCCCTTGTGCTCGTCCACCCGGCCCAGATAGGCGAGGTAGGGGCGGGAGCCGAGGCCGAGCAGGTCCCCGCCCGGGCGGCCGGTGCCCGCCGGGTCGTCGACCCCGAGGCCGAGGACCACCTGGGGCAGGGCCCCCACGGCGAAGACGTCCTCCATCAGGTCCCGCTCGGCCCGGGTGTGGTACACGAGCCCGTCGAGGTTCCGGAAGCTCCGCCGGAAGGCGGCGTAGTACAGGGCCGGCTCGTCGTGGGCGGCCGGATGGAGGACCACGGGCACCCGGGACGCCCCGATGGCCTCGACCGTGGTGGCGAACAGGTACGGGTAGCAGGCGATGACGTCGGCATCGGAGGTGGCCACGGCGTCCACCAGGTCCGGGCACAGCGGCCCGTTGAGGGCCACCCACTCCCGGGTCTCCTCCAGGGTGGCCGCCGTGGGGGCCACCCGGAGGCGGCCGTCGAGGGCGAAGTAGTCGAGTCGCCGGGGCGACGCCGTGGGGAAGCGCCGCACGGTGACCTCGTCGAGGACGGATGTGCCGGCGGGCAGGACGTTCTCCCAGGTGAGGTGGTCGAGGGCGCAGCTGGTCAGGACCTCGACCTCCCAGCCGGGCCGGACGGCCAGGCGCTCGGCCAGCATGCGGGCAGCCGTCTCCGCTCCGCCGATCACCTCGCGGCCGTAGCGGGGGGTGACGAAGGCCAGCTTCACGCCACCCGCCTCCCCGTGGCGTCGAGGCCGCCGAGGACCTCGACGAAGCGGGCGGCGGTGGCCGGAGCGGCGAACGCCTCCAGCCGGCGCCGGCCCGCGGCCACCAGGCAGGCGGCCAGGTCGGGGTCCCGGCGCACCCGGTCGACGGCGGCGGCCACCGTGGCCGGCCGCCACGTGTCGAGGAGGACGCCGGCCCCGCCCAGGGTCTCCCCCACTGCCCCGGCGTCATAGGCCACCACCGGCGTGCCCGCCCGCATGGACTCGAGCAGGGGGATGCAGAAGCCCTCGTGCTCGGAGAGGCACACGAAGACGTCGGCGTCCTCATACCAGGCGGCCAGCTGCGCGGCGGAAAGGCCCTCGGCCCGGCGGACGGCACCGGACAGGCCCAGCTCGGCCACGTAGGCGTCCAGCGCCTCGACGTAGGCGGGGGTCACCGCCGGGCCCACCAGGTGGAGCCGGGCCTCGGGGTCGTACAGGCGCCGGTAGAGCCACAGGGCGGCCACCAGGCGGTGCTGGACCTTGTTGGGCGACAGGCGGCCGACGAAGAGCCACACCGTCCCCGGGCCGTGCTCGGCGGCCAGCCGCGACGCCTCGGCCGGATCGGCCGCCACGGCGGCCAGGTCCACCAGGATGGGCACGACCTCGGTGGCCGGGCAGCCCAGGGCGGCCAGCTCGGCGGCGTTGAAGGCCGAGTCGGCGATGCCCAGGACGGCGGCCGGGGCCAGCTCGGCCACCTGGCGACGGGCCAGCGCCACCTTCTCCCGGGTGTGCTCCTCCCAGCCGGCGTAGAAGGCCTCGGGGGTGACGTTGTGGTAGTCGAGCACCAGGGGCTCGGGCCGGCCCAGGAGGAACTCGGCCACCGGGGAGGACGTGCCCAGCTGGTAGAGGAGGACGTCGCCCGGCTCGGCCCGGGACGGGTACTCCTCGAAGTAGGTGGCCTCGTCGGCCAGCTCGTCGTGGGCCGCCTCGACGTAGATGTCCGAGGCGATGCCGGCGGCCCGCAGGGCGTCCCGCAGGGCCCGGGTGTGGTCGCCGGTGGCGTCGCGCGGGAGCAGGGCCGGCACGAACTGGTGGACCGCGGTCACCGCTCCCGGACAGCCACGAGGACGTACTCGGACGGACCCCCGAGGAGGTCGTTCACCGCGTCGATGGCGGCGTTGACGGCCGCGGCATCCGGCGCCGACGCCGCCACGTGGTCGAGGGTCCTCCCGCTCCCGCCCGTGGTCGTGCCGGCCACGGCGAACCCCCGGGCCCCCAGCAGGTGGGCCCACGTCGCCGCATGGAGCGGGCGGCCCGGGGACAGGTCGACCACCAGCTCGGACGCCGTGCGCGCCCAGGACTCCGGCGTGGCCGAGTGGAGGACCACGGTGCCGCCCACCGCCACCTTGGTGGCCACCAGGCCGACCAGGCGCTCGCGCTCGTTGGGGCGCAGCCGCTCGACGGCGCCGGTCAGCACCAGCCCGCCCAGAGCCTCATCGGCCACCACGCCGAGGTGGTCGAGCAGCCCCTCGCCCCGCAGGTCGGCCCCCCGGTCGAGGGCGGCCTCCAGGCCGGCGTCCGACGGGTCCACCCCGTAGGCGTCCACGCCGGCGGCCACCAGGGCCTCGACCAGCGTGCCCGTGCCGCACTCCCCCACCGCCACCCGGCCCGTGGTCTGGCGGAGCGCCTCGCCGGCCGCCGGCGCCCACCAGGCGGCGGCCAGGTCCGTGGCGGGGACGAGGCCGACCGGGAGGTCGGGGGCCCGGTGGGCCTCCACCTCGGCCTCGAGGTCCTCCACGTGGTCGACCAGGACGTGGAACATCCGCGAGGTGGCCCAGAACATCTTGATGATCTGGTCGGCGATGAACCGCTGGTACCAGCCGAGCCCCTTGCGGATGGCCTTCTTGACGTAGGCGCCGACAGCCTTGTTGGAGGCCGTGGGCACGGCGATGTCGACGTGGGCCGAGCTGTCCACGAGGGCCAGGGTCTCGCGCAGGCGGGCCTTGCCCTGCAACCCCACCGGGGAGAACTCGAGGAAGAGCTCGTCGAGCTCCCGCTCGAGGGAGGCCGGCAGGTCGCCCGAAGCCCGGCGCCTGCGGACCTCGGCGTCGATCTCGGCCAGGACGACGTCGAGCGAGAAGGCGTCATCGGTGCCGTCGGCCGTCGGGGTCGGGGGCGTCGTCGTCACCCGGCCACTCTAGCGAGGGCGTCCGGGCGCCCCCGGGAGGGTGGCAGCACCGCGCCTAGGCTGTCGGCGCCGCGGGCGTGGCGGAATTGGCAGACGCGCCGGGTTTAGGTCCCGGTCCCTTCGGGGGTGGAGGTTCGAGTCCTCTCGCCCGCACCGCTACGACTCGACGGGACGCCTCATCAGGCCCCGCCGCCCTCACTGCGAGCGTGGCATCCTCCCGGAAGGGGTGTCTGTGCGCGATCGGGGGAGCAGCAGTTCTGTCGCAGCAGGATGCACGGTGTGCGTCGAAGCCACAACGACGGGTCGATGAGGTCGACGCATCGTCGGTGGCGATGGTCGGTGACGCCTACGCCGGCCTGGGGGCAGCGCCATAGCGCTGCTGCACGGCCTGCGCCGAGATGCCGAGCTCGGCACCGATCCGCCTCCACGACACGCCGGCTCGTCTCGCCCCTGCGACGGCCTCTGCCACCTGCCGCTCACTCCGCGCCCGTCCGACCGCGGCCCTCCGCAGGAGGTACTCCGCCACCTCGACCTCATCGTCCGGGTGTGGCTCGTAGCCTTCGAGCTTCTTGGCGAGCTCGTCAGCGTGGTCGAGGATGTCCTGCATCGATCGGGGCATGTCACTCACCTCAGGAACCGGGGTCGGGCCACCATGGCGTGGATGATGACGTCGATGCCCTCCGCAGAAGCGACGCCGACCTCCAGCAGGCGACCCGACGGGTCCGACCAGCATCGTCATGTCGTCTACGGCGAACACGCGCACAGGGTTTCGATAGGCATGCAGCATCTCGTTGTCAGCAATCCCGTGCTTCCGGGCACTCGCCAGGATCACCGGATCCACGGTGTCAATATACCTTGATAGCAGCCAGTGGGAGTTTCAGTGCTGGTGCACGTCCCAACCGCCTGGCCAGCGGCACCGGTAAGTGCGGGAATCCGACGAGAGGCCGTCCCGCCCGGGCTCAGCCGCCCCCGTCGACGGTGACGATCTGGCCGGTCACGTACCCGGCCGACGGTGACACCAGGAAGCGGACCACCTCGGCCACGTCCTCGGGCCGGCAGACCCGCCCGAAGGGGGAGCCGGCATCCAGCGTCAAGATGTCATCGACCCCCATGGCCCCCTTGACCAGGCGCCGGCCCATCTCGGTGTCGACGAGGCCCGGGGCCACCACGTTGACGTGGATCCCGTTGCCCCGCTCCTCCTTGGCCAGCACCATGGCCATGCCCTCCAGGGCGACCTTGGCCATGGCGTAGGGGGCGGTGCGAGCCGCCAGCTGGCGCGCGGCCACCGAGGAGATCATGACCACGTCGCCCCGTGGGCGGGACCGCATGCCCTCCAGGAGGGCCCCGCACAGCTGGAAGGCCCCATAGACGTGGGTGCGCATGAGGCGGTCGAGCTCGGTGAGCTCGGTGTCGGCCACGGTGGCGCCCCGGCTGGCGATGCCTGCGCTGTGCACGAGGAGGTCCACCGGGCCGAGCTCGGCCTGGACGGCGACGGCCAGGGCGGCCACCTCGTCGGGCTCGGCCATGGAGCCGGGATAGGCCCGGCCGGTCGAGCCGAGGGACTCGATGTCGGCCACCGTGGCGTCTGCCGCTGCGGCGTCACGCCGGTAGCTGACGGCCACGGTCGCCCCGTCGGCAGCCAGGGCCAGGGCGATGGCACGGCCGATGCCCCGGCTCCCCCCGGTCACCAGCGCCGTCCGGCCGGCCAGCGGCAGTGCATCGTCGGCGGCATCGTCTGCAGCGTCGTCCGGGGCGTCGTCGGGAGCAGTCGCGGGAGCCATGGCGCCATCTTGCCTTGCCGGACAGGACCGATCTCGGCAATGCTTCCCCGGTTCCACCCCGGCGCCACCCGCTCTGGAGGGGACACCGCCACACCCCGCCGGCGGAGCGCACGCGGCCCCGGGCCCGTCTGTCCGCCGGCGGCGCACGACCGCATCGCCGGACGGACGGAGAAGAATTACTTGTGGGCCAAGAGTCTCTCTTGGGAAAAGCAGGCGAGAGTCTTTTGTGAGTACATTGGTCTGTCTGGTCTCGATTATTGTGGAATGTTGAATTGGAC
>CAXBRB010000174.1:0-5978 GCA_963977795.1 uncultured Acidimicrobiaceae bacterium
GGGCCACCTACGACCGGGCGGCCGACGCCGTGGGCCTGCTGGCGCCGTCGTGACCGGGGTCGGCCCGTCCGCACCCGGCGGGACGCCCGCAGTCGCTGCGCCCCCCGCTGATCCGGTCGCTGCCGATCCGGTTGCCGCAGGACCGGACGCCGCCCGCCCGGACCGGGGCTTCTGGTCGTGGTCCCTGCGGCCGCTGGCCCTCTTCGCCGCCTCCCGGCTGGGGACCTACCTGGTGGCCGGGGCGGTGGGTGTGGCCACCGGGCGGCCCACCCGGGACGGCCTGCTCACCTGGGACGCCACCTGGTACCGGTCGATCGCCCGGTCCGGCTACGTCACCCGCATCCCGCCCGGCCACGGCGATCCGGCCCAGTCCAACCTGGCCTTCTTCCCCCTCCTCCCCGTCCTCACCCGGGCCACCCGGGCCGTCACCGGGCTGAGCGTGGAGTGGGCCATCCTCCTCACCGTCCTGGTGCTCGGCCTGCTCGCCTCGGTGGCTGTCTGGTGGATGCTCCGCGACGTCTTCGGGACGGCCGGTGCCGACCGGGGGACGGCGCTGATCCTCTTCTCCCCCGGCGCCTTCGTGCTCTCCATGGGCTACACCGAGGCGGCCACCGTCCTCTTCGTGGCCTGCACGCTGCTGGCCCTGCACCGCCGGCGCTGGGTCCTGGCCGGCCTGGCCGCCGCCGTGGCCACCACGGCCGATCCGGTGGGGGTGGCCGCCGTGGTCCCGTGCGTGGTGGCCTGCGTCCTCGCCGTCCGCCAGCGGCGGGAGTGGCGCTCGCTGCTGGCCCCGCTGCTGGCCCCGCTCGGGGTGGCCGCCTTCTTCGTCTACCTGTGGGTCCACGCCGGCTCACCGCTCACCTACGTGCACGCCCAGCGGGCCGGCTGGCAGTCGGGGACCTACTTCGGGGGCATCCCCCGGGCCTTCGGCCACCTGTTCGCCCACGGCTTCGGCGACCCGAACTACGGGGTCAAGGCGACGTCCATCCTGGTCACCGTGGGGCTCCTGGTCATCTTCTTCCGGGCCCGGCCGCCGGCGCCGTGGGTCGGCTACGTGGTGGCCGTCCTCGGCTTCGGCGCCCTCTCCCCGCTGATCGGGGTGACGCCCCGCCTCCTCCTGCGGGGCTTCCCGCTGCTCGGCGTGGTGGGGGCCCGGCTCCCCGGCTTCTGGTTCGAGCTGGTCCTCGGCTTCTCGGCCCTGTGCATGGCCGCCCTGGGGATGATGGCCATGGGAAGCCCCCACTGGACGCCGTGAGTCCCGGCGGCCCCTCCGGCGCTTCGGCCTCCCGCTCTAGTGGCGGCCTCCCGGCACCGGTGGCCCTCCGCCCCCTCCCGGCCACCCTGGCCGGGCCCCCGTCGGCCCGGTGGACGGCGACCATGGCCGTGCTCGGCTCCTGCTCGGTGGCCGCCGTGGCCGTGCTGACCTGGCTGGCCTCGGCCGCCTGGTTCCGGCTCGACGAGGCCGTCTACCTCCTGGGCGCCCACCACCTCGGCGACGGCCGGCTCTACCAGGTCGGCCTGCCCACCGTGCCCCACCTGCCCTTCACCTATCCCCCGGCCGCCGCCCTGGCCTTCTGGCCGCTGGCCGCCCTGCCCGACCTGGCCGCCCGGGCCTGCTGGGCCCTGGTCCAGGTCGGCTCCCTGCTGGCGCTGATCGGCCTGTCGCTGCGGGCCGCCGCCCCCGGGGCCGACGCGCGCCGGACCTGGCTGTGGGCCGCCGTGCTCTGCGGGCCGGCCTACCTGCTCGACCCGGTGCGCCTCACCATCTACTTCGGGCAGGTCAACCTGGTCCTGGCCGCCGTCGTCCTGGCCGACCTGACCGTGCCGGTCCGGGTCGGCCGTGTCACCCTCCCCCGGGGGGTGCTGATCGGCCTGGCCGGAGCCGTGAAGCTCGTCCCCCTGATCTTCGTGCCCTTCCTGGCCCTGACCGGCCGACTGCGTGCGGCGGCCTGGGCGGCGGGCTCGTTCCTGGCTGCCACGGCGGCGGCCGCCCTGGTGACCCCGGACGCCTCCTGGTCCTACTGGACCCGCCACGTGCGGGACGCCGCCCGGGTGGGCGAGCCCGGCTTCTTCCTCAACCAGAGCCTGCTGGGGGTGGCCGACCGGGCCGTCCACCACCACCTGGCCGCCGGCACGGCCGCCGTGGCCGAGGTGGCCGTCGCCGTGACCGGCCTCCTGGTGGCCCGGGCCGCCCACCGGGCCGGCTCCCCGTTCCTGGCCGTGGTGGCCTGTGCGGCCACCGGCCTGCTGGCCTCGCCCATCTCGTGGCAGCACCACGCCGTCTGGGTCGTCCCCGCCCTGGTCTGGCTGGCCGTGGCCCCGGACCGGCCGGCCGGCGGCCCCGTGGTGGCCGTGGTGGGCTTCGCCCTGGTGTGGTGGTCCCCCCTCGAGCAGACCGGTGGGCCGCCGGGGTGGCGCCACCTCCACGGGTGGACGCAGGTGGCCGGGGCGTCGACGTTCCTGCTGGTGGTGGCCGGCCTGGCCGGCACGGCCACACTGGCGGTCCTGCGCCGCCGGCGCGGGCTCAGTGGAGCGGCTTGCCCAGCGCCCACCGCTGCAGCGGCGCCGTGCTGAGGGCGGCCGGACCGGTGGTGTAGGCCTGGACCGTCCAGGCCTGCCCGTGGGTCGGGGTCCAGGTGGGCACGGCCGGCACCAGGGCGAAGACGGTGGTCCCCCCGGCCGGCACGGGGTCGGCCCCGCGGACCGCGTCGGCCCGCCAGAACCCTGCGGGGTGGCCGCCCCCCACGGCGACCATGAACCGCGGGGTCACGGGCGCGCCGGCCCGGTTGGTGACGGTGACGGTCAGCTGGCGCCAGCGCATCGGGTCCTCCGAGCGCGGGTCGCCCGTCGCGGAGACCTGGCCGACGGCCACGGTCAGGGGCGCCGACGTCAGGCCGGTGGCCATGGCGGCGCCGGCGGCCACGACCAGCGCCCCCACGGTCACCGCACCGATCCGGCGGGTCCGTCGGACCGCGCCGGCGGCCGCCGGCGGGGTGCATCCCGACCAGGGCGCCACCGTCACCGCAGCCACCAGGGCGGCCGGCGCCAGGTCGACCAGGTAGTTGGTCATGCTGCGGCCCGGCAGGGCCAGGACCAGGGGGAGGAAGAAGAGCCACGAGCGGAGCAGGCGGGCCGGCCAGGTGGCCAGCGCCACCAGCAGGGCGGCCACGGCGAGGGCGCCGGCGACCGAGAGCCAGCCCGGCACCACCCCACCGGTGAGGCCGTGGACGGCGAGGGCCACCACCCCCTGGCCGTCGGGCACCAGGGGATCGATCATGGGCAGGAGGACCCCGTCCAGCCAGGCACCCGGGGACCAGACGATGAAGGGCAGGTCGACGAGGAGGAAGGCCGCTGCCACCACGGCCAGGTACCGGCCGGCGACCGCCGTCCCGGTCCGGAGCCGCGTCCGGCTGCCGTCGGCCGGGACCCGTCGTGCCGCCACCAGGCCGACGCCGAGGACGAAGAAGGGGACGCAGAACCACGGGGTCTGCTTGATCGAGCAGGCCACCCCCAGGCAGGCCGGACCGATCCAGGCCGGGAGCCGGCCGGCGGCTCGGCCGGGGAAGCGGTCCCACCGCCAGGCGGCCACCACCAGGAAGGGCAGGAACAGCGCATCCGTCCCGCCGTTGGCGAAGGGCCCGAGGAACGTGCCGGTGAGCAGCAGCATCGGGGCCAGCCACCGCAGGGTGCCGGGGAGGAGCACGAAGAGCAGGACGGCGGCGGCCAGCCAGGCGGCCAGGTCGAGCCAGTCGGTGGTCATGTGGGTGAACCCGATCGCCTGGAGGGGGGCCTCCAGGAGGAACGAGCCCGCCGGGTAGGAGACCCCGAGGGCGTGGCCGCCGTCCACCCGGTAGGTCCAGAAGGCCGAGGTCGGGTGGAGCAGCCGGGCCGCCGCGGCCATCGAGGAGGTGTAGGGGTTCCGTCCCTCGAGGAGCAGCCGGGCGGCCACGTGGTTGAAGGCCGCCGAGTCGGTGGACACGTAGTGGCGGACGTGGATGCCCGTCCCCTGGGTGACCGCAGCCGCCACCAGGGCGGCCGCCAGCCCGCTGCCCTGCAGGATGGCCGACAGCGGCCGGCGCACCGTCCACATCGCCGCGGCACCGGCCAGGCCGACCACCACGAGCACCGGGGCGAGGAGGACGGCCCACGGCCCGTCGGACCAGGCGCCCCCGAAGGCCGCACCGCCGGACGCCACGGTCAGCCAGACCAGGGTCCAGGCGACCTTCTGCACGACGGCGGTCCCGCCGGATCCGCCGACGTCCTGGCCGGGAGCCGCTGCTCCGGGGTCTGCCGGGACGGTCGGCTCCTCCCCCACCGCCGTCACGGGAAGACCGCCCACGAGGTCAGCTCCAGCACGGTGGTGGCCGCCAGCAGCACCGCCGAGGCCGCCACCAGCGCCCGGTGGGTCCGACCGTGGTAGCGGGTGCCGAGGGCGATGACGATGGGGAAGGCCACCAGGAGGAAGCGGGGGCGCAGGCCGACCGGCTGGGAGATTGCGGCCAGGGCCACTGCGCCGATGCCCCACGTCAGCACGGCCGGCGGCTGGTGCTCGCGGACCATGAGCACGCAGCCCACCACGGCGGCCACCGTGCCGGCGAACAGGATCTGGCCGGTCAGGGTGGGCCGCAGCGGGTCGGACACGAAGGTCCAGACCACCGAGAACGGGTACCGGAGCGAGGGGTAGCTCTTCCATCCGCCCCGCTCGGTCAGCCGCCAGGCGGCCAGGGTGCCGGTGTGGGCCCACAGGTAGGCCATGTAGGCCAGAAAGCCCAGTGGGGCCAGGGCCGGGGCCACCAGGGCGCCGGGCTGGCGCTGGCGCCAGACGTCGCCGCCGGCGGCCACCGCGCAGCAGGCCACGAAGACCAGGCCGACCGGGGAGGTGGCGGTGGCCAGGGCGCCGAGCAGCCCGGCCGTCCACCATCTGCGGTCGATCAGTGCCACCAGGCCGAGGGCCACCAGGGTGATGAGCAGCCCTTCGGCGTACAGCAGGCTGAAGGCGAACGCCCCCGGGCAGAGGGCGAAGAGGAGGGCGGCCCGGCTGCCGGCCTCGTCCCCGGCCAGGCGTCGGGCCAGGCGGCCCACGGCCACCACGGCGGTCAGGCCGGTGAGGCCGCTCACCAGGAGGCCCCACGGTCCCGCCGACAGGCCGACGCCGGTCCCGGCCCGGATCACCAGCGGGAGCAGCGGGAAGAAGGCGATGGGGTTGGCTGCCACCTGGCCACCGGCCATGGGGAGGTGGGCCGGATAGCCGGGATCGACGGCCCGCAGGAACCACTCGCCGTCCCAGATCAGCAGCCCGTGGAGGATGCTGGTGTGCTGCTGGCGGGCCCCGACGGCCACGGCGGCCACCACCAGGAGGCGGCAGGCCAGGTAGGTCCACACCGCCGTGGTGGGGATCCAGCGCCGGGTGGCGTCCGGGACCGCGCCGCCATCTCCAGGGGCCGGGCCCGCCGACGTGCCGCCCGCGGTGGCGTCAGGGCGCGCAGGCGCAGGGGGCCTGCGGTCAGCGGCCATCGGTGCGCCCTCCGAGGAGGACCCGCCACCGGCCGCCGGTGGCCACCACCGCCGCTGCGGCCACCAGCAGCGGCCCCGACACCCACCAGTCCCCCTGGTTGAGCATGGGGGTCCCGCCGGCCCCCACGGCCAGCATGGCCAGTGCGGCCAGGGCGGCCAGCCACCGTGACCGCTGGGCCGGGGTGGCGGCCAGCACGGCCAGGGGCCACGTCCAGTACCAGGGCCACACGGTGGGGCTGGCCACCACGAAGAGCACGAGCGCGGTGCCCAGCAGGGCCTCGGTCCGGTACCGGCCGGATTGGGCCAGCAGCCACACCGCCCCGGCCAGCGCCGCCACCTCGGCGACGGCCTGGAGGACCGAGACGGTGGCGTGGCGGTCCACCGGGAGCCCAGATCGGAAGAGCACACGTCTGAACTCCAGTCACGGCTACATCTCGTATGCCGTCTTCTGCTTGAAAAAAAAA
>CAXBRB010000175.1:0-5932 GCA_963977795.1 uncultured Acidimicrobiaceae bacterium
GCTGGGGTCCGCTCGCCCTCCCCGTCCTGCGGGTCCCACCCCAGGTCGGCCAGGAGGGGTGTCAGCAGGGCCCGGGTGGCCCCGGCCAGGACGGGACGCGCCGAGTCGGGCACCACCCGCTCTGCCATCCCCACCGCCCCGAGCACCACCGACCACACGCTGGGATCGCGCTCGCCCCCGTCGCGCAGCGCCCGGGCCAGGTGGAACAGATCGGCCGACGGACCCTGCCCGGCCAGGGCGGAGGCCCAGGTGTCCGACACCAGGTTGTACCGCTCCAGCGGAGCGAGGTCACCGAGCCGGCCGGCCAGGCGGGCCAGGTGGTCCGACGGGTAGGCCACCCGGTAGTAGCCCGAGCCGCCGGCGTTGACCACCAGGCCGGCGGGATCGCCGAGCGGGTCGGCCGGCGTGCCGGCCAGGAGGGTGGGGGTGGCGGCCGGCCCGTCCAGCTGGCGGTGGAGGACGGGCACCTGCCACGCGCTCCCGATGGCGCCGCCCGGCGCCCCCGAATAGGAGAAGGGCGCCTGGGACAGGCTGCCGTCGCCGTCCACGGTGACCAGCGGGAAGCCGCCCTGGTCGATCCAGGTCGACATGATCGCCCCCACCGGCTGGCCGCTGGCCCGCTCCAGGGCGGCCCACAGGTCGGCCGTCTCGGTGTTCCCGTAGGCGTGGGTGGTGAGGTAGTCGGTGATGCCGGCCCGGAAGGTCTCGGCGCCGATGAACTGCTCCAGCATCCGGAGCACGCTCCCGCCCTTCTGGTAGGTGAGGACGTCGAACATGGCCTCGGCCTCCGAGGGACGTCCCACCGGGAACTCGACCGGCCGGGTGGCGTGCAGGCCGTCCACGGCCAGGGCGGCCTCGCGCTCGACGCCGAAGCTGACCCACCGGTCCCACTCGGGCCGGAAGGCATCGCAGGCCAGGACCTCCATCATGGTGGCGAAGGCCTCGTTCAGCCAGATGCCGTTCCACCACTTCATGGTGACCAGGTTGCCGAACCACATGTGGGCGATCTCGTGGCACACCACGTCCGCCACCCGCTCGAGCTCGAGCCGGGAGGCCCGGGCCGGGTCGACCAGGAGGAGCGACTCCCGGTAGGTGACGCACCCGACGTTCTCCATGGCCCCGAAGGCGAAGTCGGGGATGGCCACCATGTCGAGCTTGTCGGCGGGGTAGGGGATCTGGAAGTAGTCCCGGAAGAAGCGCAGGGCGTGCGCCCCGACCTCGAGGGCGAACGCCGTGAGGTGCCCCTTGCCGAGGGGGTGGACGATGCGCAGCGGCACACCGTCCACGTCGAGCGGGTCGGTGTGCTCGAGCGGGCCGACCACGAAGGCCACCAGGTAGGTCGACATGGACATGGTGGGGGCGAAACGGACCCGGCGCCGGCCGTCCCCGAGGGGCTCCTCGGCCACCTGGGCGCTGTTGGAGTAGGCGGCCAGGCCCTCGGCCACCACCAGGCTCACCTCGAAGGTGGCCTTGAACTCGGGCTCGTCGAAGCACGGGAAGGCCCGCCGGGCGTCCGTCGACTCCATCTGGGTGGTGGCGATGGTCCGTGCCACGCCCTCGGCATCGGTGAAGGTCGACCGGTAGAAGCCGTGGAGGAGGTCGTTGAGGACCCCGGTGAACTCCAGCTCCAGGGTGGCCGGTCCGGCGGGCACGGGGCCGGCGAAGGTCAGGGTGGCCCGCTCCTCCTCGGCGTCGAGCCCGATGGCGGCGGCGTCCTCGGTGGTCCCGTCCCGGAGGAGCCGGGCGGTGGTGATCTCCAGCTCGATGGCGTTCAGCACCACGGCCGGGACCTCCTCGGCCACCTCGACGTCGATGGACACCGTGCCGGTGAAGGTGGCGGCCTCGAGGTCGGGGGCCAGCTCGAGGCGGTAGGCGGACGGCCGGACCGTGGTGGGGAGGCGGTGGGAGCGGTCGGCGGCGGATGTCGGAGGGGCCATGGCGGGCAGGCTACCGTCGCGCCGTGCCCAGCGACTCCACTCCCGTGACCTTCCTCCCCACCGGCGGCGTCGAGGCGGGCGACCGCCGCCTCGACGTGGTGTGCGTGGGCAACGCCCTGGTCGACGTCCTGGCCTCGGCCGAGGACGCCCTCCTGGACGAGCTGGGCCTGGTGAAGGGGACCATGGCCCTGGTGGACCACGTGCGCTCGGGGGAGATCTACCAGCGGATGGGCCCGACCACCGAGGCCTCGGGCGGCTCGGCGGCCAACACCGCGGCGGGCATCGCCGCCCTGGGCGGGAAGGCGGCCTTCCTGGGTCGGGTGGCCGACGACGCCCTGGGCACGGCCTTCACCCACGACATCCGCTCCATCGGCGTGGCCTTCGAGCCCACCCCGACCCGGTCCGTGCCCGGGGAGGTGGTGAGCGGCCACTGCCTGGTCCTGGTCACCGAGGACGCCGAGCGGACGATGGCCACCCACCTGGGGGTGGCCTCCGACTTCGGCGAGGTCGACCTCCACGACGGACATCTGACCTCCACCCAGGTCGTCTACCTCGAGGGCTACCTGTGGGAGCAGCCGGCGGCCAAGGCGGCCATGCGGGGGGCCATCGAGGTGGCCCACGCCAACGACGCCGCCGTGGCCCTCAGCGTCTCGGACCCGTTCTGCGTCCAGCACCACCGTGACGAGTTCCTGGAGCTGGCCAGCACCGACCTCGAGCTCCTCTTCGCCAACGAGGAGGAGGCGGTGATGCTCTTCGGTGCCCGTTCCTTCGATGCCGCCGTCGAGGCCGCCGCCGACATGGGCATCCTGGCCGTGCTGACCCGGGGGGCGCAGGGCTCCGTCGTGGTCACCCCGACCGGGCCCATCGAGGTGCCGGCCGCCCCGGTGGGTGCCGTGGTGGACACCACCGGGGCCGGCGACCTCTTCGCCGCCGGCTTCCTCTACGGCATCACCAACGGGCTCGATCCCGAGGCCGCCGCCCGCCTGGGCGGGGTCTGCGCCGCCGAGGTCATCGCCCACGTGGGCGCCCGGCCGCTGGCCGACCTCCGGGAGCTGGCCGTGGCGGCCGGCCTCCTGGCCTGACCCTGTCCGCCGTCGACACCGGGGTGACCCCGGGCCACGAGGGCGACCGGCGGGGTCAGCGCTCGGTGGGGCGGAACGCGAAGGGCAGGTCGGCGATGCGCACCAGCAGCGAGGCCACCTGGCTCCCCAGCGGGGCCATGGCGGCGTCCAGGGCAGCCTGGTCGTCGAAGAGGGCCTCGTCGATCTGGCACGAGCCCTCGTAGCTGATCTCCACGGCGCACTCGGTCCCCACGCTCGGCGGCAGGAGCAGCTGCTCGATGGTGGCCGGGCCCTGGAGGAGGGGCTCGCCCAGGATCTCCAGCTGCTCGGGCAGGACGGCCAGCAGGGGGTCCACCGCGGGGATGCCGTCGAGGCCCTGGACCCGGAAGGCGATCTCCACCAGGACCTCGGGCGCCTCGTCGGGCTCCTCGCCGATGGCCCAGCTCCGGTACGCGGTCTGGCTCCACGTCGGCCAGTCGAGGCTGGTGTCGACCCGGATCCGGGCCGGGCGCTCCTCCCCGGGGAGGCTGTAGGACGTCTCGAAGCTGATGTCCCCCAGGAAGACGTCGACCTGGAACCGCTCCTCGATGGCCTGGCGTTGCAGGAGGGCGGACTCCATGGCCGTCCGGTGGGAGGTCACGAGGTGGGTGAAGACATGGTCCAGCATGGCGGGCCAGAGGCTACCGTTCTTCCGTGCCCGACTCCGCTGCCCCTGACTCGTCCGCCCGCCCGTCCTGGTTGGACCGACGGGTGCTGGCCTACGCCCACCAGGGCGGCGCCTGGGAGGGCCCGTCGTCGACCCTGCACGCCATCGAGGCAGCCGTGGCCGCCGGCGCCACCGGGATCGAGCTCGACGTGCACGCCACCGCCGATGGCCACCTGGTGGTGTGCCACGACGAGACGGTCGACCGGACGACCCAGGCCACCGGCGAGATCGCCCAGCTGACCTGGGACGAGGTGTCCCGGCTGGACAACGCCCACTGGTGGGCGCCGGGGGCCGACGTGACGCCGGGCCTGCCCGACGACGGGTATCCCTTCCGTGGCCGGGCGCCGGAGGACCGCCGGTTCGGGGTGGCCCGCCTCGAGGAGGTCCTCGAGGAGTTCGACCAGGTCGTCCTCAACTTCGACATCAAGCGGACCGCCCCCGCGGTGGCCCCCTACGAGGCCGCCCTGGCCGACCTGCTGCGCCGCTACGACTGCGTGGACCGGGTCATCGTGGCGTCGTTCCTGGACGCTGCCACCGAGGCCTTCAGCGCCTATGCCCCCGAGTTCGCCACCGGGGCGGGCACCCTGGCCGTGGCCGAGTTCTACCGCTCGGTGCAGGCCGGCGAGGTGCCGGCCCCGATGCGCCACGTGGCCCTCCAGGTGCCCCGCACCTTCGGCGACATCACCCTGGTGGACCGCCGCTTCGTCGACGTCGCCCACGAGCAGGGCCTGGCCGTCCACGTCTGGACCATCGAGGAGGAGGACGAGATGGCCGACCTGGTGGCCCTCGGGGTGGACGGGATCATCACCGACCGTCCCACGGCCCTGGTCGGCGTCCTGGAGCGCCTGGGGAGCGCGTGGACCCCGGGCGGGTGACCCCGCGTCAGGGCGCGAGCCAGCCGCGGGCCGGGAGGCCCTGGTTCACCGCAGAAGGGGACGCACGGGCCGGCCGGGCCGGCGGCGTGCAGGGCGCCCTGGCGCAGTGCGCACCTGGGGCGTCCGACGGGCAGCGGTCAGCCGCGCCCGCAGTTCGGCTTCTTGCCGTGGTTGGCCTTCTTCTTGGCCCGGAGCTTGCGCTTGTTGGTTCGCTTCGACACAGTCCGGCAAGGCTACCCGTCCTGGCGGCCTCCCGGCCAACCGGGTCGGGGCGGCCATGGGGTCGTGCATGACCTGGCTGGTGCGCACCGGGGACGTCCTGGCCGCCGCCGAGGTGGTGGACGGGCTCACCGGGCGGTCCCGGGGCCTCCTCGGCCGCCGCAGCTACGAGGGGGCCATGGTGCTGGCCGGCACCCGTGCCGTCCACTCGTTCGGCATGCACTTCCCCCTGGACGTGGCCCTGTGCCTGGGGGACGTCAACTCCGACCTGGTGGTCCGCCGCGTCCTCCGGGTCCCGCCGTGGCGGATCACGCTGCCCCGGGCCGGGTGCCGCACGGTGATCGAGGCCGAGGCCGGGGCCTTCGAGCGGTGGGGCCTCCAGGTGGGCGACACCGTGAAGCTCCGGTGAGCGGCGCGGAGGGAGATCCCGGGGCGCCCAGGCCGCCAGCCGGTCGCGGCGGGGAGGCCGGCGCGCTCGTGGTGGTGGGCACGCCCATCGGCAACCTGGGGGACCTGTCGCCCCGGGCCGCAGCCGCCCTGGCCGGGGCCGACCTCATCTGCTGCGAGGACACCCGGCACTCCCGCAAGCTCCTCACCCATGCCGGCATCCACGGGGTCGAGCTGCGGTCGCTCCACGAGCACAACGAGGACGACCGCACCGCCGAGGTGGTCGCCGCGGTCGTCTCGGGCCGCACGGTGGCCCTGGTGTCGGACGCCGGGATGCCCGGGGTGTCGGATCCCGGGGCCCGGGTGATCGCTGCGGTGGCCGCCGCCGGCGGGGTGGTGACGGTGGTCCCGGGGCCGTCGGCGGCGCTGGCTGCGCTGGTGGCCAGCGGGCTGCCCACCGACCGGTTCTGCTTCGAGGGCTTCCTGCCCCGCTCGGGCCGGGAGCGCGCCGAGCGGCTGGCTGCGCTGGCCGGCGAGGTGCGCACGGCGGTCCTCTTCGAGGCGCCGGGCCGGGTGGGCCGGACGCTGGCCGACCTGCTGTGCGAGCGGAAAACCGAGCTCACCGATGTCTGGTTCGTCAACCGCAAGATGCTGCCGTGGCCGCCGGAGCCGGTGCGCTTCGTGGTCAGCCACGCCATCCGCGGCTACCTGCGGGTCGAGGATCGCATCTACGACGGGCGGTAGGGC
>CAXBRB010000176.1:0-5900 GCA_963977795.1 uncultured Acidimicrobiaceae bacterium
AGCGAAACGCTCCCGCGGACCGAACGCGTGCGATTCCGACGATTCGCGGCTGCCTCCGCCATCCGAGTCAATCGTCGCGCTGACCCGTCCGGCTTCAAATCAAGCCGTTCCACACTGCAGTCGCTCAGGTGTCTTGAGGCCAGGCACAGCTCGACCACAACCATCATCACGAAGCGGTTATAGGTCAGACTCACCCCCCCATACGGGAACGGGGTGGGCCGGCGCCCTCGCGGTGTGGGCTATAACTGCCTGGGCTCCCCTCGCGGGGAGGGCTTGGCGAATGAATTTATTTGGCAACGACGTCGCCGACGGCGCCGAGGGCGGCGACGCCAGCCGGCAGGGCGGTGGGCACCAGCACCCCGGTGAAGGCTGACGGAGGCGGCGCCGACGTGGTCGGCCCCGCCACGGTGGTGGTGGGCGCCGTCGACGCCGAGGTGGCGCAGCCGGCCCCCAGGACGACCAGGAGGGCGGTCGGCGCAGCCACCACCCGCATCCGACGCAGGGTGCGGGCACGCCGGCCCGGCACGTCACGATGGTCAGCCACCCCGCTCCTCTCCCGTCGGACCGGGGGAGATCTTGGCACGGCGGTCCGGGCGGGCCCGTGACGACGGGCGTGGCCCGGTCCCGTCTACCGTGGCCCTGTGGTCGATCTCGTCGTCATCGTCCTCGTCGTCGTTGCGGCGGTCCAGGGCTTCCGGGTGGGTGCGGTCGTCCAGGTGTGCTCGATCATCGGCTTCCTCGCCGGCCTGTACCTCGGCGCCCTGGCCGCCTCGCTGACCGTCCGGCTGGCCCACAGCCCGACGGTCAAGGTGGCGGTGGCCCTCACCACCATGATGGGCATCGCCTTCAGCCTGGGCATGGTGGGCCGGATCCTGGGCGACCTGATCTTCCGCCGCATGCACCGAGGCACGGCGGGGGTGGTCGACGGGGCCCTCGGGGTGGCCGTGGCCATCGTGGCCGCCCTGGTGACGGTGTGGCTCCTGGCCTCGACCTTCGCCAACTCGTCGTCGACGGCCCTCAACCGGTCGATCGCCTCGTCCCACATCCTGCGGGGCCTGGACCACGTCCTTCCCTCGCCGCCGTCGGTCTTCACCCGCGCCCAGACCTTCCTCTCGGCCGAGGGCTTCCCGCCGGTCTTCGCCCAGCTGGCCCCGGCCTCGGCCGGCCCGGTGGCCCTCCCGCCGAGCTCGGCCCTGGCCGCTGCGGTCCGTGCCGGTGCCGCCTCCACGGTCAAGGTGGTCGGGATCGGGTGCGGCCAGATCCAGGAGGGATCGGGCTTCGTGGTGGCCCCGGGCCTGGTGGTCACCAACGCCCACGTCATCGCCGGCATCGCCCGGCCCACCGTGCAGGACGGCGCCGGCAGCCATCCGGTCACCGTGGTCTCCTTCGACCCTGCCTACGACCTGGCCGTCCTCCGGGTGCCGGCGCTGACCGAGCAGCCGCTGGCCCTCGACCCGGACCAGGTCGGACGGGGGACCCAGGCGGCCGTGCTCGGCTACCCCGGCGGCGGAGGATTCACCTACGTCCCGGCCGGCGTGATGGCCACCTTCGAGGCGCAGGGCCGGGACATCTACGGCCAGGGCCTGACCGTGCGGCAGGTCTACGAGATCCAGGCCACGGTGCGCCCCGGCAACTCGGGCGGCCCCCTGATCTTGCCCGACGGGCGGGTGATCGGGGTCGTCTTCTCCCGTTCGACCACCGATGACCACATCGGCTACGCCCTGATCTCGTCGGGCGTCCTCGACCGGGTCGCCCGGGTGGCCCACGCCACGCGGCCCGTGGGCACCGGCGCCTGCACGTCGGGCTGAGAGGAGACAGGTCCATGGCACGTCCCCAGGAAGAATCCACGACCATCGGCGGTCGGCACCCCGAGGCCCTGACCGGCTGCGACGGTGCACCGGTCCGGTGGCCGGCGCGCCCGACGGGGCGGGGCTGAGCACGGTGGGCGGCCACCACCACGGCCCCGGGGGCCACCACCACGGCACGGGTCCGGCCGACCACGTCCACGATGCCGACGGGCGCGAGCTGCCGGTGCCGCCTCCGGCTCGCCGGATCGGCGACGGGGTGCTCGAACTCGACACGCTGCTGGGCGGGTGGGAGCGGGTGACTGCCGGCTACCTCGTCGAGGGCGACGCCCCGGTCCTGGTGGAGACCGGGAGTCAGTCCTCGGTCCCCCTCCTCCTCGCCCACCTCGAGCGGCTCGGCCTCGGGCCCGACGACCTGGCCGGGGTGGTGGTCACCCACATCCACCTCGACCATGCCGGCGGGGTGGGCGACGTGGCCCGGGCCTTCCCCAAGGCCACCGTGCACGTCCACCCCCAGGGCGCCCGCCACCTGGCCGACCCCTCCCGCCTGGTGCGGTCGGCGGCGCTCGTCTACGGGCCCCTGCTCGACTCCCTCTACGGACGGCTCGACCCCACCCCGGCCGAGCGGATCAACGTCCTGGAGGACGGCGACGAGATCCGGGTGTCGTCCACCCGGGTGCTGACCGCCGTGGACTCGCCGGGGCACGCCAAGCACCACGTGGGCCTGCACGACTCCGACAGCGGGATCCTCTTCGTGGGCGATGCCGTGGGGGTGAAGCTGCCCGACGCCGGGGTGCTGCGGCCCTCCACCCCGCCGCCCGACTTCGACCTGGACCTGGCCCTCACCTCGCTGGGGCGGTTCGCCGCCCGCCGGCCCAGCGGCCTGGCCCTGGCCCACTACGGGCTGCTGGCCGACCCCCAGGAGGTGCTGGACGAGGCCGACGGGACCCTCCGGAGGTGGGCGGCGGTGGCCGAGGCCGCCTACCGGGCCGGCGAGGACATCGCCGAGGCACTCTCGGCCACCTTCGCCGCCGACCTCGAGGGCGTGGCCGACGAGCACCGGGAGAAGCTCGAGGTGATGAACGGCGTCCACTCCAACGCCGCCGGGTTCCGGCGGTGGCTCACCACGCGGGACGGGGCGGGCGGCGACGGCGGCTGAGCCGGGCGGGATCGATCACCTCCGCTCGGTGGAGGTGATCGATCCGGCTCGACGAGGATCACGCAGTGCTGCGCCGTCGTGGTGCAGCCGTGGCCGCCGGGTCCGTTCCACCGAGCCGGGCCAGGCGACGCGCTGCTTCGAGCTCGACGAGCGACTGGAGGGCGAGCCGGATCAGCGCAGTCCGATCACGGATCCCGGTGAACTCCTCCGCTTGCGTCAGCAAGGCGTCATCGATGGTGACGGTGGTGCGCACGAGCGACCTCCTTCTCCGGTGACTACATCGGAATCAGCACAGGAATGCATCACTCCTGATGCATCAGTCACGAGACATCCTCCGGATGAGGCAACCCCGAGAGTGACGGCGACCTTCCAGGACGAATTTCGTGGGCCGCTGCGATGACACTCCGGGTCCCACGACGCACCTGACAGGTAGGGCGGCAGCTGGTACCGCCAGATCGGAAGGGGTGCGCGGTGAAGCTGACAACTGAACAGGTCGAGCACTGGCGCTGGGCGATCGGTGAGGCCGGTGACGGTGTCTGGGTAGGGGGTGATCTGCCTCCCCATGGCGACGACGCCCTCCAGGCGCTCGTGGCCTGGGCCGACGCCGGCATCACCGACATCCTCGACGTGCGGGGCGAATGGTCCGACGAGCACTTCGTGGCTGAGCACGCTGGCCAGATGGGCTACACCCACGTGGGCACCGACGACGACGGCAACGGCCAGTCGGACCAGTGGTTCGACGCCGGGGTCGCCGCGGCCAGGGAAGCGCTCCTCGACGATGGGGCCGGGCTGCTGGTGCACTGCCACATGGGCATCAACCGAGGCCCGTCGATGGCGCTGGCGATCCTGTTGGACCGGGGGTGGCGCACGATCGACGCCCTGGACGCGATCCGAGCGGCGCGTCCGATCGCGGCGATCGCCTACGCGGAGGACGCGGTGCGGTGGCACAGTCGACGGAACGGGGCGACCCGCATCGACATCGCACGGGAACAGGCGCTGGTCCGCCGGTGGCACCAGGACCACGAGATCGACGTGGGGCGAGTGATCCGCAAGATCCGCAGGATCGAGACGGGACCGGTGGCATCATGAGCGGGCCGGCACGGAGGGTACGGGTGGCATCAGACGAGGCAGAGTTGGAGGAGCTGCTGGACCTCGCCCGTCGGGTGGTGCGGTACGAGCTTCCGATGAGCGCCGGCGCCGAGGCCGACGACCTGGCGCAACAGGCCGTGATCGCCTACTGCCAGGCCGCCGCCATCCAGGACATCGCCAACCCGAGGGGGTGGGTGAGGCTGACCGCCAGGCGTCTGGCCTGGAAGTACCGGGCCAAGTGGCGGGCGAACCGGGACAACCCTCCGATCCTCGCCGCCACGCCGCCGCCGGGGGCGAACGCCGTTGGCCGAGCATCCGAGAGCGCCCTCGCGGCGCTGCGTCCCGACGCCATCGTCACGGCCGAGCTGATGATGCTGCTCGAGGCGGCAATCGAGGAACTTCCGGGGACCCAACGAGACATCGCTCGACTGGCGTTCCTTGCCGACCCGGCGCTCAACGGCCCCGAGATCGCTGCGCAGCTCGGCCTCGCGCCCGGAACGGTGCGCAACAACCTCACAAAGATCCGGGCGGCATTGCGAGAGCTGCTGCAGGAAGAGTGACCCTCCTCGGAACCGCCACGGATGGGCGGTCGTCGTGGCCGGCCGGGCCTCAGCGGGCGCCAGTGGGTTCCACGAGGGCCTGTCTGGTGCGCCCCGGGGGACTCGAACCACCCAACCTCCGGATTAAGGATCCGGTGCTCCACCGTTGAGCTAGGGGCGCACCCGCCACCCTAGGCCCGGCCGGGTCGCCGCGCCGTGCGCTGGCCGACCGGGCCGCATCGCTGCGCCGGACCACCGCCCTCCCGGAGGGCGCGCCGGACCGCTGGCTACGATGAGCGCCCTGGCCGGGCCACGGGGCCCCGGGCACCTGGGAGAGAGCCGCACCGTGACCGACGACCACGACGCACCGGGGGCGCCCGAGGACGCCGCCCCCACCCTGGACGCCCTCATGGGGGAGCGACGGCGCAAGCGGGGCAGCCTGGCCGAGGCCGGCATCGACCCCTACCCCTCCCGCTTCGACCGCTCGGCCCTGGCCGCCGATCTCCACGGCCGTCATGCCGGCCTCGATGCCGACGTGCGCACCGGCGAGCAGGCCCGGCTGGCCGGCCGGGTCACCGCGGTGCGGCGCCACGGCAAGCTCTCCTTCGTCACCCTGGCCGACGTGTCGGGCTCGATCCAGCTCCTCCTCCAGCAGTCGGGCCTGACCGACCAGGCGGCCGCCGTGCTCGACGCCCTCGACCTCGGCGACTGGATCGGGGCCGCCGGCGAGGTCATCACCAGCCGCCGCGGCGAGCTCTCCCTCGACGCCACCGAGCTGTGGCTGCTGTCCAAGGCGCTGCGCCCCCTGCCCGACAAGTGGCACGGCCTGACCGAGACCGACACCCGCTACCGCCAGCGGGAGGTGGACCTGCTGGCCAACCCCGACAGCCGCCGGGTCTTCGAGATCCGCTTCGCCGCCATCCGCGCCATGCGCCGCCTCATGGAGGACCGCGGCTTCGTCGAGGTGGAGACCCCCATCCTCCAGCCCCAGGCCGGCGGGGCCATCGCCCGCCCGTTCTTCACCCATGCCAACGCCCTCGACATCGACCTCAGCCTGCGGATCGCCCCCGAGCTCTACCTGAAGCGCCTGGTGGTGGGCGGCTTCGAGCGGGTGTTCGAGATCGCCCGCAACTTCCGCAACGAGGGCATCTCCACCCGCCACAGCCCGGAGTTCACCGCCCTCGAGTCGTACCAGGCCTTCGGCGACCTGACCGACGGCATGGACCTGACCGAGGCCCTGGTCATGGCGGCTGCCGAGGCGGCCACCGGGCGCACGGCTTTCGCCGTGGGGGACCGGGAGATCGACCT
>CAXBRB010000177.1:0-5889 GCA_963977795.1 uncultured Acidimicrobiaceae bacterium
CGATCTCGCTCCCACCCTGGCCGGCCGGGCGGCCGAGCACCTCGATGCGACCCTCCGCCAGGGGGACCGCCCCGAGGACGGCCTGGATCAGCGTCGACTTCCCCGAGCCGTTGGGCCCGAGCACGGCGGCCACCGACCCCGGGGGGACGGTCAGGTCTGCCTCGGACCAGATGGTGCGCCGCCCGCGCCGGACCGCGGCCCCCGTGAGCCGGACAGCGGGCGCCGGGTCGGCGGCGGCGGGAGCGGGCGGGACGGGATCAGCCACGGGCGTCCTCCAGGGTGCGGGCCAGGACGGTCAGTTGGCGGGTCTGCCACGCCTGGAACGTGGCGGTGGCGGGGACCAGGGTCTCGGTCAGCGCCACCGTCGGGACCGCCCCGTGGTGCGCGGCGTCCACCAGGGTGCGCACATCGGGTGCCTGGTTCTGGGTGTTCACCAGCAGCAGATCGACCCGGTGGGAGGTGACCTGGTCCACGGCGGCGGCCCGGGCGGCGGGCGAGGGGTCGATGCCCTCGGTGACGGCGCGCAGGAAGGCCGGCGGGGTCAGGAGGTCGAGGCCGAGGGCACGGCACAGCGGAGCGGCCACCGACTCGGTGGCGGCCACCGGCCGGCCGGCGAAGCGGGACCGGATCGACGCCAGCGCGGCGTGGTAGCCGGCCAGCCCCGTCTCGGCCACCTGCCGGCCCCGGGCGGCGAAGAAGCCGGCATCGGCCGGGTCGACAGCGGCCAGGTCCCGGGCCAGGGCGGCCACCACGGCGTCCACCACGTCCGGGCGGTACCAGAGGTGGGGGTCGGCTCCGGGGGCCACCCGGGCCAGGTCACCGACGTCGAGGACCCGGCGATGCCCGCCGGCGGCGGCGAGGAGCCGGTCCATCCACGGGTCATACCCGGCGCCGTTCACCACGGCCAGGCCGGCGTCGGCCAACCGGCGGGCGTCTGCCGCGGTGGGCTCGTAGGCGTGGGGATCGGTGGCCGGGCTGGCCACCAGGCTCGTCACCCGGGCGTGGGACCCGCCGACCTGGGCCGCCAGGCTCCCCCACATGTCCTCGGCGGCCACCACGGCCACCACCCGTGACGAACCGGTGCCGGCACCCTGCCCGCCATCGGGCGACGCCACGGCGCACCCCGGCAGCGCCACCAGCGCGGTCGCCAGCGCCACCATCACTCGGGCCCGGCGGCGGGCGGCGGTCCGGACGGACGTCATGGGGCCACCCTAGATGGGAATGGTTCCCATTTCTACTCCACCCGCCGTGCGGCGCACCCCGTGCCGGGGGTCAGGACCGGAGGGCCAGCCCCTCAGCCAGGATCGACCGGGCGGCGGCCACGTCCTCGGTCCGGGGCCCGTCGCCTTCGCCGGGCACCTCCAGGATGGCCGGCACCTCCTGGAGGTCGGGGTGGCCGAGGAGGGCGGCCAGGGCGGCGGCGCCGATGGTCCCCTCCCCCAGGTTCTCGTGGCGGTCCTTGTTGGCCCCGAACGCCACCTTGGAGTCGTTGAGGTGCATGCAGCGCAGCCGGTCGAGACCCACCGTGGCGTCGATGAGCGCCACCAGCGCATCGGCTTCGGCCACGGTGGCGAAGGGGACACCGGAGGCCCAGAGGTGCTGGGTGTCCAGGCACACGCCCAGGCGTTCGTCGCCACCGGCGGCCTCGAGCACCTCGGCCAGCTCCTCGAAGGAGCGGCCGACGGTGTCCCCGGCTCCGGCGGCGTTCTCCAGCAGGATCGGGCAGCCCGCCGGATCGACCTCGTCGAGGGCGCCCACCAGGGCCTCGGCCACCGCCGGCAGGGCCACGGGAAACCCGCTCCCCCGGTGGCTGCCGATGTGGAGCACCAGGCCCTCGGCCCCCATGCCGTCGGCCGTGGCCAGGTTGGCCGAGAGGCACGACCGGGACTTGGCGGCCAGCTCGGGGTCCGGGGAGGCCAGGTTGATCAGGTAGGTGGCGTGGCAGAACGTCGAGCGCACCGAGGGATGGTCGGCCTGGGCCGCCCGGTACCCCTCGAGCACCTCATCGCTGTACTGAGAGGGCTTCCACATCCGCGGGCTCTGGGTGAAGATCTGCACGGAGTCGGCCCCGATCTCGGCCCCGTGGGCGAGGGCCGGCACCAGGCCCTTGCCGGCCCGCACGTGCGCTCCGATCAACATGGGCGCACCGTAGCAGCGGCCTGCCGGCACCCGGGCCGGACCGGTGAAGGGCGGACGCCTGCACGACCGTCGGAGGCGGCTCAGCCCGTAGGCTTGCCCGACCGGCCGACACCATGTCGGCCGACCCCTGAGGAGGATCCCGTGACGACCATCCTGACCGAAGCCGCCCGGGCCCTCCTGGCCCGCCCCGTCCTGGCCGACATCGCCACCGTCGACCGCCAGGGCCGGCCCACCATCACCCCGGTGTGGATCGACGTGGACGGGGACGAGGTGCGCTTCAACACCGCCCGCGGCCGGGCCAAGGACGCCAACCTGACCCGGGATCCACACGTGGCCATCTCGGTCATCGACCCCGACGACCCCTATGGCCCGGTGGTCCTCCGGGGCACGGTCGAGGCCAGCGAGGACGGGGCGGACGCCCACATCGACGCCCTGGCCAAGAAGTACATGGGCGTGGACTCCTACCCCATGCGCCAGCCCGGCGAGGTGCGGGTGACCTACCGGGTGCGGATCGACACCATCCTCATGCAGCCCGGCGCCACCGCCTGACCTCCCGGGGCTCGGCGTCCCGATCCTCCCGAGACGGGCAGCGGGGCCCGACGGCAGCGGATCAGGCTGGGGCCAGCAGGCCGGCCAGCGCCGTGCGGTCCGTGCCGTCCCACCAGACCACGATCCCGTCGGCCTCCGGTGGCCACGGCTGGCCCATGGCCACCAGGGCCAGCACGGCCACGTGCGGACGGCCGGCGCGCTCGGCGGCGACACGGGCGGCCGCCACTGCGTCGGCACCGCCGTCCACCAGGACACCGTCAGCGGCGCCGGACGCCACCGCCAGCACGGCAGCACGCTCGGCACCCACCCCTCGGACGACCACCACCACCGGCACCCCGCCGGCCTGGACGGGGCGGGGCCGGTTCACGGCGTCCCGGATGGACCAGAACCGGCCCTCGACCGTGGGGTCCTCGCCGACCAGCACCGCACCGGCCATGGCGAGCGCCTCCTCCAGCCGGGCCGTCCCCTCGGGCCCGCCGGCGGGATCGGCGCCCACCGCGAGCAGGGCCCGGCCGTGGGAGAGCACGTCGACCCCGGTGATGATCTTGGCTGCCATCGACGGCGCCCGCCGGTCGGGACCGGCGGGCAGGACGGCGAGATGGGCGGTCCGGGTGGCGGTGGCCAGCGCGCCGAGGACCGGGTAGGGGTCGATGCCGCCGTCCCGACCTGACGGCTCGACGACCCACAGCGACGACGCCCCGGCGGCCTCGGCGGCTCCGGCGACGTCAGCCAGGGTCGACCCGAGCGGTACGGCGCCGGCCAGGGTCGCCGGGTCGACGGCCACGCCGACCCCCGCCCACCGGGGTGGCGCAGGCACGGGACCATGGTGCGGGGACACGTCGGCACAGTAGCGTCGAGAAGGTGGAACCGACGTCGTACAGCCGTGGGGGCGAGTGGACCGGCAGGGCGGGCAGCATGCGCCGCCAGGACGAGCGCGGGGTCTCGGGCTTCCTGGTCATGGCCCTGGTGCTCATCGTGATCGTCGTGGGCATGGTGCTGGTGCGCCGGTCGATGGGTCCGTCATCGGGCTCGATCGGCCCAGACACCACGGTGGTGGCCGCCGCCGACGCCGCCCAGGCCCAGCAGTCGCTGGCCACCGCCCGCAGCACGGTCCAGTCCCAGCTGGCCGCGGCAGCGGCGACCGGCTCGGTCTCCCCGACTGCCCTGCACGCCGCTGAGCCGTCGGTCACCTTCACCCTCGGAGCCTCCACCGGGCCCACCACGGTGAGCGTGTTCGCAGATGCCGGGGGGACGGGTGCGGTCAACCTGGCCGCCCGGTCCTCGGACGGCACCTGCTGGTACCTGTGGTGGTCCTCCTCGCAGGGCACCTGGTACGGCGCTCAGACCAACCAGACAGCCTGTGCGGCCCTCTCCCTTCTCGTCCCCCCGTCCCCGGCGGCGGTGACCGACGCCTCGATCGGCTGGCAGCAGAGCTCGTTCCCCTCGGCCTGAGGTCCCTCCTCTCGAGGCCTCCCTGCCCGGGTGCCTCCGGACCAGGTCCGCCCCGACCATGGGCTCGTGAGGCCGGGCGGAACGGTCACGGCCGGGACCACCACCCGGCGCCGGCCACCAGCGCACCCCGGCCGACCAGCCGGTCGGCGGCGGCCACGGCGGCTGACACGCTGAGACCGGTCCGGGCCAGCACCGTCTCCACCGCCGTGGGCGTGGACTCCACGGCGTCGAGGACGGCGCGCTCCAGCCGGTCCGAGGGTGCCGTGCCCGGTCCCCCCGGCACCGCTGCTCTGCCCGCCGCCCGGTCGCCCACCCGGTTTGGCTCCCGTTCCGCCGCCCCGACGGCCGGCCGGCCCCGGGCGGCGCGGGCCAGGTCCACGGCGGCCAGGACGTCGGCGGCATCCCGGACCGGAGCGCACCCGTCGACCAGCAGGGCGTTGGCACCGTCGGACGCCCGGCTGTGCACCGACCCGGGCACGGCCAGGACGGGGATGGCGCGGCGGGCCGCTGCCTCCACGGTGTGGAGCGAGCCACCCCGGGCGTGGCACTCCACCACGACCACCACGTCAGCCAGGGCAGCGATGATGCGGTTCCGGGCCGGAAAGCCGCCCGGGCGGGGCGGGGCGGCCAGCGGGGCCTCCGACAGGACGGCGCCGGCCTCGGCCACGGCCTCCCACAGGGCACGGTGACGCTCGGGGTAGGGACAGGTCAGGCCCGTCCCGGCCACCGCCACCGGTGGAGCGGCAGCCGCCCGCAGGGCACCCCGGTGGGCGGCGCCGTCGATGCCCCGGGCCAGGCCCGAGACCACCACGGCGCCGGCGGCCGCCAGGTCGTGGCCCAGGTCCGCGGCGACCCGTGCCCCGTACGGCGTGGCCGACCGGGTTCCCACCACGGCGACCGCCGGCCGGCCGTCCAGGACGCCGGGGTGGCCCAGCGCACCGAGGACGGCAGGGGCGCCCGGATCGCCCTCCAGGGCGCCGGGGTACCCGAGGCGGCCCGGGAGCAGCACGGCGACCCCGGCCGCCCGGTAGCGCTCGGCGACGGCCTCGGGTGCGGTCCCGGCCGCTTCTCCCCGGAACCGGCGCGCACGGTCGGCCGGATGGGTCCCAGCCGCCAGCGCCGCCCACGCCACCGACGGACCCATGCCGTCCAGGATGCGGGCCAGGCGCACCGGGGTCATCCCCGCCAGCTCCACCAAGGCCGCCGCGCAGGCATCCTCGTGCCTCGCATGCCCGTCCCGGTCCCCGACCCGTCCTGGTTCTGCGGTCCCGGTCATGCCGCCTCCTCGCCCATGAGCAGCGCACGACTCCCCCGCATGTGGATGGCCTCACCGACGACCTCCGGCCCGAGCGGTCCCTCGAGGCCGTCCAGATCGGCCAGGGTGCGGGCCAGACGCCGGAGGTCGTGGAGGCCCCGGACGGTGCAGCGGCCGGATCGGAGGTGGGCGGCCAGCAGGTCGGCGGCGTCGGGGGCGAGGGCGGCGTGGGCCTCGAGGAGGTCGGGGCCCAGCACGGCGTTCAGCCCGCCCTGTCGGGACCGTGCCCGGTCCCGGGCGTCGGCCACCCGGCGGGCCGCCGGGGCCGTCGGCGCACCGGGAGCGGCACCCAGCAGCTGCTCGACCGGTGGCCGCTCGACGCGCACGGCCAGGGCGAAGCGGTCGAGGAGCGGGCCCGACACCCGCCGGGCCGCCCGGGCCCGGGCGGCCGGGGTGCACCGGCACGCAGATCGGAAGAGCACACGTCTGAACTC
>CAXBRB010000178.1:0-5833 GCA_963977795.1 uncultured Acidimicrobiaceae bacterium
GCTGGCCCTGGTCCGCTACCCCTGGCAGACCCTCCCGGGGTTCCACATCGAATTCCGGTCGATCGCCGAGGCGCCGTCGGCGGGCTTCTACGGCAACACCGTCTTCACCTGGGGACAGGCCGGCGGGACCTCCACGCTCTACGTGTACCCCGGGGAGACGGTGGCCCAGCTGGCCGGGATCACCGCCTTCGAGATCGGCCACGAGGTCGACGCCTCGCTGGTCGAGCCGCGGGGCGGGCACGACGCCGTGGCCGGCGCCCTGGGCATCCATCCGTCCACGTGGGCGCCCGCCTGCGACTGCGCCGAGCAGGACTACCTCTCGGGCTGGTACGCCGCAGCCTTCTCGGCCCGCTGGTCGCCCGGCGTCGGTTCCTGGAGCCGGCTCGCCCCGCTGCCGGCCGGAGCGGTGGCCGCTGCCGTGGACCCCTGGCTCGACGTCCGACCGTGATGCTCCCGCCGTCCGCCTGATGCACCCCGCCCGCCGCCCGCCGGGGCGTACGATCTGCGACGAGCCATGACCCGCGTCGCCTTGCTGCCCAGCGCCTATCCGCCCTCCGTCGGCGGCGTCGAGGAGCTCACCCGCCACCTGGCTCTCCACCTCGTCGCCGCCGGCCACCACGTCGAGGTGTGGACGGGCAATCCCGACGACGCCGGAGCCGAGTCTGCGGGGATCATGGACGGCATCGTCGTCCGGCGGCTCCCCATGCCGCTGCCGGCCACCAATGCCGGCGCTCTGTGGCGGACCGGCACGATCGGCCCGCGCACGCTCCGCTCGCTGCACCGGGCGGTGTCCGAGTTCCACCCCGACCTCCTCCACGTCCAGTGCTTCGGACCCAACGGGACCTACGCCACCGCCCTCGCCCAGCTCACCGGCCTCCCCCTGGTCGTCACCCTCCAGGGCGAGACGCTGATGGACGACGCCGACATCTTCGAGCACTCCCAGGTGCTCCGGGCCTCCCTGCGCACGGGACTGCGCCAGGCCGCTGCGGTGACCGCATGCTCGGCCTTCACCCTGGCCGACGCCGTGGACCGGTTCGGGCTGCCGGCGGGCGCAGGAACCGTCATCCCCAACGCCGTCGACCTCGGGGCGGGGGTGCCGGTGGCCGACGGCCGGCCTGGTCCCCTGCTGGAGGGTCGTCCCTACGTGCTCGCCCTCGGCCGCGTCGTCCCCAAGAAGGGGTTCGACCTCCTCCTGGCCGGGTATGCGGCCATGGATCCGGGCCGTCGGACCGCCGACCTGGTGATCGGCGGGGCCGGCCCGGCCCTGGTCGACCTGGAGGCCCAGGCCGAGGAGTCGGGGATCGGCGAGCGGGTCCACTTCGTCGGCCGGATGGACCGCGAGGAGGTGGCGGTGGCCATGGCGGGCGCCGAGGTCCTGGTGGTGCCCAGCCGGCTGGAGCCCTTCGGGATCGTGGCCCTCGAGGGGTGGCGGGCCGGGACGGCGGTGGTCGCCACGTCACGGGGGGGCGCCCCCGAGTTCATCGAGGACGGGGTGACGGGCCTGCTGGTCGATCCGGTCGACACCGCTGCGGTGGCCCACGCCCTCGAGCGGCTGCTCGGGGACGAGGCCCTCCGCCGATCGGTGGCCGCCGCCGGACACCGGGCCGTGGAGGCCTTCGCCTGGCCGGCGGTGACCGACCGGTATGTGGACTGCTATCGGGCCGTCCTGGCCCGGCGCCGCCGTCCCCGGCGGCCGTGGGCGCCCCGGCCCCCGGCCAGCGGCCTCCCCCGAGGTGCGGCGTGACGACGTGGTCGCCCGCCGGCGACCTCCGGGTGGGCATCGACCTGGTGGCGGTCGACGACGTCGCGGCATCGGTCGACCGGTTCGGGGCGGCCTACCTCGAGCGGGTGTTCACGGCGGCCGAGCTGGCGTCGTGCCGGCCCGACCCCGCCGGAGGCGCCGCACCGGCGGCTGACGGCCTGGCCGGCCGGTTCGCGGCAAAAGAGGCGGTGATCAAGGTCCTTCGGCCCGGTGACGCACGACCGGACTGGCGTACTATCGAGGTCCACCGGAGCCCCGAGGGCTGGTGCGACGTGGTCCTCACGGGCTCGGCCGCCGAGCTCGCCGAGGCTGCGGGACTGGATGACCTCACTGTGAGCATCACCCACGACGGGGGCTCGGCCTCGGCGGTGGCGGTGGGGCGGTGCCGGCCGGACCGCCGGGCACCCGGGATCAGCAGGCCGTCGGACCACGCCGGGCGGACGGAGCGCAAGGAGCAGCCATGAACAGCGACGAGAGGATCCGCACGGTCCTGACCGAGCACGGCCGCCTGGCCGTCCCCGTGGACACCCTGGACGAGGACACCGACCTCTTCGGTGCCGGCATGACCTCCCACGCCAGCGTGAACGTGATGCTGGCCCTCGAGGACGCCTTCGACTTCGAGTTCGACGAGACCATGCTGAAGAAGTCGACCTTCGAATCGATCCGGTCCATCCGCCAGGCGGTGGCAGAGATGACCGGGGCCTGAGAACGTGGCCACCACCGTCGACCGGACGGCGTCCCCGCCCGAGCGGGGCCCGGCCGGGCAGGTGTCCGCCCGGATGGCCGCCGTGGCCGAGTCCGTGGCCGGCCCCCATGCCGCCGAGGTCGACGAGCTGGCCCGCTTCCCGGTCGAGACGGTCCGGGCCCTGGCGGCCGACGGCCTGCTGGCCGCCCTGGTCCCCGAGGAGCTGGGCGGTGCAGGGGCGACCCTGGCCGAGGTGTGCGACGGCCTGGTGGCCCTGGGGCGGCGGTGCGCCTCGAGCGCCATGATCGTGGCCATGCACCACATCCAGGTGGCCTGCCTGGTGCGCCACGGGCGGTCCCCGGTGCTGCGCGCCTTCCTGGCCGAGCTGGCCGAGCGCCAGCTGCTCCTGGCCTCGGCCACCACCGAAGTCGGCACCGGTGGCGACGTCGGCTCCAGCGTCTGCCACCTCGAGGTGGCAGACGACCGGTTCCACCTGGAGAAGGAGACGCCGGTGGTGTCGTACGCGGACGACGCCGACGCCGTGCTGGTGACCGCGCGCCGCACCGCGGCGAGCCCGGCCAGCGACCAGGTGCTCGTCCTGTGCCGCCCGCCCGAGCTCGAGCTCGAGCCGGCAGGGGAGTGGAACACCCTGGGCTTCCGGGGGACCTGCTCGTCTGGCTACGTCCTGCGGGCGTCGGGTCCCCTCGGCGCGGTCCTCGACGACCCCTATGCCGACATCTCCCGACAGACCATGCTGCCGACCGCCCACCTCACCTGGAGCTCGCTGTGGCTGGGGATCGCCGCCGACGCCGTCGACCTGGCCCGGCGCTTCGTCCAGGCCGAGGCCCGCAAGAAGCCGGGGACGCTTCCCCCGGCCGCGCTGCGCCTGGCCGAGGTCTCGGCGTCCCTGCAGGAGCTGACCGACTCGGTCCGGGCCGCCGTGGTGCGCTACGAAGCCGCCGAGGCCGATGCCGACCGGCTGGCCGCCGTCGGCTTCGGGGTGGGGATGAACGCCCTCAAGGTGACGGCGTCGACCGCCGTGGTCGACATCGTGCGCGAGTGCATGCTGATCTGCGGGCTGGCGTCGTACCGCCTGGACTCGCCCTACAGCCTGGGCCGGCACCTGCGCGACGCCATGGGCGCCGCGCTGATGGTCAACAACGACCGCATCCTGGCCAACAACGCCCAGATGCTCCTGGCCCACCGGGGCGAGTGACCACGGTGGCCGGGACCGCTGCGGGCCGGGGTGGTGCGCCCGATGACGTCGCCGACGTGCCGTGGGAGGCGTTCCGCCGGTCCCTGCTGGACGACGGGGTCCTGGTGGCCACCGGGGTGGACGGGGTCTACGGGCGCTCGGCCGAGTACGAGGCGGTGGCCGCCGGCGTCGATGCACTGGCCCTGGCCGCCGGCGGAGGGGTTGCCGTACTGAGCCTGCGGTTCCCTCCGGTGATGCCCTGGGAGGTCTTCCGGGCCAACGGGTACCTCGAGTCGTTCCCGGACCAGATGGGGTCGGTCCACACCTTCGCCGGCGACGAGCGGGACCACGCCGAGCTGGTGCGGCGGGCCGACGACGGCGACGACCGCGCCCCCCTCCTGGACGCCACCGACCTCGTCCTGTGCCCGGCGGTGTGCCATCCGCTCTACCCCACCCAGCGCGGCATCCTGCCCGAAGGGGGGCGTCTCGCCGAGATCGCCGGCTGGTGCTTCCGCCGTGAACCGAGCCCGGACCCCTTCCGCATGCAGTCCTTCCGCCAGCACGACTGGGTCTACCTGGGGAGCGCCGAGGGCGCCCGGGCCCACCGCGATCGCTGGCTGGGCATCGGGGCCGAGGTGCTGACCGGACTCGGCCTCCCGGTGGAGGAGGTGGCAGCCAACGACCCGTTCTTCGGGCGGCCGGGCCGCATGCTGGCCGCCAACCAGCGGGCCGAGGAGCTGAAGTTCGAGCTGGTGACCCCGGCCTTCGCCTCGGGGCGCCCCACGGCCGTGGCGTCGTCGAACTGCCACCTCGACCACTTCGGCCGCCCGTTCGCCATCACCACCGCCGAGGGGGCGGTGGCCCACACCGCCTGCTTCGGGTTCGGCATCGACCGGATCACCCTTGCCCTCTTCGACCGCCACGGCACCGATCCGGCCCGGTGGCCGTCCGGGGTGCGGGCGGCGCTGGCCCGGTAGGCGGCCGTGCCGCAGGCGCTGCTCCCGCTGGAGGCGGCCACCTTCACCCCCCACCCGCTGCACGCCGGTGAGCGGACCTGGACGGAGACCAACTGCTACGTCGACGTGTGGATCGAGGTGCTCCACGGCCTCGGCCTTGACCCGCTGGCCGCTGCGGCGTTCACCCTGAGCGCGGATTTCGCCGGCGACCAGTGGACGTTCTTCAAGTACCCGCCCGAGGACCTCCGCACCGTGTTCGGCATTGAGGTCGCCGAGATGAACGTCTGGCGGCCGGTGGCCGACCACGTCGACGAGCAGCTCGGCCTGGGCAACCTGTGCACGGTGGAGGCGGACTCGTGGTTCCTGCCCGACACCCGGGGCGTGGCCTACCGGTCGGACCACGTGAAGAGCACCATCGTCCCCAACGCCATCGACACCGGGGCGCGCACCCTGGGCTACTTCCACAACGCCGGCTACTTCGAGCTCGCCGGCGACGACTTCGACGGGGTGTTCCGCCTCGGGGCCCATGCCGACCCGACGGCGCTGCCCCCGTATGTGGAGCAGGTCCGGCTGGACCGTATCCGGCGGGACGACCCGGGGCTCTTCGACCGGGTGCTCCCCCTGGTCGCCGACCATCTGGGGCGGCGGCCGGCCGACAACCCGGTGGTCCGCATGGGCGCCCGCCTGGAGGCCGATCTGGGCTGGCTGGCCGGCCAGGACCTCGAGACGTTCCACCGCTACGCCTTCGGCCTGTGCCGCCAGTGCGGGGCCAGCGCCGAGGTGGCCGCCTCGTTCGTCACCTGGCTGTGCGACCGGGACGGCCCCCGTGCCCGGCCCGCGGCCGACGCCCTGGCCGGGCTGGCCGAGGGGGCCAAGGCGCTCCAGTTCTCGCTGGCCCGGGTGGTGCGGGGCCGGACGGTGGACCTCGCGCCCCACCTGGGAGTCATGGCCGAGCGGTGGGCGTCGGCCATGGACGTCCTCGACCGGTGCTATGGCGCCTGACCGGCCCCGTCCGGATTGGACGGTGGACCTCCTGGCCGACGTGGCCTGGGAGTGCGCACCGGCCCCGGCCGGCCTGCTGACCTCGCCGGCCGCCCTCGAGACCTCCGCCCTCGACTGGACGCCGGCCGCCGTCCCCGGCACGGCGGCGGGGGCGTGGCGCGACGCCGGACGGGCCGAGCCGTCGCCCGAGGACCTCGACGGGGCGGACTGGTGGTTCCGCGGGCGGTTCACCG
>CAXBRB010000179.1:0-5826 GCA_963977795.1 uncultured Acidimicrobiaceae bacterium
GGGCGGGCGGGTCGCCGACCGCCTGGTGACCCGCCTGGCCGGTGCCCGGGTGGTCCTCCCCGGTGTCGAGCTGGCCGTGGCCACCACCGTCATCATCGTGTCGCTGGCCGACCTCCCGCTGGCCGCCTGCCTGCCGCTCCAGCTCGTCGGGTTCTTCTTCGCCACCTCGGCGGTCCCCGCCCTGCGGGCCGGCCTGACCGACGCCGTCCCCTCCCACCTCCGGGGCACCGGGTTCGGGACCTTCAACCTGGTCAGCGTGGTCTGCGGCACGGCCGCCGCCCCGCTGGTGACCGCTGTGGTGGCCCAGCACTTCGGCGGGAA
This sequence comes from uncultured Acidimicrobiaceae bacterium, assembly GCA_963977795.1. Taxonomy (GTDB): domain Bacteria; phylum Actinomycetota; class Acidimicrobiia; order Acidimicrobiales; family RAAP-2; genus Bog-756. The sequence continues at coordinate 322 of CAXBRB010000179.1, forward strand.
CCTGCGCACGGCCTTCCTGGTGGTCCTCCCCCTGGCCTATCCCGGTGCCGCGCTGCTGATCGCCGCCCGACGCCACCTCCAGGCCGACACCCTCCGCCTGCTCGAGGTGGTGGCCCGGGCTGCCGCCGACGACGCCCGGGACCGGGGGGCGACCGCGCCGTCAGACCGGGACCGGCCCGTGGAGCTGCCCTGACCCCGGCGGCCCGAGGGAAGCGTCCCGGCCGTCCTGGCACGCCGGGTCGTGGCACGGCCACCGACCGCCGTGGGCCCGGGCCGCCCGTGGACGGGCCAGGCGCTGTCTGCGAAGATTGACGGAGCCCTACCGGCCTGCGGACGGAGGGCACCGTCCTGGTCGGAAGGACCCCCACCACCCATGCGCGCCGCACCCGAGGTCGAGCCGATGTCCGTGCCCCCCGGTGCCGTGCGCGGCCGGCCGCTGGCCTTCGGGTACGTGCCCGCCCTCGACGGGCTGCGGGCCGTGGCCGTCCTCGGCGTCCTGCTGTACCACGGCGGCGCTCCCCTGAGCGGCGGCGGCTTCCTCGGCGTCAACATCTTCTTCGTCCTCTCCGGCTTCCTCATCACCTCCCTGCTCATCGGGGAGTGGGGACAGCGGGCGACGATCCGCCTGGGCCGGTTCTGGGCCCGCCGGGCCCGTCGGCTGCTGCCCGCCCTCCTGCTGGTGCTGGTCGGTGTGGCCGCCTACGCCCGCTTCGCCGCCGGGCCGGCCGGGATGTCGGGGCTCCGCCTGGATGCGCTCTCGTCCCTGCTGTATGTGGCCAACTGGCACTTCATCCTCGGCGGGGCCAACTACTTCGCGGCCACGGCGGCGCCCTCGCCGCTCGAGCACATGTGGTCCCTGGCCATCGAGGAGCAGTTCTACCTGGTGTGGCCGCCGGTGGTCCTGGTGCTCCTCCACGTCGGGCGCCGGCTGCGGCCGTCCCGGCGCCTGCTGCCCGTCCTGGCCGTGGCCGTGGCCGGAGCGGCCGGCTCGGCCCTGGTGATGCGGCTCCACTACCTGCACGGTGCCTCCTTCACCCGCCTCTACGAGGGGACCGACACCCGGTGCCAGGACATCCTGGTGGGGGCGGCCCTGGCCGTGGGCCTGGCCCTGTGGGCCGAGCACCGCCGGCCGGCCCCCCTGCCCGTGCCCGAGCTCGTGGTCGACCGGATCCACCCCTCGGCCGGGACCGTCGGCCTCGGCCCCGCCCCGGCCCACCGGCGCGACGTCCACCGCCGACGGGGCCCGAGCGCCACACCCATCCGGGCCTGGGAGCTGCGGACCCGGTGGGCCCGGGTGGCCGGCCAGGTGGCGGGCTGGGCCGCCCTGGCCACCGTGCTCGCCCTGTGGGCCCGCCTGGACGGCCCGACGGGCCTCCTCTTCGGGGGCGGCGAGCTTGCCGTGGCCGTGGTGGTCGCCGTGCTCCTCTTCGCCGTCGTCACCGCCCAGGCCGGGAGCCTGGCCCGGGTTCTGGCCGTGGCGCCGCTGCGCTCGCTGGGGGTCATCTCCTACGGCGTCTACCTCTGGCACTTCCCGCTCTTCCTCCTCCTCGACTCGGCCCGCACCCACCTCACCGGTCCGTCGCTCCTGGCCGTCCGCCTGGTGGCCACCCTGGCGGTGGCCACGGCCTCCTACTTCCTGGTCGAGCTGCCCATCCGGCGGGGCCGCCTGCTCTCGCTGTCGGAGTGGCGAACGTGGCTGGCCACGGCCGGGGCCATGGCCGCCGTGGTGGGTGCCATCGTGGCGGCCACCCTCCCCGTGGCCGCCGAGGCGGCCGCACCGGTCGCCGCCACCGGTCAGGCCGCGGTGGGCCCGACGGTCCGGGTGGCCGTGCTGGGCGACTCGGTGGCCTGGCGGCTGGGCTTCTCCCTGGAGGCGGCCCAGCCCGAGCAGGCCTACGGGGTGCGCCTCGACAACGCCGCCATCGTCGGCTGCGGGGTGCTGGCCACCACGCAGTACCGGGCCGAGGGGACGGCTGATCCCATGGCGGACGCCTGCAACCCGTCGGCCCCGCCGGCGGCCCGGTGGCCGGCCCTGTGGCAGGGGGCGCTGCGCCAGTTCCGCCCCGACGTGGCCCTGGTGCTGGTGGGCCGGTGGGAGGTCATGGACCGCCTGATCGGCGGGTCCTGGGCCCACATCGGCCAGCCGGCCGTGGACGCCCAGGTCCGGGCCGCCCTGGAGCGGGCCGTCGGCGTGGCCTCCTCCACCGGCGCCTACGTGGAGCTCCTCACCGCGCCGTGCTTCTCGTCGGGGGAGCAGCCCGACGGCCGACCGTGGCCCGAGGACGCCCCGGCCCGCCTGGCCCGGTTCAACCAGCTGGTGGACCAGGTGGCCGCCACCCACCCGTCCGATGTCCGGGTGGTCGACTTCGGCGGCATGGCCTGCCCGGGCGGGCGGTTCACCACCACGGTGGACGGGGTGCTGCTGCGGGACGGCGACGGGGTCCACCTGGTCCCCACGGCGTCCGCCGGAGCCTGGCTGGCCGCCCGGTTGCTCCCGCCGGCCACGGCGATGGGACGGGCCAAGCTGGCCGGCCGGCCGCTCAGCCCGACCCCCGGGTCCTCGGCGGCTCCTCCGGTGACGGCGTCGGCCTCCGGGGTGCCCCGCCTCAGCGGCGGCTGACGCCGCCGGGTTGAGCTATGGCGCCGACCGAGTGGTCGGTGGCGCCGTCGGCGGAGGGACCTGGTTGAAGACCGACCGCTGGGCCGAGGCGCACAGGGCCCGCAACGAGGGGGCCAGCTGGGCTTCGGGCACCCGGTTGGCCTCGGAGATGGAGAACTCCAGGGCCTGCCACTGCCCGTCGACCCGGGCGGCCTGGGCGGCGATGGGGGTGGCCCGCAGGAGCTCGGTGTAGGCCTGCTTGGTGAGCTGCTGCGCGGCCGCCGGGTCGGCGGTCGACTGGGCCTTGGCCAGGGTGGCCAGCGAGGCATCCACGTGGGTGCAGGCCTGCTGGGCCAGGGAGCGGGCGCTGTTGCCGCAGGCCGAGAGCACGGTGCCGGCGAACAGGACCGCACCTCCGGCGGCGAAGGTGCCCACGGCACGGCGGAGCCGGGGGCGGGCCAGCGCACGCGATGCGGTCACTCGAGCCACGTGGGGGAGGCGTCGAGCAGGAACCGGCTGACGGCCAGGCACCGGTCGAAGACGTCGCACATCATCTCCTCGCCCGTGAGCACCCGGGCCAGGGAGACCGGCGTGCGGGCCACGATGGTGAGGCGGCGCTCGGCGGCGTCGGTAGCCGAGGCGTAGGAGTCGATGGCCGACACCTCGAGCGGGAGCTCGATGCCCCCCACCCCGGCCAGGTCGATGGCCAGACGGAGGAGGTCGGGGGCATGGGGAAGCGGGGGCAAGGCCCAGGTGAAGGTGAGGGCGAAGTGGAACTCGTCCGGCGGATCCTGGTCCTCGGGCAGGCCGAAGACGGCGTCCTCGAAGGAGAGCAGGGTCCGGGGGTCGACCTCGAGGGCGAGGTGGAGGTCCAGCGGGCCGCCGCAGCCGTCCTCGGGGTGGAGGTCGACCTCCCACACCTGGCGCAGCGAGTAGGTCTCGACGAAGTGGCGCTCGTCGTGGACGTGGAAGCCGTGGTCGACCGAGTGGTCCTTCAGGTCGGCCACGTACCCGGCCACGTCGATCACTGCCACGCCCCCGACCCTACCGGCCCCGGCGCGCCCTCCGATAGCGTCGGGCCATGGACGACGACGGCCTGCTGGAGGTCCTCCACGCCACCGCCACCGCCGTGGCGGCCGCCCTGGACGGCCTGGACGACTGGGGCCCGGCCGGGACCCGGGCCGGCCAGTACCGGTGCGACCTGGCCGCCGACGCCGCCGCACTGGGGGTGCTGGAAGAGGCCGGGGTCGGGGTGCTCTCCGAGGAGTCGGGGCTCCATCGTGCGGGCAACGACATTGTGGTGGTGGTCGATCCGGTGGACGGGTCCACCAACGCCGCCCGGGGGATCCCGTGGTTCGCCACGAGCCTGTGCGCCGTGGATGCCGAGGGCCCCCGGGTCGCCCTGGTGGTGAACCAGGCCTCGGGCACCCGGTTCGCTGCCGTGCGGGGAGGCGGCGCCACCCGGGACGGCGCCCCGATCGGCCCGTCCGGCTGCGAGCGCCTGGACGAGGCCATCATCGCCTTCAGCGGCTACCCGCCGTCCTGGTTCGGCTGGAACCAGTACCGATGCCTGGGGGCGGCTGCCCTGGACCTGTGCGCCGTGGCCGAGGGGACCCTCGACGCCTACGCCGTCCTGGGGGGCTCGGCCCTCGGGGCGTGGGATTACCTCGGCGGCATGCTCATCTGCGCCGAGGCCGGCGCGTCGGTGGCCGACGCCCGTGGCGACGAGCTCGTCACCCTCGGCCACGGTGACCGACGCCGACCGGTGGCCGGGGCGACAGCGGCCCTGTGCGACGCCGTGGTCGACGCGGTGGCGGCGGGTGACCGGGGTGCAGACCGGGGATAGCGTCTGGAGGCCGGGCGCTTAGCTCAGTTGGTTAGAGCAGCTGGTTTACAACCAGCCGGTCGGGGGTTCGAGTCCCTCAGCGCCCACCGCACGTGGATGTAGCGAAACAGGCGCTGCGCCTGACCGGCAGCGCATGGTTCGCCTCGTCTCACCGGATCCTGCGGCGAGTCGCACTGCTCTGGGCATCGCCGGCTTTACGTTCCGTTCAGCTCCATCACGGTGCGGTCCGCGCTGTTCACGACCCAGACGTGCCCGCCAGCCGAGGAGATGCTGGTGGGGTCTCTCCCGACGCGGACGGTTCCGATGACGGTACCGGTCGACCCGTCGATCTTGGTGACCGTGCCCGAGTTGGAGTTGGCTGTCCAGACGTTGGAGCCGTCCGCAGTGATGCCATACGGAGCGTCCTTGACCGGGATCGTCCGGATGACGTTGCCGGTCGATGCGCTGAGCTCCGTGACCGTTCGCGCGTTGCCGTTCGCCACCCACAGATGGGCGCCATCGGCTGCGATCCCGAACCAAGAGGCACTGAGCGGGATTGTCCGGACGAGAGCACCAGTCGAAACGTTCCGCTGCATGATCCCTGGTCCACTGAACGATGCTGGGAATTCCGACCAGAGCGAAGTTGCATCGGATGCGGGATCTCCCGTCGCACCGGACGGGGGATTCTGAAGGACCGCCCCGGTGGCGGCGTCGATCTGGGTGGGCCCGGAGCCGTGAGAGTCGGTCACCCACACGTAGGTTCCGTTGGAGGTGATGCCCACGGGACCACCCCCGCTGTCCGGGATCTTCCGGACGATCCCACCGGAGGCGGCGTCGAGCTCGACGGTGACGCGCTGTCCGGCGCGGATCCCCTGCAGCAGCGACTCCTCCACGGGCACTTCCAACCGGTAATCGCCCATCTTTTCGAGCGTCACGATCGGCATGCCCGGGCCGGCGAAGACCGAGCCGAGGTGGGCCGGGCCACCTCCCCAGCGCGTCAGGGTTCACAGGATTGCGTCGAGCGCCGCCAACATACCACATCGTATTGTTCGCGAGTCTGCGAAATCTCACAGCAATCCAC
>CAXBRB010000180.1:0-5814 GCA_963977795.1 uncultured Acidimicrobiaceae bacterium
CGGCATCCACCGGTGCAGGCCGGGTCACGGCCCGGAGGACGTCGAAGGGGAGGCCGGCCAGCAGCAGGGGGGCGACGGCCAGGGCCAGCAGGCTGCGCTGGAGGACCAGGGCGCACAGGGCCCAGTGGGCGGCCAGGTCGGCCAGCGGCCAGGTCAGGGCGGCGGCGGCCACCGCCACCCCGGCGGCGAACCGGGTGCGCTCGGCCCGGCTCCACTCGACGGGATGGGGGTCGCGGCGGCGCATCCGCCGGTGGGCGGCGACCACGGCGACGACCAGGCCGGCCAGGCCGGCCCAGACGGCCAGGTGGGGGTGCCAGGCCCACGCCCCCCCGGTGGCGGCGGTGCCGGTCACGGTAGGCAACCCGCCGTCGCCGACGTAGATTGTCGCCGATGCCTGCCACCGATCCGCTCGAGCGGACGACCGACCTCCTGCTCGCCCTCCTGGACGCCGCCGACCGGCCGCGCAGCCAGAGCGAGCTGCTGGCCAACATCCCCGGCTACCCCGAGCCCGGCACCGAGGCCGCCCGCCAGATGTTCGAGCGGGACAAGAAGCTGCTCAAGGCCCAGGGCGTCCCGGTGGAGACCGTCGACATCGAGGGCCCGGACCAGAAGGGCTACCGGGTCGACCCCGCGAAGTACTACCTGCCCGACCTGGGGCTGGAGCCCGATGAGCAGGCCGCCCTCAACCTGGCTGTCGCCGCCGTCCACCTCGGCGAGCCTACCGGCCACCATGCGCTGGCCAAGCTGGGCGTGGGGGCCGGTCGGCCCTCCCCGGGGGACGCGGCGGGGGCGGCTGCCATCGACCTCGGCGGCCTGGCCGGCCTCCCGGCCCTCCCGGCCATCTGGGACGCCGTGCGCACAGCGGCACCGGCCACGTTCGGCTACCGGGGCGAGCGCCGCACCGTGTCGTTCGGCGGCATCCGCTTCCACGGGGGCTACTGGTACGCCGTGGGCTGGGACGCCGGGCGCAGCGACGTGCGGACCTTCCGGGTCGACCGGATCGAGACCACCGTGACGCTGGGCGACGCCGGCACGGCCACGCTGCCCGTGGGGTTCGATGCCTCCCTGTCCTCGGCCAACGAGCCCTGGCGCTTCGGTGACGGCGACCAGATCGAGGTCGAGGTGGCCGTGGACCGGGCCGAGGCGCCCCGGGTGGTGACCGAGCTGGGCGATGCCGCCGTGGTCCGCCGGGACGACGACGGGGGTGTCGTCGTCCGCATGGGGGTGACCGACACCGAGGCGCTGGTGGACTGGGTGCTCGACCTGCTGCACCGGGCCGAGGTCCTCTCGCCGCCCGAGGTGCGCCAGGCCGTCATCGACCGCCTCGAGGCCCTGGTCGCCGCCGGGACGGGCCGATGAGCCCGGCCCTGCGGGTCGACGACCGCCTCCGGCGCCTCCTGTCCATGCTGACCTGGCTGGCCCAGGTGGGCGAGGCGTCGGTCGACGAGATGGCCGCCCAGTTCGGCCTGACCGCCACCGACCTGGTGGCAGAGCTGGAGATGGCCGCCTGCTGCGGGGTCCCCCCCTACAGCCCCGATCAGCTCCTGGAGATCCTGGTGACCGAGGACGGCGTCTCCGCCCGCCTCGGCGCCGCCCTGGCCCAACCCCGGCGCTTCACCTCCCGGGAGGGCCTGGCTCTGGCTGCGGCGTGCCAGGCCCTGCTGGCCGTCCCGGGAGCGGACCCCGAGGGTGCCCTGGCCCGGGCCGCCGCCAAGCTCGACCGGGTGCTCGGCGACCTGGCCATCACCGTGGATCTCGACAGCACCGATCAGCTGGACCTGGTCCGCTCGGCGCTGGAGGACCACCGCCGGATCCGGCTGGAGTACTACTCGGCGGCCACCGACGGGACCTCGGAGCGCACCGTCGTCCCCCACCGGGTCTTCACCGCCGAGGGCCACTGGTATCTCGACGGCTGGTGCGAGGAGGCCGGCGGCGTCCGCCGCTTCCGCCTCGACCGGATGCTCGAGGCCGAGCTCGGGACACCCTTCGACCCCGCCGCCCCCGAGGCGGTGCCGGCCGAGGAGGCAGCCGACGGCCCGCTGCGGGCCTTCGCTCCGGGGACGGACACGGCCGTGGTGCGCATCGCGGTGGACCCGACCCTCGAGTGGCTCATGGAGTCCATCCCGGCGGCGGCCCGGATCGACGGGGACGGCGACCGACCGGTGTGGGAGGTCCAGGTGGGCGGCCAGGCCTGGCTGGAGCGCCTCCTGCTGCGGCTCGGGCCGGAGAGCACGGTGCTCGAGCCGGTATCCGACGCCGGGCTGGCCGCTGCAGCGGCCGCCCGGATCCTCGGGCGCTACCGGGACTGACCGGCCCCGGGCGCCCCTGGCGGGCGGCCCGGCGCCCTGGCACACTGCGCTGACGGCGCCGACCCCACGGTCGGCGCATCGCAGGCCGCACGGGCCTTCCTCGATGGCGGGAGCGATCCCTCGTGCCGGGAGCGGCCGTGCTGCGAGCGCAGGTGGTGGGAGACGACCGGGCGGCCTACTACGTGGCCGACCTCGGACCGGCGGGCCGGGGACCGGTCGCCGGCGAGTCGCCCGGGCGGTGGTCCGGCCGGGGTGCGGACCGACTGGGCCTCAGAGGCGAGGTCGCCGCCGCCGACCTCGAGGCGGTCCTGGCCGGTCGGGACCCAGGGGCCGACCGGTGGCTGCGCCGGGAGGCGCCGGGCCGGTCCGTGGGCGGTGTCGACCTGGTGTGGTGCGCTCCCAAGTCGGTCAGCCTGCTCGGCCTGCTGGGCCCGGCCGAGCTGGCCCGGGAGGTGACCGCCGCCCACCACGAGGCGGTGGCCGATGCTGCCGCCTACCTCGAACGGGACGCCGCCGGCGTCCGCCGGTCGTCGGGCGGCTCGGTCCGCCACCTGCCGGCAGCCGGACTGGTGGCCGCCGGGTTCACCCACCGGACCAGCCGGGCCCTCGACCCCCACCTGCACACCCACCTGGTGGTGGCCAACGTGGCCCAGGGGCCCGATGGCCTGTGGTCGGGTCTGGACACCCGGCGGCTCTTCCGGCACGTGGCCACGGCATCCGCCCTCTACGACGCCCGCCTGCGCCACGAGCTGGTCCGCCGGGCCGGCGTCGCGTGGGAGCGGACGGCCGCCGGCCGGTGGGAGGTCACCGGGATCGACCCGGTGGCGCTCCGCCTATTCTCCCAGCGCGCCGCGTCCATGGACGAGCACCGCTGGCGCACCAGGGGCCGTGAGGAACCGGTGCGACCCCGCTCCCGTGGCCGCTGGGCCGAGGACTTCCACCACGACCGGCCGGCCAAGGACACCGAGCTGGCCTGGTCGGACCTCGTCCGCACCTGGCGTGCCCGGGCCGCCGACGTCGGCGTCGACCTGTCCGAGCTCGCCCGGGTGGTCGGACGGGCCGACGCCCTCGGGATCGCCGACGTCGCCTCGCCGACCCTGGGCTCTGGGTCCACCGTTGGTGGGCAGCGGGAGGGCCCCGAGCACCGCCGCCTCCTGGCTGCGGTGGCCGAGGCCTCCCCGTCGGGGTGCACGGTCCGCCGCGCCGAAGATGTCGCCGCCGCCTTGCGGGGCCTCGGGGCGATGCCGCCCATCGATGATCACGTGCGCCGCCGCTCCTCGCCCGGCCACGAGCAGATCCGAGCGCCCGTGGTGGATCGTGGAGTGGACCGGTCCGTCGGCTGGGGCGACGGACTCGGCCGGTGAGCGCCGTCCCTGTCCCTCAGCGTCCGGCTGGACCGAGGTCCTGCCCGAGGGCGCGTGTCCGGGGGGCCAGCGCCAGGTCGGGTGTCCGCAACGAGCGCCACGGCTCCGACCGGTGGGCCGGTCGCAGGGGGATCCAGGCGGGCTGGTTCCGGTGGTCGAAGGTCAGGGCGTGGCCGGGCCGGCCCACGGCCACCACGTCCGGCGGGAGCCGGCGCCGGAAGGTGGTGGCCACCTGGTGGCCGGACTGGGTGCGCCCGGCGCCGAAGAGCGCACCGAGGGGATCGTCGCCGAAGGACCGGCCGAGCGAGGTGGAGCGGACGGCGAGCTCCTCGTCGCCTCCGATGACCGACAGGGCGTCGAGGGTCGCCACGTCGCCGATCCCGGGCAGCACCACTGTGGTCCCGAAGAGCGACGGGAACCCGTCCGCCCGGGTCGGCCAACGATGGCGGGCCTGCGACAGGTCCTGGAAGCAGGCCAACGTGACCAGACCCTGGCCGCCGCCCTCGCTGATCATGGCCGGCAGGTCGGGGAGCGGTGCGATGTTGGCCAGCTCGTCGAGGGCGAACAGCACCGGGGGCCGGCCCCGGCTGGCGGACCGGGCGGACAGGTCGTAGGTGGCGTGGCGGATCTCGTCGAGGAGGCCGACCACCAAGGGAGCCGCCAACGTCTGGTGGTGGGCCGGGGCGGCGATGAAGAGCGCGTCCGCCGAGGCCACGAAGGCGGCGGCGTCGAAATCGGGCCGACAGGTCGCGGCCAGGGCCTCGGCTGACCGGAACGCGCCGAGAGACCCGGAGGCCGTCGACCAGATCCCGCTGAGCTCGCGTTCCTCGGTGGTGGTGATCCCCTCCAGGAGGTGGCGGGCCACGGCGTCGGCGCCAGGCGGCTCGGCGGCCAGGATCCGCTGGGCCGGCAGCGCCTGGCGGCGGTCGACCCAGGTGAGCACCGTGCGCATGTCGGCGCCGTCGAGGGCGGCAGCGTGGAGGAGGGGGGCCAGGAGCGCCTGGGCCCGCTCGTGCCAGTGGTCGAGGCCCGTGCCGCCCGGGGAGGTGACCTGGACGAGGGCCTGGGCCGTGGTCATCGCCGCCCGCCATGCGGTGCAGCGAGGCAGGGGCGACCACCGGATGCGGTGCACCCCGGGCCGGTCGGCCACCGAGAAGGTCGGGTCGAAGAGGTGCACGGTGCCCACGACCTGGCGGACCCCGGCGGTGGCGTCGAGCACGTCGGGCTTGGTGGAGGTGGCGACCACGGGACCGGCCGCGGCGAGGACGTTGGGGATGATCAGCGACGAGGTCTTGCCCGAGCGGGGCGGTCCGAGCACCAGGACCGACTGCTCGGCGCCGGCCTGGTGCCAGCCGGCCGCGCCGTGTCCGAGGTAGACGCCGTGCGCACCGGCCGCCATGGCGCGTCGGACTCCGGTGAGTGCGCCATCCGGTGCGTCGCGGTGTGTGGAGTGCCCTGTTCCTGTCATCGCCGTGAACCTCGTCGTCGTGGTGCGTGCGGCACCGGAGCAGCGGCGAACGCGAGGTTCAGCGATCGGGGGTGTCTTCCCGGATGTCGAAATTATCGTTGCAAACAGTGGGGAATCTGTCCACACCCCATCGACGGCGCCGTCGGTCTCGGTGGATGTGCATCGGTGGTTCGGATCGTCCACGGATGGTGCGTGGTGCGCTGCAGGGCGCAGGCGACGCGTTGGTGCTTGACCTAGCCGACAACTTCCATTTGGCTAGTCATCGGTTACGTATCGCTGAGGAGATCACTTGAACAGATCTCAACTCGTCCAGACGGTGTCCGACCGCACGGGAGTGCGACGGAGGATCGTCGAAGATGTGGTGGGTGTGCTGTTCGACGAAGTGGTCGCCGAGGTTCGTTCTGGACGCAAGGTGACGGTGGTCGGCTTCGGAGCATTCCAGCCGGTGGCCCGAGCGGAGCGGACAGGGCGAAATCCGCGGACTGGTGCAGTGGTACCGATCCCGGCGTCTATCGGTGTTCGGTTCTCCACCGGTTCGACGTTCAAGTCGGCATTGAACCCCAAGGAGGAAGTACCTATGGCAGCAACGAGGCCAGCGGCCAAGAAGACCGCAGCCAAGAAGGCTCCGGCCAAGAAGACCGCAGCCAAGAAGGCTCCGGCCAAGAAGACCGCA
>CAXBRB010000181.1:0-5645 GCA_963977795.1 uncultured Acidimicrobiaceae bacterium
CGGCATACGAGATGTAGCCGTGACTGGAGTTCAGACGTGTGCTCTTCCGATCTGGGCGGCCGTCGACGCCCAGCTCGGCCAGCTCGCCATCAGCGGCGACCAGGAGATCACCCTCACCGCCCGCAGCGGCAGGGTGCCGGTGACCCTGGTCTCCAGCGCCTCCTATCCGGTCGGCGGTGTGCTGTCCCTGGGCAGCGACCGGCTCCTCTTCCCCGGCGGGACCTCGCGGTGGTCCACCCCGGTGACCGTCCTCCCCCACCACACCACCGTGGTCTACGTGCGCGTGCAGGCCAGGACGTCGGGCACGGCGACGGTGGCCGTCTCCCTGCGCTCTCCCGACCGTTCCCTGCGCCTGGTCGGGGGGACCGTGGCCGTGCGCACCGCCACCACCTCGGTGGTGGGGGTCATCCTCTCGGCCGGAGCGGTGGCCGTCCTGGGAGCCTGGTGGGTGCGCACCTCGCTCCGTCGGCGCCGCATCCGCAAGGGTGAGGAGGCCGAGGACGGCCGGACGCCGTCCGGCATGCCGGACGGGCCCGGGCCGCAAGGCCCAGCGGACGGCGGTGACGGCCCGTGAGCGACGACGAGGAGCTTCCCGGCCCGGCCCGGGAGGCCGGGGACGCCCCTGGCGCCGCAGCGGAGGGTCCTCCGGTGGAGGGTCCTGGCGTCGAAGGCCGTGACGTCGATGGCCCTCACATCGAGGGCCGAGCCGCCGTTCCGATCGAGGGGTTCGACGCCCTCGACGCCGGCGACCTGGGCGACAGCGTCCTCGCCCCGGTGGAGGGCCCCTACCCCGAGGCCGAGGCCTCCACCCGGCGCCTGGCCGGAGCCACGGCCGGCATGGCCGTCGGGACGACCCTGTCGCGCCTCACCGGCGTGGGCCGGATCATCGCCATGACGGCGGCGCTGGCCGGCGGCGGGTTCGCCGACGCCTACAACCTGGCCAACACCACGCCCAACATCATCACCGACATCGTCATCGGCGGGGTCCTGGCCGCCACCTTCGTGCCCGTGTTCGTGTCCAACCTGTCGACCCGGCCGGCCGAGGAGGCCTGGGAGGCCATCTCGGCGGTGGTCACCGCCACCATCGCCCTCCTGGCTGCGGCCACCGTCGTCTTCTTCGTCCTCACCCCGACGATCATCGACCTGTACACGGTGACCAACCACCACGCCGACGTGGCCCAGCAGCAGCAGACGGCCATCTTCCTGCTGCGGTGGTTCGTCCCCCAGCTGGCCTGCTACGGCCTGATCGCCCTGTTCTCGGCCCTGCTCAACACCCAGGGCCGGTTCGCCGCCCCGATGTTCGTCCCCATCGCCAACAACGTGGTCGTCATCGTGGTCCTGGTGTGGTTCCACGCCCTGGTGCCCCACCCCGATCTGGCCTCCATCCAGGCCCACCGCTCGGCACTGGTGCTGCTGGCCTTCGGGACCACCCTGGGGGTCGTGGTGCAGGCCGCCCTGCTGGTCCCCAGCCTGCTGCGTGCCGGCCTCCACCTCCGGGTCCGGTGGCAGCCCCGCCACGAGGCCGTCCGTCGGGTGGCCAGCCTGGCCGGCTGGACCTTCGGGATCGTGCTGTGCAACCAGGTGGCCCTGGTGGTGGTCCTGGCCCTGGCCGACGGGGCCCGGGTGCCCGGGGCGGTGTCGGCCTACACCTACGCCTACACGTTCTTCCAGCTCCCCTACGGCATCATCGCCGTGTCGGTCATGAGTGCGGTGACCCCCTCGCTCTCCTCCCGGTGGGCCACCGGGGACCTGGCCGCCTTCCGCCACCGCATGGCCTTCGGGCTGCGCAGCATCCTGGCCATCATCATCCCGGCGGCGGTGGGGATGATCGTGCTGTCCCACCCGCTCATCGACCTCGTCCTGGCCCACGGGGCCGAGACGCCGGCCCAGGCGTCCACCACCGCGGCCACGCTGGCCGTCCTGTGCCTGGGTCTGCCCGGGTTCTGCACCCTCCTCTACCTGGTGCGGGTGCTCCAGGCCATGCACGACACCCGGACGGCCTTCCGGATCTACATCGTCGAGAACGTCATCAACATCGTCCTGGCCGTGGTCCTGGTCGGTCCGCTCGGCGTGGAGGGCCTCGCCCTGGCCTTCTCCCTGGCCTACACCGCAGGCGCGGCGGTGGCCCTGGTCGTGGTGCGGCGGCGGGAAGGGGGGCTCGGGGGGTCCGAGCTCACCACCCCGGTGCTCCGGGTGGTGGTGGCCACGGCCGTGATGGGCATCGCCTCGGTGGTCACCGTGAGCCTCTCCGGGGCCAGCTCGGGATTCGCCCTGCTGGTCCGGGTGGTGGCCACAGTGGTCGTCGGCGTGGTGGCCTTCGGGGCGGCCACGGTGGCCATGGCCGTCTGGGAGGAGCGCCGGCGCAGGCGCGCCGGACCGGGGCGCGGGCCAGGCGAGAGGCGGGAGGACACGAGGGCGTCCGGTGCCGACCCGGCGTCGTCGGGTGCCCCGGACCCGGCGGCACCGGACGACGGCTCCGCCACGGACATGTCCGCCGCACCGCCTCACGGCGGACGGCCGGCCGTGCGCCTGCTTCCGGCGCCGAGCAGCACGGGCGGCGGCGAAGGCACCGAGCCCGACGGCACCGATGATCAGCCCGACGGGGAGGGGTTCCGTGGCAGACTCGCCCCGGTGCCCCGACGGCCGGCCTTCCGGCTCCTCCGGTCAGCGCCGGCCGATCCGGCGGACGCCGCCGGGGAGGGGGCCGGCGACCCGGACGGCCCCGGAGCACCACGACCGGCCGAGAGCGGCCCGGCCGACGACGGGGAGGAGTCCCATGGCCAGGATCCGGATCGTCACCGATAGCGCGTGCGACCTCTCGGCGGTGGTGGCCGCCGAGCACGGGGTGACCATCGTCCCCCTCTCCATCCGCTTCGGCGAGGAGGAGTTCATCGACGGCGTCTCACTCACCCCCACGGAGTTCTGGGCCCGCTGCAAGGCCAGCCCGGTGCTGCCCGAGACGGCCGCCCCCTCGCCCGGCGCCTTCCAGGAGGCCTTCCGGGCCGCCGCCGACGAGGGGTATGACGGCGTCCTCTGCATCACCCTCTCAGCCGGCGTCTCCGCCACCTACCAGTCGGCGGTCGGCGCCGCCCGGGCCGTCGAGGACGTCATCGAGGTCCGGGTGGTGGACTCGATGAACCTGACCATGGCCCTCGGCCTGCTGGTCCTCGACCTGGCCGAGCTGGCCGCCAGCGGGGCCGGGCTCGATGCGCTGGAGGCCCGGGCCGCCGAGCTCATCCCCCGCACCCGGGTGCTCGGCGTCCTCAACACCCTGGAGCACCTGGCCAAGGGCGGCCGGATCGGCGGTGCCACCGCGCTGCTGGGATCGCTGCTCTCCATGAAGCCGGTCCTCACCGTGGTGGACGGCGTGGTGGCCGAGGAGTCCAAGCAGCGGACCCGCAGCCGCTCGCTGCGCTACCTGGCCGACCAGGCCCGGGCCGCCGCCCCCCTCCACCGCCTGGCCGTGGCCAGCGGAGCGGCCACCGACCTCGATGACTGCCTGGCCCTGCTGGCCGACATCCCCTGCGAGCACCCCGTCGTGATCAGCGATCTCGGCCCGGTGGTGGGCACGCACGCCGGGCCCGGGACCATCGGGCTCTGCTGGATCACCGCCGGCTGATCCCCTCGGGGCCGCGTCGGGCGGCGGGGTATCCTCTCGGTCCATGGACACCCCGCCCGAGCACCCCGCCCCCGCTCTGCCCGGGCTCGACGCCCTGAACGACCTCCCCGCCAAGGGCGCGGACGCCGTCGACGCCGTCGTCGAGCTGATCCGGGTCAAGGCCGTCCGGCCCCTGACGCTGACCACCCGGGCCATCGTCTTCGGGGTCATCGTGCTGACCGCAGCCATCGTGACGGTGACCCTGGTCTCCATCACCCTCATCCGCCTCCTCACCGTCTACGCCTTCAGCGGCCGGGTGTGGATCTCCGACCTGGTGGTGGGCGCCCTCTTCGTCATCCTGGGCCTGGTGGCGTGGTCCAAGCGGATCGACCGGACCGCCGGAGGGGCGGCGTGACCGAGTCCCGCCAGGTCATCATCATCGGATCGGGCCCGGCCGGCCTCACCGCCGCCATCTACACGGCCCGGGCCCAGCTGGCCCCCCTGGTCGTCGAGGGCGAGCCGTCCTCCACCAGCGACCAGCCGGGCGGCCAGCTGATGCTGACCACCGAGGTCGAGAACTTCCCCGGCTTCATCGACGGCGTGATGGGGCCCGAGCTCATGCAGGCCTTCCGGGCCCAGGCCGCCCGGTTCGGCACCGAGTACGTCACGGCCAAGGTCTCCCGGATCGACCTCTCGGCGCGGCCGTTCCGCCTCTGGGTGGGCGACCCCGAGGCCGCCGAGCCCACGTATGCCGCCGACGCCGTCATCGTGGCCACCGGGGCACGCTCGCTGATGCTGGGGCTCCCCGAGGAGGAGCGCCTGCTGGGCTACGGGGTCTCCACCTGCGCCACCTGCGACGGCTTCTTCTTCCGGGGCCAGGAGATCGCCGTGGTCGGCGGGGGGGACTCGGCCCTCGAGGAGGCCCTGTTCCTCACCCGATTCGCCGACAAGGTCACCCTCGTCCACCGCCGGTCCGAGCTCCGGGCCTCCAAGGTGATGCAGCAGCGGGCCTTCGACAACCCCAAGATCGAGTTCCGGTGGAACGCTCAGGTGGTGGCCATCCATGGTGATAGCAAAGTAAGCGGAATAAGCGTACAAGATACGCAAAATGGCGAGGTGTCTGAGCTTCCTGTCACCGGACTGTTCGTGGCCATCGGCCACCAGCCCAACACGGCCCTCTTCGCCGGACAGCTGGCCATGGAGGAGTCGGGGTACCTAATCACCCAGGAAGGCACCACCCACACCGACATCCCCGGCGTCTTCGCCTGCGGGGACGTCCAGGACCACCGCTACCGGCAGGCCATCACGGCCGCCGGATCGGGCTGCCAGGCCGCCATCGACGCCGAGCGGTGGCTGGAGTCCGAGGCCGCCGCCCACTGACCGACCGCCCCGCCGCCGGCCCACCCCGACCACGGGGAATGCCGCCGGGCCGGCGAGGGTTGACCAGACCGAACCGAACCGCAGGCCGCCCGGCCAGGAGGAACCCATGAGCGAGCACATCACCACCCTGAGCGACACCAGCTTCGACGAGCTGGTCCAGTCGTCCGAGGTCCCCGTCCTGGTGGACTTCTGGGCCGAGTGGTGCGGCCCCTGCAAGATGATCGCCCCGGTGCTCGAGGAGATCGCCGAGGAGCAGGCCGGGAAGGTGCGCATCGCCAAGCTCAACATCGACGACAACCTCGCCGTCACCCAGCGCTTCGAGGTGATGAGCATCCCCACCCTGATCCTCTTCAAGGACGGGCAGCCGGCCATGCGCATCGTCGGGGCCAAGGGCAAGGGACAGCTGCTGCAGGAGATCTCGGAGCACCTCTGATCGTGGGTCAGCGCTCCACGGTGGGGTCGTCCCTCCCGGCCCCCCGGTGAGCGGGGGCGAACTCCACCTCGGGCTCGGCTCGAGCGGGGATGCCGTGTCCGACGTCCAGCGCCGCTTGGCCGACCTCGGCTTCTCCCCCGGCCTGGACGAGATCGGGACCTACCGTGAGGGGACCCGGGCCGCCGTCGAGGCCTTCCAGTACACACGCGGCCTCCGCGTCGACGGGGTGTGCGG
>CAXBRB010000182.1:0-5639 GCA_963977795.1 uncultured Acidimicrobiaceae bacterium
TTTTTTTTTTAATGATACGGCGACCACCGAGATCTACACTCTTTCCCTACACGACGCTCTTCCGATCTAGGCCCGGACAGGCGGCGGCTGCGGCCTGGGCCGCGCTCACCTGTGCGGGGCTGAGGGCGGGCCCGGAGCCCGACGGCAGAGGGCCCGACGGGCTACCGGATGCCGATGGCGGGGCGCCGGCCAGGGCGGCCACCACGACCACGGGGGCCAGGACGGCGGCCACTGCGGTGAAGCCGACGGCGGCAGTCAGCGGTAGGGCGCGTCTCACGGCGTGCTCCTCGGAGGGGAGGGACGGGGTGAGCGGGCGCTCAGAGGGGCCGGTGGGCGCTCGTGGCGGCGCATCCTTCGACCGGGCCAGTCCACCACCGCTCCGGCCGTCAGGCAAGGGGCGGGCAGCGGAGCGGGCCGTGGCGCTGGCGTACCATCGGCCGATGGCCCGGCGCCCCTCAGGACTCCCCGCCGACGGGCGGCGGACCCCGGTCTCTCTGGCCGAGCACCCCTTCCGGCGGGTCCAGGTGGGGATCGCCCTGCTGGCCCTGGTGCTGGTGGTGGGGACGGTCGGCTACCGCCTGCTCGGCCTGACCCTGGTGGAGGCCGTCTTCCAGACCGTGGTGACGGTCTCGACCGTGGGCTACAGCTTCCCCCACCCCATCGGGTCGGGCATCAAGATCTTCACCATCGTCCTGGTGCTGGTGGGCGCGGGCAGCGCCGCCTACACCTTCACCGTGACCCTCGAGCTGCTCATCGAGGGCCACATGCGCGACCTGATCAGGAGGCGTCGGATGGAACGGGACATCGCAGCCATGCAGGGCCACGTCGTGGTGTGCGGCTGGGGACGGGTGGGCCGGGAGGTGGCCCGCTACCTGGTCAACGCCGGCCAGGAGATCGTGGTGGTCGACCGCGACCTGGAGCGTCTGGCCACGGTGGACCACCCCACCGTGGTCGGCGACGTCACCGACGACGACACCCTCCTGCGTGCCGGCATCGAGCGGGCAGGCACGGTGATCGCCGCCCTGGACACCGACGTCGACAACCTCTTCCTCACGGTGGCCAGCCGCTCGTTCCAGCCGGAGATCCACGTGATCGCCCGGGCCCGCAGCGAGGACTCCGAGGCCAAGCTCCTCCGGGTGGGGGCCGACCGGGTGGTCAACCCCCAGCGGCTCGGCGGCGACCGGATGGCCGCCTTCGTGACCCAGCCCCACGTGGTGGACTTCCTCGACGTGGTCATGCACGACGGGACGCTGGAGTTCCGCCTCGAGGAGGTCGACGTCGGGGCCGACTCGCCCCTGGCCGGGGAGACGCTGCGGTCCACCCGCGTCCACGAGCGGACCGGCTGCCTGGTGCTGGCCATCCGTCGTCCCGACGGGACCTTCACGCCCAACCCGTCCCCCGAGGACCAGGTCCGGGCCGGCGACGTGCTCATCGGCGTGGGGACGGCCGACCAGCTGGCCGCCCTGATGCGCTACGCCCAGCAGCACTGAGCCGACCCGTCCTCGTCGCGACGGCGTCATGTGCGGCGGCGCCGGAACGGGACCTAGGTGGCGCACGGCCCGCTCGGTATGCTCGTCGGGCACCGCCGGCCCCGGGGAGGGAACCACCATGCGCAGCACCATGCAGGAGACACCGCTCCTGGTCAGCGGGATCCTCCGCCACGGCCAGTCCGTCTACGGCGACAGCCGGGTCCTCACCGTGGCCGACGCCGAGGGCGCCACCACCGAGGCCACGTTCGCCGAGGTGGCCGAGCGGTCCGAGCGGCTGGCCCGGGCCCTGGCCCGGCTCGGGGTGGGCGACTCCGACCGGGTGGGCACGTTCCTGTGGAACAACCAAGCCCATGTCGAGGCCTACCTGGCTGTCCCGGCCATGGGGGCGGTGCTCCACACCCTCAACATCCGCCTCTTCCCCGAGCAGCTGGCCTACATCATCAACCACGCCGAGGACCAGGTCATCATCTGCGACGCCTCCCTGGCCGGCCTGCTGGCCCCGGTCCGCCACGAGATCCCGACCGTCCGCCACATCGTGGTGGTGGGGGAGGGCGACACCTCGGCGCTGGGCGAGACGCTGCCGTATGAGGCGCTGCTGGCCGCCGAGGAGCCCGGCTACACCTGGCCCGAGCTCGACGAACGGTCGGCCGCGGCCATGTGCTACACGTCGGGGACCACCGGCAACCCCAAGGGCGTGGCCTACAGCCACCGCTCGACGGTCCTCCACGCCATGGCCATCACCTCGGGCTCCTCGCTGGGCATCAACGAGCGGGACCGGGTCCTCTCCATCGTCCCGATGTTCCACGCCAACGCCTGGGGCACCCCCTACGGCGGCTTCATGACCGGGGCCGACCTGCTCATGCCCCAGCAGTTCCTCCAGGCCGCTCCGCTGGCCGCCATCATCGAGCGCCACCGGCCGACCATCTCGGCCGGCGTCCCCACCATCTGGAGCGACCTCCTGCGCTACACCCAGACCACGCCGGTCGACATGGGCAGCCTCCGGATGATCACGGCCGGGGGTGCGGCGGTGCCCCGCCAGCTCATCGAGCGCTACCGGGACGAGCTCGGGGTGGAGATGGTCCAGGGGTGGGGGATGACCGAGACCAGCCCGCTGTGCGCCCTGGCCACCCCGCCCCGCCAGGCCGCCCCGGAGGAGGAGATCGAGTGGCGGGTCAAGACCGGGCGGGTGGTCCCCGGGGTCGAGGTCCGCATCTGCGCCGACGACGGCACGGTGCTGCCCAACGACGGCGAGGCCGTGGGCGAGTTCGAGGTCCGGGGGCCGTGGATCACCGCCTCCTACTACGGCGACCCGGCGCCCGACCGCTTCCACGACGGCTGGCTGCGCACCGGTGACATCGGCACCCTGGACCGCTGCGGGTACATGCAGATCTCCGACCGGTCCAAGGACGTCATCAAGTCGGGCGGCGAGTGGATCTCCTCGGTCGAGCTGGAGAACGAGGTGATGGCCCACCCCGACGTGGTCGAGGCCGCCGTCATCGCCGTGCCCGACGAGCGGTGGAGCGAGCGGCCGCTGGTGGCCGTGGTGCTCGAGCCGGGGTCGGCCACCACGCCCCAGGACCTGGTGGGCTTCCTGGCCGGCCGGGTGTCCAAGTGGTGGCTGCCCGAGCGGTGGTCGGTGGTCGACGAGGTGCCCAAGACCAGCGTGGGCAAGTTCGACAAGAAGGTCCTCCGGGCCCGCCACGCCGACGGCGACCTCGCCGTCGTCGAGGTGGCCACCGCCGGCGGCTGAGCGGTGGCCGACCTGGACGGGCTGGCCGGCCGGTGCGGGGCGCTGGCCGAGGACCTGGCCGACGCCGCCATGGACCGGCTGCGGGCCATCGCCGAGGCCGCCCGGTCCGGTGAGGAGCCCGACCCGGCGCTGGCTGCCGAGGAGCGCCGCATCACCCGGGCCCGCCGGGCCGTGGAGAAGGCGGCCGCCCTCCTTGGCGGCGGGAGCGGCGACGAGGGGCCCTGAGCCGGCGCCTCAGGCGTCGACCAGGGCGTTCACCGCGTCGATGAGGAGGCGCAGGCCGGCGTAGTCCCGCTTGTCGAAGCGCAGGGCCAGGCGGGGGAGGTCGACCACGTCGTCGTCGGAGCGCTCGGGCGGGAGCGCCTCGGTGCGCCGGATGGTCCCGGTGGTGGCCAGGCGCCCGAAGCGGCGGTTGAGGTCGGCCAGCTGGGCGTCGTCGGGCCCCACGGCCATGCGCAGGACGAGGAGGTCCCCGACCCACCGGCACGAGCGGTAGTTGCGGTAGAAGCCGAGGAGCTCCGAGGTGGCCTCGGCCACGTCGTCGGTGATGGTGAAGAAGGCCCGGTCGTCATTCGACACCAGGCCCCGCGGCTCCACCTCGTCGGCCAGGAAGCGGCTCCAGCCGCTCCAGTAGGTGCCACCGGGCACGTCCAGCATCACCACCGGCGCCGGCTCGGCCTTGCCCGTCTGGAGGAGGGTCAGGAGCTCGAAGCCCTCGTCCAGGGTGCCGAAGCCGCCGGGCAGGACCACGAAGCCGTCGGACTCCTTCAGGAGCATCAGCTTGCGGGTGAAGAAGTAGCGCATCTCGACCAGCTTGGGGTCCTGGGCGATGAACCGGTTGGCCCCCTGCTCGTGGGGCAGGCGGATGTTGACCCCCACCGAGAGGTCCCGGCCCGCACCCTCCATGCCCGCCGCCATGATCCCCGGGCCCGCCCCGGTGACCACCATCCAGCCGGCGCCGGCCATGGCCGCGGCCAGCGCCCGGGCCTGGCGGTAGGCGGGGTTGTCGGGCTCGGTCCGGGCCGAGCCGAAGATGGTCACCTTGAGGCGCCGGCGCAGCGGCTGGAAGACCCGGAAGGCCTCGGCCATCTCGGCCAGGGCCGAGTCGGCCACCTTGAGGTCGATCACCTCGGTGCGGTCGGCCACCATCTGGGACACGGTGGCCACCAGGGACCGGTAGATGCGGCGCTCCGCAGCCGACGGCAGCGCCTCGATGGCCTGCGCCAGGGCGGCCAGCTCGGCTCCGTCCCCCTCGCCGTCGGCGGCCGGCGTCATCGGGCGTCGACGAGGGCCGGGCCGGGGGACCCGCCGCCGGAGACCCGCCCGTAGAGGGTGGTGCGCTGGACCAGGGTCCGCCCCAGCGGCTCCACCACGGACCGGAAGGCGTCGACATCCATCATCTGGCCGTGGGCGGCGCCGGCGGCCCGGGAGATGTTCTCGTCCATGAGGGTGCCGCCCAGGTCGTTGCAGCCGGCGGCCAGGAGCTGGGCGATCCCCGCCTCGCCGAGCTTGACCCAGCTGAGCTGGATGTTGTCGATGGCCCCGTGGTAGGCGATGCGCCCCACGGCGTGCATGAGCAGGGTCTCCCGGAACGTCGGGCCCCGGCGGGCGCGGCGCTGCAGGTAGATCGGGGTGGCCATGTGGACGAAGGGCAGGGGGACGAACTCGGTGAAGCCCCCGGTCTCCTCCTGGAGGGCCCGGGTGCGCAGCAGGTGGCGGGCCCACGAGCGGGGCTGCTCGATGGAGCCGAACATGATGGTGACGTTGGAGCGCAGGCCGACGGCATGGGCCGTGCGGTGGACGTCCAGCCACTCGTCGGTGGTGATCTTGTCGGGGCACAGCACGGCCCGCACGTCGTCGTCGAGGATTTCGGCGGCGGTGCCCGGGAGGGTGCGCAGGCCGGCGTCGCGCAGGGCGACCAGGTAGTCGGCCAGCGCCACGCCGGCCCGACGGGCCCCCTCGGTCACCTCGAGGGCGGTGAAGCCGTGGATGTGGATGGTCGGTGACCCCCGCCGCACGGCACGGAGCACGTCGAGGTAGTAGTCGCCGTCGAAGTTCGGGTGGATGCCGCCCTGGAGGCAGACCTCGGTGGCCCCGAGGGCCTCGGCCTCGGCCACCCGGGCGGCGACCTCGTCGAGGTCGAGCAGGTAGGGGGCGCCCCGCAGGTTGAGCGAGAGGGGCCCCTTGGAGAAGGCGCAGAACTTGCACTTGAAGGTGCAGACGTTGGTGTAGTTGATGTTGCGGTTGACCACGAAGGTGACGTCGTCGCCCACGGTGTCCCGGCGCAGCTGGTCGGCCAGGGCGGCGATCGCTGCCACCTCGGGACCCCGGGCGCTGAAGAGGGTGGTCAGCTCGTCCTCGCCGGGCCGGTCCCCGGCGGCCAGGCCGGCCAGGACCTC
>CAXBRB010000183.1:0-5637 GCA_963977795.1 uncultured Acidimicrobiaceae bacterium
GAGTGCCTGGTGGCCGCCCGGGCCGCCGACGCCAAGCTCGGCGAGCGGACGGTCGTGCTGGCCATGGGCGAGCTGCTGCTCGTGACCGACGCCTTCGTGATCACCGCCGGCCGCAACGCCCGTCAGGTGCGGTCTATCGTCGACGAGGTCGAGAAGCAGGTGAAGGCCACGGTGGGCCGCTCGCCGGTGCGGGTGGAGGGGTTGGACGACGCCAGCTGGGTCCTCATGGACTACGGCGACTTCCTCGTCCACGTCTTCCTCGACGAGACCCGGGAGTACTACGACCTCGAGCACCTGTGGAGCGACGCACCCCGGGTGGACTGGTCCGAGGCCTCGGCCCCGGCCTGACGCCCCCGGCCCGCTCGGACCGGGGGCGGACCGCTCAGGACAGCCAGGTGGTGGTGGGCCAGAAGGCCCCGCTGATCATGCCGAAGGCGGGCTGCCCCGCCGGCGTGGTCGGCCCGTCGAAGTTCTGCACGCTGGGCTTGGCGCCGATGCTCCACACCGTCTGGCCGTACCAGATGTAGGGGAGGTCCTTGCTCATGAGCCGGTTGACCTCCTGGTAGGCGGCAACCTGGTCGGCCGTGGTGGTCGCCTGGCGGCCCTTGATGAGCGCCGCCTGCATGTCCGGATCGGTGTTGTGGGCCATGTTGATGGAGAAGCCGCCGGTCACCGTGGTGGGGCTCCAGAAGATGTAGTTGAGGTCGGGGGCCACCGCGCCGAACTGCCGCCACAGCTGGGCGTCGAAGTTCCCGGTCAGGGCGTTGTTGATGTAGGAGACCTGCTGGACGGCGTTGATGGTCACCTGCATGCCGGCGGTCTGGAGCTGCTGCTGGATGTACTGCGCCACACGCTGGCTTCCCGGCGTCGAGACGCAGGCCAGGTTGACCGTGATGGGTCCACCGAGCTCCTTGGTCGCCTCCGACACCAGCTGCTTGGCCGTGGCCATGTTCGGCTTGGGGTAGCCGTTGTCGGCCAGCCAGTAGGGCGAGCCCTTGGGGAAGATGCCGTTGGACGTCGGGTTGACGCCGTAGTTGATGACCTTCTCGTACTGGGCCGAGTCGATGGCGTAGGCGGCGGCCTGGCGGACCTTGACGTTGCTGAAGGGCGCCTTGGAGAGGTTGAGGATGAGGCAGTCCATGTCCGGCTCGCCGGCGAACTTGGTGGCGTCGTCCACGTAGGCCAGCGCCGTGTCGGCACGGAGCACCTTGGTGACCTCGGCTGCCGACGTGTGGATGATGTCGACCGATCCGGACTGCAGGCTGGAGAGGAGCTGGTTGGAGTCGGGGATGGGCTTGTACGTCACCGAGTCCAGGTACGGCATCCCGGGGCGCCAGTAGTGGGGGTTCTTGGTGGCCGTGAAGTGGTCGTTGATGACCCACTCCTGGAACACGAACGGGCCGGTGCCGATGGGGTCGGTCTGGATGCCCTTCTTGAGCCAGCCGGGCTCGGCCACGAAGGCGATCTGGCTGCCGATCCCGCCGGTCAGGTAGTAGTCGAAGGGCACCCACGGGCTCGACATGGTCACGGTGCAGGTCTGGCCCGACGAGGAGAGCGAGGCGATCGGCTTCACCGTGGTGGAGGTGAGGAGCGAGTCGCGGTGGGCCTGCAGGTTGGCCGCCACGGCGGCACCGTCGCACGGGGCACCGTTGTGGAAGGTCACCCCGGACCGCACGGTGATGGTCCAGACGGTGTAGTCGGCGTTCGGGGTCACCGACTCGGCCAGGTAGGGCTGCGGCTTCCCGTTGGCGTCGATGATCATGAGCGGGTCGAACACCGTGCGGGCGTACATGATCCCGGTCGTGTCGAACGTGCCGAGCGTGGGGGAGAAGCCCTTCTCCTCGGCCTCCACCCCGATGATCAGCTTGCCGCCCTTCTTGGGCGTCGCCGTCGACACCCCGTTGGGGTGGGTGCCGGTCGACCCCCCTGATCCGCTGCTCCCCCCCGACCCGCAGGCGGTGAGCAGGCCGCCGGAGACGCCGACGGCGGCGATGCCGGCGCCGGTGACGGCTCCTCGAGCCAGGAACGTACGGCGGTCGATGCGATCGGACATGATCCCCCTTCGCTCGGGCACCTGCCTCGGCGGCAGGCCCCGGTCGGTGCTCTTCTGGTCCCGGATCCCCCTGGACAGGTCCGACCCTAGCCCCTGCGGGCGTGGTGACGCCGGACGTGCGCCAGCTCGGCGGAGCCGACGTGCGCCAGCTCGACGGAGCCGACGTGCGCCAGCTCGACGGAGCCGACGTGCGCCTGCTCGGCGGAGCCGGGCTCATGACGCCGGGACCCGTCGACCGGTACCGTGGAGGCGTGGCTTGGGAGCTTGACGCATACCGGCGCTCCATCGCCGGGCTGTCCCCTGCGACCGTCGGCGCCTACACCGGTGACGTCGAACGGTTCGCGGCGTGGGCCTCCCGGTCCGGTGCCGACGGTCCGGGCGATGTCGACCGGATCACCCTCCGGCGCTACCTGGCCTTCCTGGCCACGTGCCGACGCTCCCGGGCCACCATCGCCCGCACGGCGGCGTCCCTGCGCTCGTACTTCTCCTGGTGCGCACGGCGGGGCCTGGTCCCGTCGGACCCGGCCGCCCGGCTGGCTGCCCCGTCGCCCGACTCCCGGCTCCCCCGGGTGCTCGGACACGGTGAGCTCGCCGAGCTGCTCGGGCCCGCCGCCGGTGCCGAGGCTCCGGACGATGGGGCCCGCACCCCGCGGGACGTGCGGGACGACGCCGTCCTCGAGCTCCTCTACGCCGCCGGGATCCGCATCGCCGAGCTGTGCGCACTCGACGTGGCCGACCTCGACCTGGTCCGGGGCGTGGTCACCGTCGTCGGCAAGGGGGACCGCCAGCGCCAGGTCCTGGTGCACGAGCGGTGCGTGGCGGCCCTGGCGGCGTGGTTGGACGGGGCCCGGCCTGCCATGGTGACGGTGGAGACGCCGGAGGGCGCCTGCTTCCTCAACGGCCGCGGGAGGCGCCTGGGGCCCCGTGATGCCCGCAGGATCCTCGACCGCCGCTCGCCGGTGCCGACCCACCCCCACGCCCTGCGCCACACGTTCGCCACCCACCTCCTCGACGGTGGCGCCGACCTCCGGGTGGTCCAGGAGCTGCTCGGCCACGCCAGCCTCCAGACGACGCAGGTCTACACTCATGTGAGCAAGGAGCGCCTCCGGTCGGTGTACGCCGGGACGCATCCACGGGCCTAAGGGGAGCAGTGGGCACAGATTCGGATCCGGCGGGCAACGGCCTCGATGCGGTGTGGGCCGAGTACAAGAAGACCGGGGCCAAGGCGCTGCGCGATCAGCTCATCGTGCACTACGCCCCGGTGGTCAAGTACGTCGCCGGACGCGTGTCGGTGGGCCTGCCCCGCCACGTGGACGAAGCCGATCTGGCCAGCTACGGCATCATCGGCCTGATCGACGCCATCGAGCGCTTCGAGCCGGCCCGGAACATCAAGTTCGAGACCTACGCCATCCCCCGCATCAAGGGGGCCATCATCGACGAGCTGCGGTCGATCGACTGGGTGCCCCGCTCGGTGCGGTCCAAGGCCCGGGCCGTCGAGCAGTCCTACGCCAAGCTGGAGGCGAGCCTCCACCGGACGCCGACCGATGCCGAGGTCGCCGCCGACCTGGAGATGTCCGACGGCGAGTTCCAGTCGACGCTCCGGAAGATCTCCTTCGTCGGTGTCGTCGCCCTCGACGAGGTCTTCCGGGGCGGCGACCACTCCGACCGCTCCACGCTCGGCGAGTCGCTGCCCGATGCGGCGGCCGGGCCCATGGAGACCTTCGAGGTCCAGGAGACCAAGGAGGCCCTCATCCGTGCGGTCAGCGAGATGGGGGACCGGGAGAAGACGGTGCTCACCCTCTATTACTACGAAGGCCTCACGTTGGCCGAGATCGGCGAGATCCTCGGGGTGACCGAGAGCCGGGTCTGCCAGATCCACACCAAGGCCGTCCTGCAGCTCCGGGCCAAGCTCGCCGACCGGCCCGAGGGGTCGGTCCGGCCGAAGGCCAAGGCCGAACCGGCGCCGACCGGCTGAGCCGCACCGGCGCGATGGAGCGCCGGGTGGAGCCGGCGGCGACAGCCGGGTAACCTGTCGAGGTCCCGCCGTCCGGTGGGACGTCCGAGCAGCACCGATCCGAACCCGGCCGCGTCCACGGTCGCCCCGCTCGCCGGGGTGCTGCGGCCCGGGAGTGCAACCGTCACAAGGAGCAGGCATATGGCCGTCGTCACCATGAAGCAACTGCTGGGCGCGGGCGTCCACTTCGGGCACCAGACCCGTCGGTGGAACCCCAAGATGCGCCGGTTCATCCTCGGCGAGCGCAACGGGATCTACCTGATCGACCTGCGCCAGACGCTCCAGGGGATCCAGGAGTCCTACTCCTACGTGCGGGACCTGGTGGCCGGAGGCGGCACCATCCTCTTCGTCGGCACCAAGAAGCAGACCCAGGGGCCGGTGGCCACCTACGCCGACGCCTGCGGGATGCCGTATGTGAACGAGCGCTGGCTGGGCGGCATGCTCACCAACTTCCAGACGGTCTCCACCCGGGTGAAGCGGATGAAGGAGATCGAGGCCATGCAGCGGGCCGGCGACTTCGAGGCCATGCCGAAGAAGGAGGCCCTCCGCCACACCCGTGAGCTGGAGAAGCTCCAGCGCAACCTGGGCGGCATCCGCTCGCTGGACAAGCTGCCCGATGCCATCTTCGTCATCGACACCAAGAAGGAGCACATCGCCGTCACCGAGGCCAACAAGCTGGGCCTGCCGGTGGTGGCGGTGGTCGACACCAACTGCGACCCCGACGTGATCACCCACGTGATCCCGGGGAACGACGACGCCATCCGCTCGGGCGCCCTGCTGTGCCGGGTCATTGCCGATGCCGTGACCGAGGGTCGCTTCATCGCCAGCAAGCGCAACCCGCAGGCTGGCGCCGCGCCGAAGCGCACCGCGAACTCCACGACCTGTTCGTTGAGCACGGGCAATGAGCCAGGCAGGCCGAGACAGACCGGACAGATGTTGGTATTGGGCTCGTCGCCGAACATGTTCGGACAACCGCAGAACAACTTGGTCGCAGTCGCGAGTTCGACGTGCACCTCGAGGCCGCACACGATCTCCCAACTCGCGTCGGTGGTACCGCTCACGATGACGTAGTCGGTCATGCTCGACCCACCTCCAGCGTGCGGGCCACCCGCATGATCAGTGCATCGGCGAGTTCACGTCCGAGGACCTGCACGCCGATCGGCATCGAGGTTCCCGGATCGGTTCCATAGGGGACGCTGATCGCGCAGTGACCGGCGAGGTTCGTCGGGATCGTGCACACGTCCGACAGGTACATCGCGAGCGGGTCGGCTGTCTTCGCCCCGAATTCGAACGCAACCGTCGGTGAGGTCGGGGTGAGCAGGACGTCGAATCGTTCGTAGGCCTGGGCGAAGTCGCGCACGATGAGCGTGCGAACTCGCTGGGCCTGGCCGTAGTAGGCGTCGTAATAGCCCGCCGAGAGCGCGTACGTGCCGAGCATGATGCGGCGTTTGACCTCGGGCCCGAACCCGCGATCACGGGTCTGTGCGTTCATCGCGGAGATGTCGTCACCGTCGACCCGCATGCCGTATCGAACACCGTCGTAACGAGCCAGGTTGCTCGACGCCTCGGC
>CAXBRB010000184.1:0-5627 GCA_963977795.1 uncultured Acidimicrobiaceae bacterium
AGTAAAAGTAGCTGAAGGGCGAACATTTGCTACCACCCTAAGGCCTCGGAGCACAGCGAAAAAAGCTTCTAACCCCGTTGCTAACGGTTACTAACGTACGAAAAACCAATCACTTAGCGATAATTGCAAGGGAGTGGTAGGATGACTTCTGTGCCCGAGCCATCGGAAGAACAGGTCCGCGAAGAATTAGCGAAAATTCTCGCCAGCCCCCAGTTCATCAGAGCCGAAAAGCTTTCCCGCTTCCTTCGCCACGTCGTCGAGGAGACTCTCGCCGGTCGTGCCGACAGCTTGAAGGAATACAACATCGGCATCGCCGTCTACGAACGCCGCCCCGATTACGAAACCAAGTCCGACTCCACCGTTCGCGTCGAAGCCAGCCGCCTCCGCAACAAGCTCATCGAATACTACGCCGGTCCCGGCGCCGCCAACCCCCTCCGCATCGACCTCCCCAAAGGCTCCTACGTTCCTCGCTTTGTCGAAACCGCCGCCCCCGCCCCGCCGCCCCGTCCCGGTGGCCCGCCGCTTCGGCCACCTGGCTCGGGCCGTCGTCTACCAGCAGCTGGCCGGCCGGGCCGCCGCCGCCATCCACGCCCGGGTGGTGGAGGCGGTGGGGGGCGAGGTGACCCCGGCCGCCGTCCTGGCCACGCCGGAGCCGGTGCTGCGGGCCAGCGGCCTGAGCGGGGCCAAGGCGGCCTCGCTCCTCGACCTGGCCGCCCGGGTGGAGGACGGGACCGTCCCGATGGCTCGGCTGGGCCGCTGGAGCGACGACGAGGTGGTGGCGGCGCTGACCGTGGTGCGGGGCATCGGTCCGTGGACGGCCCAGATGTTCCTGATGAACGCCCTCAGCCGGCCCGATGTCTGGCCCACCGGCGACTACGGGGTCCGGGCCGGCTTCGCCCGGGCCTGGGGCCTCGCCGAGCTGCCGACCCCGGCGGCCCTGGGCGCGTCCGGCGAGCCCTTCCGACCCCACCGCAGCCTGGTGGCCTGGTACTGCTGGCGGGCTGCCGACGAGCGCACCGCCCCGGCCGGGTGAGCAGTCGAGCGACGCCAGGGCCCGCCGGGCCGAGCCTCGCCGGACGTCAGCCGGAAGTCAGCCGGCGTCCAGGGCGCGCAGGTCGGCGCAGATGTCGGCGAAGTGGCCCGGGTCGGGCCGGCGGGTGCACTCCAGGCTGACCCCGTCGGCCAGGCCGGCGACCTTCTCCCGGATCCGCCCGGCGATCTCGTGGCGGCGGCCGACCACGGCGATGGCCTCCACCAGCTCGTCGGGCACCAGGGCGGCCATGTCGTCCCACCGCCCCTCCTTGGACAGGGCGTTGAGCCGGGGGTGGAGCCCCTCCCAGCCGTTGCACTCGAGCACCCGGGCATAGGCCGGGGTCGAGCCGTAGAAGGCCAGCTGGCCCCGGACCGTGGCGATGGCGGCGTCCAGCTCGGGCCCGGTGTCGCCGGTGGCCACCATGGTCACCACCACCACGTCGAGCTCGTCTCGGTCCCGTCCGGCGGTGGCCAGGCCCCGGGTGAGCGCCGGCAGGGTCAGCTGCTCCAGCGACTCCCGGGTGGCGAAGGGGTGCACCAGCAGGCCGTCGCCCACCTCGGCGGCCACCTCGGTGAGCAGGGGCCCGACTGCTCCGAGGAGGATGCGGGGCCGCCCGAAGGCCGCCGGGCCGGGGTCGAAGGCCGGGGGAAGGAGGGTGTGGGTGTAGAACTCGCCGCGGAAGTCCAACGGGGCCACGCCGTCCCAGGCGTCCCAGATGGCCCGGATGGCCAGGACCATCTCGCGCAGGCGCGCCGCCGGACGGGACCACGGCATCGAGTAGCGCCGCTCGATGTGGGGCCGGATCTGGGTGCCCAGGCCCAGGGTGCAGCGGCCCCGGGAGACGTCCTGGAGGTCGCGCCCGATGGTGGCCAGCACCATGGGGGTGCGGGCGAAGGCGATGGCGATGGCGGTGCCCAGTCCGAGCGTGGTGGTCCGGTCGGCGCCCAGGACCAGGGGCAGGAACGGGTCGTGGCGGGTCTCGTAGGTGAAGGCGGTGTCGAACCCGGCGGCCTCCAGCTCGGCGAAGAGCTCGCCGGCGGCCGCCAGGTCGGGCACCGGCACGGTGGTGCAGAGCTCCACGGCGTCCGTCCCGGCGCGCTCAGCCGCCGCCGGGGGCCAGCAGGCGGCGCACGGCGTCCACCCGCTCGGCGTCCAGCACCGGATCGGCGACCATGGCCGACGGGGCCAGGTGGGCCGGGCCGACCCAGACGCCCTCGATCTCCAGCGGGGCGGTCACGTTCCACTCCCCGCCGGTCAGGCAGAGCATCGGCCGGACCGGCACCTCGATCCCCCAGGGGGCGGCGTCGAGCAGGCGGCGCACCTCGGCGGCCCGCATGGCCACCCGGCGCACGTCGGCGGTCAGGTCGTGCCAGCCGTCCCGGAGCTCCACAGCCTCCCCGTGCCGGCGGATCCGGGTGTGGATCGAGCCCTTGGCCCGCTCCGAGCGCAGGACCGTCACCCCGGACTCGGTCACGGCGATCACCCGCTCCGAGCGCAGGACCACCACCCCGGACTCGGACACGGCGATCTGCTCGTCCTCGGCACCGTCCCGCTGGGCCCGCCGGTCGAGGCCGTCCGGTCCCGTGCCGGCGCTCGCCGTCCGGGCCTCGGCACGGCGGTCCCGGCCGGAGCGGATGGTCCAGGGGCGCCGCCGGACCGGCCCGGCCGCCGGGGCGAAGAACGTGGTTCCCTCGGCACCGGAGTGCCGTGGAGCGGGCTCGGCCCCAAGGGAGGCGGGCTCGGTGGAGCGGGCCACCAGGCCCTCGGACAGGGCCTGGGCCCACAGGTCCTGGCGACCCGCCGTGCCGGTGTGGCGCTCCTTCGAGTTGGCCCAGGGGTCGTCGGGTGGCTGCGGCGGCACCATGTCCTCACGGTAGAGCACGGGACGATGCGTGCGCCCGACTGTCGGTGAGACCAGCGGCCGTCCGGGCGCGGCCGGGCCGGGGCTGGGCCACACTGGGGGAGAGGAAGAGGAGCCGCCCATGACCCCCATGACCACCACCGCCCCGGGCGGCATCGCCGTGCTGCCCGAGCACGGCGCCTGGACCGCCACCACCGCCAGCCCCATCGGTCCGCTCACCCTGACCGCCCGCGACGGGCGGCTGGTCCGGCTCACCATGGAGGACCAGGCCCACCTGGTGGCCCCGCCGGGCGACGCCCGCCGTGACCCCGCCGCACTGGCCGGGGTGATCGGCCAGCTCGAGGAGTACTTCGACGGGACCCGGACGGTCTTCGACGTCCCCCTGGCCCTGTCGGGCACGCCCTTCCAGCAGGAGGTCTGGTCGGCTCTGTGCGCCATCCCCTATGGCGAGGCCGTCTCCTACGGCGACCTGGCCCGGCAGGTGGGCCGACCGGGTGCCTCCCGGGCCGTGGGCCAGGCCAACGGCCGCAACCCGGTGGCCGTCATCGTCCCCTGCCACCGGGTGGTGGCGGCCGGCGGCGGCCTTGGCGGCTACGGCGGCGGGACCGGCCGCAAGACCCTCCTCCTCGAGCTGGAGCAGGGCCGGGGCGGACGCCGCAGCGGGGACCGGTGAGCGGGCCCGACCCGGCAGCGGAGGCTGGCACGGTGGGGGTGATCGTGGTCGACCACGGCTCGCGCCGGGCGGCGTCCAACGAGGCCCACGAGGCGTTCGTGCGGGCGTCGGCCTCCGCTCTGCCCTACCCGGTGGTCGAGCCCGCCCACATGGAGCTGGCCGAGCCCTCGGTGGGCACGGCCTATGACCGGTGCGTGGCCGCCGGGGCCACCACGGTGGTGCTGGCGCCGTGGTTCCTCGGCCCGGGCAACCACTGGGACCGGGACCTGCCGGCCCTGGCCGCCGAGGCCGCGGCCCGTCACCCCGGGACCCGCTGGCTGGTGGCCGCCCCCCTCGGCGCCCACCCCCTCCTCCTCCAGGTGGCGTCCGAGCGGGTGGCCCACTGCCTGGACCACGTCGCCGGCCGGGCCGAGGAGTGCGCAGTGTGCGCCGGCACGGGGCGGTGCCGGCTGTCGTGAGCGACGTCGTGGTGGTCGGGGCGGGGGTGGCGGGACTGGTCTGCGCCGCCGACCTGGCCCGGGCCGGGGTGGACGTCACCGTGCACGAGGCCTCCGACGGGGTGGGCGGCCGGGTGCGCACGGACGTGGTCGACGGCTACCGCCTCGACCGCGGCTTCCAGATCCTGCTGACGGCCTACCCCCAGGTGCAGGCCCGGCTCGACCTGGCCGCCCTCGACCTGCAGCCCTTCGCACCGGGTGCCGTGGTGCGCACCCCGGGCGGGATGGCCACGGTGGCCGACCCGCTCCGCCGGCCCGGGGCCATCCCAGCCACCCTGGCCGCCCCGGTCGGCACCCTGGCCGACAAGGTCAAGGTGGCCGCCCTGGTGGCCCAGGTGCGCCTCCCCTCGGTGGCGCGCCTGCTGCGCCGGCCGGAGATGACGACGAGGGAGCGGCTGGCTGCCGCCGGGTTCACCGACCGGATGGTCGAGACCCTGTGGCGCCCGCTCTTCGCCGGGATCCAGCTCGATCCGGACCTCGAGGTCTCCTCGAGGCGGTTCGACCTCATCCTCCGCATGCTGGCCTCGGGCCCGACGGCGGTGCCGGCGGCCGGGATGGGGGCGGTGGCCGCCCAGCTGGCCGCAGGCCTGTCCGAGGGAACGGTGGCCCTGGGGTCCCGGGTCGACCGCCTGGAGGGGACCACCCTCCACCTGGCCGACGGGCGGACGGTCAGCGCCCGGGCCGTGGTGGTGGCCACCGAGGGTCCCGAGGCCCACCGGCTGCTGGGCGCACCGGTGGCCGACCCCGGGTCCCGGGCCGTGGCCTGCTGCTGGTTCGCCCTGCCCGCCCCGCCGGTGCCGGGCCGGGCCCTGGTCCTCGACGGCACAGGGAGCGGCCCGGTGCGCAACGTGGCCGTGCTCAGCGAGGTGGCGCCGTCCTACGCGCCACCCGGTCGGGCCCTGGTGGCCGCCGCCATCCCTGGACCCGACGCCCTCGATCCGGCCCTGGTGCCCAAGGTGGCCGACCAGCTGGCCCGGTGGTTCGGCTCGACGGCGGCCGAGTGGGAGCCGCTGCGCACCGACGTGATCCGCCACGGCCAGCCGTCCCAGACCCCGCCGCTCGTGCTCCGCCAGCCTGTCGCTCTCGGCGGGGGTGTCTTCGTCTGCGGCGACCACCGGGACACGGCCTCGCTCCAGGGTGCCATGGCCAGCGGCGGCCGCACCGCCCGGGCCGTGCTCGCGCACCTGGCCGGCTGAGCCGGCTCAGGCGTACCGGTCCGTCCGGCTCAGGCGCTCCGGCTCAGGCGCTCCGGCTCAGGCGCTGCAGCGGTCGCCCAGCCAGGGCTGGCGGCCGTCCAAGGTGTAGAGGGTGACGGCCACCGTGTCCTGCTCGGCCTTGGAGGCGGCGTTGGGCGGGACCCCCACCAGGTAGGTCAGCCCGGCAGCCTGGGCGGCCGTGTTCCAGGTCGGCTGGCTGAATTGGAACGCGCCCATGTAGGTCCCGCCGGGCGAGGCGATGGTGTAGTCGCCCCCGGACTCGGCCTGGACCACGCACTGGAGGAAGGGGGGGAGCGGCGGGTCGCCCACTGCGGGGTTCCCCACCGGGCGGGCCACCGGCGGCGTC
>CAXBRB010000185.1:0-5608 GCA_963977795.1 uncultured Acidimicrobiaceae bacterium
TTTTTTTTCAAGCAGAAGACGGCATACGAGATGTAGCCGTGACTGGAGTTCAGACGTGTGCTCTTCCGATCTAGGTCGAGGTGCCCGAGGAGTCCGACTCGGCGCGCACGACCGTGGCTCCGGGCTGGGCGGCCTGGGCGGCGGCGGTCGCCCTGGCCAGGTCGCTGCCGGTGAGCAGCGTCTCGCCGGGGCCGTGGGGCATGGTGGCGGGGTCGGGGGCGCCGACCGGCGGCCGGCCCTGGGGCGGCTGGTCGGTCGGGGTCGTGCCGGCAGTGGCCGGGGCGCTAGCCGGTGCGGTGGTCGAGGGGGAGCCGGTGGCTGCTGAGGCGATGCCGGCGGCGCCGATCCCGGCTCCGAGGCCGACGCCGGCCAGCAGCGCCGTGGTGGCGAGCCGGCGTCGGGGCCGGTGGGGGGAGGTGGTCATGGGAGGGTGCTCCTGTCTGGTCCGTCGTCCCGGGGGATCCGGCGACGGGGACCAGCGTGC
Source organism: uncultured Acidimicrobiaceae bacterium (assembly GCA_963977795.1). Lineage (GTDB taxonomy): Bacteria > Actinomycetota > Acidimicrobiia > Acidimicrobiales > RAAP-2 > Bog-756. The sequence continues at coordinate 485 of CAXBRB010000185.1, forward strand.
GGGGGCGACCTCAGAGCCAGGTGTGGACCACCTAGGTGTCTGCGCACAGATCCGGGACCGGCCCGGGCCCGGTCACCAGTAGCCGCCCATGAGGTCGGTCATCCAGGCCGGCTGGTGCACCGGTCCACGGGGTCCGAACTCGGCCACCCACGGCTTGATGTCCAGCACCGGCGTCCCGTCCACGGCGTCCAGGCCGGCGACGGTCAGCGACGGTCCGTCCACCGACACGATCCGGCAGACGGTGAGGCCGATGGGGTTGGGCCGGTCCTTGGCCCGCTGGGCGAAGATCCCCACCTCGGGCCAGGCCGGGTTCCCCCGGGGCCGGCGCACCACCTGGGTCGGGTCCCACCGGGCCCGGTCGAGCGCGGTGACGACCTCGCAGTGACTGAAGGTCTCCAGGCCGGCTAGCGCCCGGGCGTCGAACGGTGTCAGGAGGTCGATGCGGGCCGTCTCGGCGTCCCACCCGTCGTCGACGACGGCGGTGCGGGAGGAGCGGACCACGCCGACGGGGGTGTACGAGAACGGGGCGGCCATCGGGGTCACCGTAGGCCACGGCAGCGGCCGTCCGACGCTTGCCTGCTCCATCGGCGAGCCGTAGCGTCCCACGGGACGTCGGCGAGCGATCGGGGTGCGACATGTCTGGACAGGGTGCACAGGGGGACCGGCCGTTCGAGCTCGGCGGGGTGAACCACCTGGCCCTGGTCTGTCGGGACATGGCCCGGACGGTCGAGTTCTACACCACCGTGCTGGGGATGCCGCTGGTCAAGACCATCGAGCTCCCTTTCGGTCTCGGCCAGCACTTCTTCTTCGACTGCGGCGGCGGGGACACGCTCGCCTTCTTCTGGTTTCCGGACGCCGGCGAGCCGGTCACCGGGGTCACCGGTCCCCGGGTCCGGCCCGACACCGGAACGCTGACCAGCGCCATCGGATCGATGAACCACGTGGCCTTCACCGTCCCCGCCGAGCGCATCGACGAGTACCGGGACCGGCTGGTGGCCGCCGGCGTCGAGGTCAGCGAGGTGGCGAACCACGACGACTCGGAGATCGGCATCGCCGCCGAGGTGCACCCGGGGGTCTTCGTCCGCTCCATCTACTTCTGCGACCCCGACGGCATCCTCCTCGAGTTCGCCGCCTGGACCCGGGCCTTCGGACCGGACGACGTCCGCCACACGCCGGCCGGCCCGGTCCGGTGACCGCCGGCGGTGCTGCGCCGCCCGAGGAGCTGCGCACCGGGCGCCTGGTCCTGACCCGGGTGCGGCCCGCCGACCTCGACGAGGTCACCGCCGCCGTGGACGCCAGCCTGCCCGAGCTGGCTCCGTGGATGCCGTGGGCCCAGGACCCCGAGGGCACCCGGGAGGGGACGGCGGCCTTCCTGGCCGGGGCGTGGGACCGGTGGGCGGCCGGCGAGGAGTTCTCCTATGCCGTCCGGGAGCCCGGCGGGCCGGCGGTGCGGGGCGTGGTCGGCCTGCACGCCCGGATCGGCCCGGGGGCGCTGGAGATCGGCTACTGGGTCCGCACGTCCGACACCGGTCGGGGCGTGGCCTCCGAAGCGGCCCGGGCCCTGATGGAGGCGGCGCTGGCCCTCCCGGGGATCGGGCGGCTGGAGATCCACTGCGACGAGGCCAACGTCCGGTCGGCACGGGTGGCCGCCGGCCTCGGCCACCAGCTCGTCGCCACCCGGGACTATGCAGGCGACGCACCCGGCGACACCGGCCGGCTCCAGATCTGGGCCTGGCCGCCGACGGCGTAGGGCCGCCCGGGTCGCTCAGCCGTCGAAGGCGGCCTGGAGGCCGGCGACGTCCAGCTTGACCATGCCCAGCATGGCGGCGTGGGCCCGGTCGGCAGCATCCCGGTCCGGGCTGCCCAGCAGCCGGCCGAGGAGCGACGGGACGATCTGCCACCGGACGCCGAAGCGGTCGCGGAGCCAGCCGCACTGGACCGGCTCGCCGCCCTCCAGCAAGCCCGACCAGATCCGGTCGAGCTCCACCTGGGTCTCCACCTCGACGAAGAGCGAGATGGCGTCGTTGAAGGTGAACTGCGGACCGCCGTCGAAGAGGAGCAGGGTGCAGCCCGGAAGCTCGACAGAGAGCCCCGGCCCCGCTGCGCTCTCGGGCGCCCCGTCGGGATGGAAGACCGCGTCGTAGAGGGCCTTGGCCTCGGCGGCCCGGCCGTCGAACCAGAGGAAGGGGGAGACGGTGGGCATGGCGGGGCTCCTCGCAGGTGGGGACCCTGACGCTACCGGCCCGACCGCTGACTCCGGGACTGCTGCGACCGTCAGGCCCGGGCGACGACCTCGTAGCCGCCGGGCGTGGCTTCGGCGCACAGCCGGGCCACCGCCCCGATCCGCTCGGCAGCCTCCGGGTGGGCCCGCATCGCCGCCACATGGGCCGGGTCGTCCCAGGGGCCGAAGGAGTAGAAGAGCGACGGGTCGTCCAGGCTTCGCACCAGCACTCCGGTCCCCGCCGGGGGCGGGTGCTCGAGCGTGCCGAAGAATGCACCGAGCTGGCGCCATGCGTCGATGAACGCGTCCTCGCAGCCGGGGAGCACGACCCACCGGCCCAGTGTGAAGATCTCCATCGGTCCCCTCCCGTCGTGGTCCGTCCGGACGTCGTCGCTGATGGTGCCACGTCGGCCTCCGTCCCGCGTGCGCGGGCGACAGGGGAGCCGGCCTGGGCGACGCGCCTGCGCTCAGGCCGGCTCGGGGCGGGGCGTGCCGGGAGCGAACCGGCGCGGCCCGGGCCCCTCGGCGGCCATGGCGTCGGCGGGGTTGACCAGCAGGCAGCGCTGGAACGACAGGCAGCCGCACCCGATGCACTGCGAGAGGTCGTCCCGGATCCGCACCAGCTGGTCGATCTGCTCTTCGAGCCGCTCCCGCCACAGGGCGGAGACCCGTGCCCAGTCGGGCTCCCGGGGCGTGCCGTCGTCGGGCAGCTCGTCCAGGGCCTCCTTGATGAGCCCGAGAGGGATCCCCACCCGCTGGGAGGCCCGGATGAAGGCCAGGCGCCGGAGGACGTGACGGCCGTACCGGCGCTGGTTCCCCTCGGTCCGCCAGCTCGAGATCAGCCCCTGGCGCTCGTAGAAGTGGAGCGTGGAGACGGGGAGGCCGCTGCGCTCGGCCACCTGGCCCACCGACCACTCGTGGAACGACGTCGGGGTCCCGGGCACCGCCCCACCCTACTGCTTGACCTCAACCTAAGTTGAGGTATGAGAGTGGGCGCACCCGAGGAGAGAGGAAAAAGGCGATGGGGACGTACATGGTGGTGGCGACCTTCCGGGAGGGGACGGACATGGGCGAGGTCTTCGCCGTGGTGGCCGAGGAGCAGGCTGCGGTGGCGGCCCTGACGGAGGCCGGACGGCTGGGAGCCATCCATGTGTCACTGGAGCGGGGCACCGTCTTCCTCGAGACCTATGCCGAGGACGGCGAGGGCGCGGCAGCGACTGTCGGCGCACTCCCGATGGCGGCCTGGTGGGACCTCGACGTCTTCCCGGTCCCGGCACCGGTCGTCCCCGGAGCGGGGTCGTGAGCGCCTTCACCGAGGCCGAGCGGGCCTACCTCGCCGCCCAGCCGCTCATGCGGTTCGCCACGGCGTCCTCCACCGGTCGGCCCGACGTCGCTCCGGTGGTCTTCGATCTGGACGGTGACGACATCGTCACGGGGGGCTTCGACATCACCCACACCGTCCGCTACCGGAACATCGGGGAGAACCCCCGCGCCGTGGTCGTCGTCGACGACCTGGCCACCATCGATCCGTGGTCGCCCCGGGGGATCAAGGTCATCGGCTCGGCCTCGGTGGAGGAGGTGGACGGGAGCCCGCGCTTTCGCATCCGTCCCGAGGTGATCATCAGCTGGGCCATCAACGACACCACCCCGGGCATCCCCACGATGGAACGCCGGTCGCTGCGCGAGGGGTAGGACCAACCACCAGACCGGGGCACTTGATGTACATCTTATACAGCAAGATGTACAATAGTGACCGTGGCCAGGGTGACTATGAGCGAAGGCCGTGAGCGGCTGGCGGAGATGGTCGACGTCGCCCGGAGCGAGGCGGTGGTCTTCGAGCGCTACGGGCGTCCGGCGGCCGTCCTGGTCAGCGCCGAGCGGTACGAGCAGTTGATGGAGGCGCTCGAGGAGGCGGAGGACGTCGCCGCCTTCGATGCGGCGATGGCCGACGAGGGCGGCAACATCCCCTGGGAGAAGGTGAAGCACGACCTCGGCTGGACGTGACCCGGTACCGGGTCGAGTTCCGGCCCGCAGCCGCGCGTCAGATGCGGAAGATCGAGCCCCATGCTCGGGAGCGCATCAGGGGCGCCATCGCCTTGCTGGCGGAGGATCCCCGTCCACCGGCGTCACGACAGCTGCGAGGACGGCCCGGGTGGCGGGTGCTGGTCGGCGACTACCGGATCATCTACACGATCGACGACGGCGTCCTGGTGGTCGTGGTGATCGCCATCGGCCACCGCCGTGAGATCTACGACTGAGGTCCCGCAGCCGGAGGGCCGACGGCGTGGTCGAGAACGGCCGCCCTTGCTCCGCCGACGGCGAGCGGCCTTCGGGTTGGCCACGCGGTTTGACGACCATGTCCCGGACTCATCCAACATCCAAACTGCCGACAGCTTGCGGGAACTTCGGCACGCTTTCCAGCGTCGCGCCGAGGTCGAGAAGGATCTCGTGGCGGCGGTTCAGTCCGCACGGGATGACGGACAGAGTTGGACGGCCATCGGGGCGATGATTGGGACGTCCGGCGAAGCAGCGCGCCAGCGCTACGGATCCCCCACCTCGCAGTCGAGATGAGACGCACCGACAGCGCCCCCATGTCTTCAGGGCGCAAGGGTCGGACCAAAGATGAACTTGTTTCGACCTCCACGAGCGGCCGACATCGAGCAGATCAAGAACTTGGCGGTTGCGACCGACATGTTCGGAGCCGACGACGTCGGCTTCTTCGACGACTTGCTTTCTGGCTTCCTCGATCGATCGCGCAAGGACGATTCCTGGAATGTGGTGGCAGATGAAGACGAACAGATCATCGCCGCTTCCTACGTCGCTCCAGAACCCCGGGCCGACCGAGTCTGGAATCTGTACTTCATCTCGGTCTCTCCTGACCACCAGGGCAGTGGGATCGGCGC
>CAXBRB010000186.1:0-5604 GCA_963977795.1 uncultured Acidimicrobiaceae bacterium
GGGCTGGTCTCGCACCCGCCTCCAGCCCTGAAGGCTGCCGGGGCCGGCCGGTGGAGCGTCCCGACCGGCCGCGGTAGGTTCGTGTCATGGCAGATGACACAACTCGCGTCGAGGCCCTGACCGACCAGCTCCTGGCCGAGGCCGACCCGTCGGCCACCCCGGTGGAGGAGTTCCGGAGCCGCCAGTTCGAGCTGGGGCTGGCCTGGATCTCCTTTCCGGAGGGGGAGGGCGGCCTCGGGCTGCCCCCCAACCTCCAGCGCATCGTCGACCGGCGTCTGAGCGAGGCCGGCGCCACCCCGATGGGGGCCAAGGAGTTCTTCGGCCTCACCATGGCCGGCCCCACCGTCGTCACCCACGGCTCGCCCGAGCTCAAGGAGCGCCTGCTGCGCCGCACCTTCACCGGCGAGGTCCCGTGGTGCCAGCTGTTCAGCGAGCCGGGCTCGGGCTCGGACCTGGCCGGCCTGTCCACCCGGGCCGTGCGCGACGGCGACGAGTGGGTGGTGACGGGCCAGAAGGTCTGGAACACCCTGGCCCACATCGCCGACCGGGGGATGCTGGTGGCCCGCACCGACCCCGACGCCCCCAAGCACAAGGGCCTCACCTACTTCGCCCTCGACATGCACGCCCCGGGCGTCGAGGTCCGGCCGCTGCGTCAGATGACCGGCGAGGCCGAGTTCAACGAGGTCTACATGACCGAGGTCCGGGTGCCCGACAGCGACCGCATCGGCGACGTGGGCGAGGGCTGGCGGGTGGCCATGACCACCCTGTCCAACGAGCGCACGACCATCGGCGGCGGCGGTGGCGCCCCGCCCCGGGGCTCGGGGTCCATTGCCGAGGCCGTCCGGCTCTTCCAGGCCAAGGGCGACCGGGCCACCCCGGTGGAGCGGGAGCGCCTGCTCACGCTGTGGGTCGAGATGGAGGCCCTGCGCCTGACCAACCTGCGGGCCTCGGCCAACCGCAAGGCCGGCAACCCGGGGCCGGAGGGCTCCATCGCCAAGCTCATGTTCGCCGAGGTGAACAAGCGGATCTTCGAGCTGTGCGTCGACCTCCAGGGCATGGACGGCCAGGTCGGCTACGACTACGAGATGCGGCGCTCCGACGTGCTGGGCCTCACCGGCCCGCCCGGGACGTCCCGCAAGTTCTTCCTCCGGTCGCGGGCCAACTCCATCGAAGGCGGCACCTCGGAGATCCAGCGGAACATCCTGGGCGAGCGCATCCTCGGCCTGCCCGGCGACGTCCGGGTCGACAAGGACCTGCCGTGGGCGCAGGTCCCGCGCTCCTGAGCCCGCCCCGGTGACGCTCCCGGACGCCCCGTCGTCCTGCCCTGCCGGCCCGGCGGCCGCTCCCGGGGCCCGGCGGTGACCGACGCCCGCCAGTTCCTGGGCATGGCCGAGGTGGACGGTCCGCTGCGCTGGCGCATGGAGGTCGTGCCCGAGGTCACCACCCCGGGCAACTTCCTCTTCGGCGGCTGCGGCCTGGGGGCCGCCCTGGTGGCCCTGGAGGCGGCGTCGGGCCGACCGACGGTGTGGGCCACTGCCCAGTACCTGGCCTTCGCCCCGACCGGCTCGACCCTGGACCTGGCCGTGACCCTGGCCGCCGAGGGCCACCGGGTCACCCAGGCCCGGGCCGTGGGCCGGGTGGGCGACAAGGAGATCCTCACCGTGAACGCCGCCCTCGGCGGCCCGGGGGACCTCGACGCCGAGGGCGTCTGGGACGCCCCGCCGGCGGTGCCCCCGCCCGGGGAGTGCCCGCCCCGGCGCCTGCCGGACCAGTTCACCACCTCGATCTTCGACCAGATCGAGGTCCGCCAGGCCTCCGGGCGCACCTTCGACGAGATCGCCCGGTCCGAGGGCGTCCCCGGGGAGCCGGTCAGTGCCCTGTGGGCCCGGGTGCCCGGACAGCTGGAGCCGTCGGCGGCCACCCTGGCCGTCCTCGGCGACTACGTGACCGGCGGCGTGGCCCAGCCGCTCGGCCGGCGGGTCTTCTCCCGCAGCCTGGACAACACCCTGCGGGTGGTCCGGCTCGAGCCGACCGAGTGGGTCCTGTGCGACATCCGCATCCAGGCCCTGGCCCACGGCTACGGCCAGGGGACGGCGTTCCTGTGGTCGGAGGCGGGAACCCTCCTGGCCACGGCCAGCCAGTCGATGAGCATCCGCTACGCCCCGCCGATGGTGCCGCCGGCCCGCTCCTGAGTGCGGCCCGTCGGAGTCCGTCGTCGGTCGTCGCCGGCGACGTAACGCCACCGTCCTGCACCTCGTTGGCACCAGTGGACGGCCCGACCGGGGCCGGCACCGGGAGCCGGAGGAGGGGTGCAGGATGCGCAGGATCGGAGCAGCAGCTGTCGTCGGGATGCTCGCCATCACGGGCGTGGTGGTCGGTGCAGGTCCGGCCGGCGCATCCACGACCGCCCGGATGGTGGTGCGCGGGACGGTGACCGCCATCGGAGGTGCGTCGGCCGCCGGAACCTGTGGGTCGGCGGGCGCGGTGGGAACGGTCACGGTGACCGCCACCTCGAACGCGACGCCGCCGGTGGTGACCACCACCGACGTCGCGGTGGTGGCGACGACGGCGTTCGTGAACCACAAGGTGGCGTCGCCGTCCTTCGCCGACCTGTGCGTCGGCGACACGGCGGTGGTCATCGGCACGGTGGCGGCCGGCGTGACCACGGCGGCGGCGGTGGCCTTCCACGTCCCCAAGCCGTCCAAGCCGGTCCACGCCACGGGACGCATCCTCACCGTCGACGGCAGCCCCATCACGGGGACCTGCGGGACCGCCGGCGCATCGGGCACGGTGGTGCTGGCCATCACCACCGCCGGGGTGACCGTGGAGCAGACGGTGGCGGTCTCGGCCTCGACCGTCTTCATCGACCACGCCCTGCACGCGCCGACCTACGCCGATGTGTGCGTGGGGGACAAGGGGAAGGCTGTCGGTCCCGTGGTCGGCGGGGTGGTGGAGGCCATCGCCCTGGAGTTCCACGCCCCTGCCCCGCCGAAGCCGCTCCACGCCTCGGGCACCGTCTCGGCGGTGGGTGGGGTCACGACACCGGGCACGTGCGGGACTGCCGGCGCCGCCGGGGCGTTCTCGCTGACCTACACCGACTCCCACACCGTCCCCCCGTCGCTCGTCACCCGGACGGTGGACGTGGTCCCGTCCACCACGGTGGTGCGCTCCGGCGGGGTGGCCGGGAGCTTCGCCGACGTGTGCGTGGGTGACCGGGCCACGGTGATCGGCACCGATGCCACCGGCACGATCGGGGCCCTGGCCATCGCCGTCCGGCCGCCGAAGGCCTGACGGGCGGGGTCCCGGGCGGGGTGCCCTCCGCCACCTCGCTTCCCGGCCCGCTGGGCCGTAGTCTCGGCGCCTCAGCGATCGCAAGGAGCGAGGCACCATGAAGATCAGCACCATGCTCAGCTATGCCGGCGGCTTCCGGGCTGCGGCGGCCCAGGTGGCCGAGTTGGAGAAGGCCGGGCTGGACCTGGTGTGGGTGGCCGAGGCCTACGGCATGGACAGCCCCAGCCTCATGGGCTACCTGGCCGCCCTGACCGAGCGGGTGGAGATCGGCTCGGCCATCCTCCCGATCTACACCCGGACCCCGACGCTCATCGCCATGACGGCGGCGGGCATCGACACCCTGTCCGACGGCCGGTTCAACCTGGGGCTGGGCTCGTCGGGACCCCAGGTGATCGAGGGGTGGCACGGGGTGCCCTTCGACGCCCCGCTGGGGCGGACCCGGGAGATCATCGACGTCTGTCGCCAGGTGTGGGCCCGGGAGGCGCCGCTCGAGCACCACGGCCCCCACTACGACATGCCGCTCCCGGCCGAGCGGGGCACCGGGCTGGGCAAGGCCCTCAAGATCATCGGCCGGCCGGTCCGGCCCCGGATCCCGGTGTGGATCGCCTCGCTGGGGGAGAAGAACGTGGCCATGACGGCCGAGCTGGCCGACGGGTGGATCCCCATGCTCTACGTGCCCGAGAAGGCCCACCTGGTCTGGGGTGCCGCCCTGGCCGAGGGTGCGGCCCGGCGGGATCCCGCCCTCGGGACGCTCCAGATCACCACGGGCGGCATCGTGGCCATCGGGGAGGGCGACGACGTGCGGGCCCTGCGCGACCTGGCCCGGCCCATGGTGGCCCTCTACGTGGGCGGCATGGGGGCCAAGGGCAAGAACTTCTACAACGACGTGGTGCGCCGCTACGGCTACGAGGAGCTGGCCGAGAAGATCCAGGACCTCTACCTCGACGGGAAGAAGGCCGAGGCCGAGGCGCTGGTGCCCGACGACCTGCTCGAGTCGATGTCGCTGTGCGGGCCCGAGTCCTACGTGGCCGAGCGGATCGCCGCCTTCAAGGAGGCCGGCGTGACCCACCTTCAGGTGGCCCCCGTCCCCACCGGCGACCAGACGGCCACCGACATCGTCGGGAAGGTCAAGGAGCTGATCGGCTGACCGGGCCGGCCGGCCCGGATGGGATCACTCGTCGCCGACGAGCTCCCCCGGGGCCCGCTCGGCCGTGTCGAGGGCCAGCAGGCGGTCCAGCTGGGCGGCCATCTGCTCGATCTCGTCGGCCTCGTAGTACGAGCGGTCCAGGGTGAGGCTGAGCTGCTGCTGCACCAGGGCCAGGGCCTCTTCGGCGGCGGCGGCGGCGTCGTAGACCGAGAACAGCCGGGCCTGCATGGCCTCGGCGGAGACGAACCGGGTGCCCCGGTCGGCGGCTTCGACGGGAAGGGCGCGCAGGGCGTCCCCGGGCGTGGCCGGTGCGGTCACCTCGAGGGCCTCGTGGCCCGTGGTCTCGGCGGTGTGCTGCTCCTGGTCCATCTGGCGTGCTCTCCCTCGCTGGTCGTGCGCTCCGGTCGGCTGCTCGTCGGTCGCCCGGTCGTCTGTCGTGGTCGCTCCCTGTTCGTCGCGCTCCCCGCTCCGGGATGGGTGGCCCGGTCCGGTGCGGGCACTCCGTGTGCCCAGATCCCATTCAACACCCCGGCGGTGACATTTCGTCGGCATCCCCCGAACGGCCCCCGGTGTGCAACCGGACGCGCCCCCTGGTCGGCCGCCCCGGCGGCACCGGACGCGTCCCCTGTCTGCGAAGATGTCCGGCCGTGGCCCGGTGGTGCCCGTCGGGCAGGAAGAGCGAGAGGCAGGAGCCATGGCGGCCACCCCGGAGGAGATGACCGACGGCGAGCGCGACGCCCTGGTGCGCGCCGCACTGGCCGGCCTGGGCCGGGGCACCCTCCGGGCGGCGCTCCAGGAGGCCGGCGCCCCCCGTCTTCCCATCCCCACCCCGGCGGCCAACGCCCTGGCCACGCTCCGGCGCCACCGGGATCCGGCGTCGGTGATCGACCGGCCCCAGTACCGGGCCGCCCTGCCCTACGCCGTGGCCGTGGTCTCCCAGGAGTGCCTCGAGGCCGTGGTCGACGCCCTGGGCGACCACGCCGACGACCCGACCGCCGAGCAGCTGGAAGCGGCGCTCGATGCCGTCGCTCCCACCTTCGATGACGCCACCGTCCGGGTGATGCTGGCCTCGGTGGCCATCGACGAGATGCCGGCGTCGGGTCTGTGCCTGGCGCTGCTGGATGGGGACGGCCGCTACGGGCTGGGCGAGTGGCGCTCGGGTGCCG
>CAXBRB010000187.1:0-5462 GCA_963977795.1 uncultured Acidimicrobiaceae bacterium
GGATGCCGCCCTCGCCGATGGCGCCGAAGGCCGTCTCGGGGTGGAAGGGGATGCCGAGCTTGCGCACCACCAGGACGTCCAGGGGCACCCCGAGCCGTTCGGCGACCCCGAGCCCGACGGCCACGCCGCCCCGGGGCAGGCCCACGACCACCGGTGGGCCACCGGGACGGTCGACCAGGAGGTCGGCCAGGGCCCGACCGGCGGCGATCCTGTCGGCGAACACCGCACGGGGCTCCCGGGGTGTCGGTGCGGTGCTCACCGGAGGCTGCTCACAGTCCGCTCGGGTAGGTCTCGGGGGGCTCGCCCCGGTCCCACCGGGCCGAGCGGTCGAGCGGGGTGAGGGCCCGGGTGCGGTCGAGGTGGACCACGGCGTCGAACTGGTCGGGCAGCCGGGCCTCGGCGTAGTGGCTGACCAGCTCGGTCTCGGGGCGGTAGATCACCCCGATGAACCGCTCGAGACGGGGGAACGCCAGGGCGTCGCGCACGGCAGGGACGGAGAGGTCCAGCCATGCCCGCTCGATGCCCACGGCGTGGAAGAGGCCCTCGTAGGAGTCGGCCCGGGCCGGCCGCACCACCTTGCGCTGGGCGTCGCCCCCCCAGGCAGATGAGGCGGTGACCTCGCCGTGGCTGGTGGTCATGCCGATCAGGGCCACGTCGTTGCCGTAGCGCTGGCGCAGCAGCTGGCCCACGTTCCACTCGCCCCGGTAGCCCATCCCGGTGGCCCGGGCGTCCCCCAGGTGCGAGTTGTGGGCCCACACGACCAACCGGGCCGGTCCGCCCCCGCGCTCGAGGTGCGCCAGCAGGGCGTCCAGCGTCTCCGCCATGTGGGCGTCGCGCAGGTTCCACGACGACACGTCGGCCCGGTACATCTGGTGGTAGTACTCCTCGGCGTCCTGGACCAGCTGGGCGTTCTGCTCGGCGTAGAACTGCTCGTCCTCGGCCGCCCAGCCGTCCTGGGACAGGTAGGTGCCGGCCTTGGCGCGCAGGGCCACCAGCTGGGCGACGGCCTCGTCCTCGCACGGCGATTTGCCGGCATAGGCCACGGCGTGGCCGTAGCGCTGCCCGGCATCGCCCGGCGTCGCCGGCCCTCCCTCGGCGTCGTCGAAGCACGAGTAGCGGCGCCGGGCCCGGGCCGCCTCGACCGGGTCGACCCGGTCCAGGTAGGAAAGCACCGCCTCGATCGACGTCTGGAGGCTGTAGAGGTCCATCCCGCAGAAGCGGACCTTGCGCCCGGGGTCGCGCTGGCGGTCGTTGTGCCGCCGGAGCCACTCGATGAACTCGGCCACGTCGGTGTTGCGCCACATCCACGCCGGAAACCGCTGGAACCCGCCGAGGGCGCGGCGGGCGTCCGGGTCGGCCGACCGGCCCAGCACGTAGGCATCGACCCGGGCGGCGTCCGGCCAGTCGCCCTCCACCACCACGCCGGTCACCCCGTGGGAAGAGATGAGCTCTTTGGTGATGCGGATCCGCTCCCGGTAGAACTCGTGGGTGCCGTGCGACGCCTCGCCGATGAGCACGAGGCGACGATGTCCCAATCGACGCAGGAGGGTGGCGTAGTCGTCGGGACGGTCGCCGAGGGGGTGGGCGGCGTCCGCCAGCACGGCCCGGATCTCCCGCTCGGCGGTCAGGACGGTCATCGGTCCGCCGAGTGGCCGTGCCACGACCGGTGCACGTCGAGGGCCGTCGCCACGGCGTCGACCAGGTCCCGGGGCTGCCACGACCGGGCGATCCGGTCGGCGGCCAGGTCGGTCTCGAACGGGAGCAGCACCTCGGTCTGGAGGTCGGCCAGGGAGCAGCACCGGCGGGCCGACTCCAGGAGGATGCCGGCCAGGTAGGCCCGGGCCACCACCCAGCCGACGAGGTCCCCGGACCCCCGGCCACGGCGGCGCACCGGGCGCGCCAGGCCGGCACAGGCGAGCAGGTCCGCCTCGCTGCCGTGGGCCAGCAGGTTCAGCCACAGCACCGGACCCACGGGGTCGCCCCGACGGGCCGTCCGCTCGGCCAGCCGACCGGCCATGAACGCCTCGCAGTCGCCGCCGAGGAGCCGCTCCTGACGCCGCTGGTGCCGGTCGGGCCTGCCGGTCCGCACCGTCTGGTGCACCCGGGGAGTCACCGGATCCCCGGCGGATCGTCGTCGACCCGGACGCCGGGTGTCGCGGTGCCGTCGAGGAGGGTCTGGCGCACCCGCCGGAGAGCCAGGCAGGCGTCGACAAGATCGGAGAGGAGCGCACCCTGGTCGATCCCGGGCGCCTCCCGGGCCAGCCGGGATGCGCCGTCGGCCAGCTCTCCGATCACCTCGGACGCCACGCCGCACAGCGCCAACGTCTCCTCCACCGGGCCCTCCGGCAGCCCCGGGGCCCACCGGTCCACGGTGTCACCCGGGCCGTCGCCCCACCCGTCCGGGTTCCCGCTGTCCCATCCGCCGATGCCGGTCACGGGTTCCACCACCCGGTCGGCCCGGCACCTGTCCTCATGCGCTCCGCCATGTCGATCACCTCGCCGGCGATTCTCGTCGTGCCGTGCTCCGAGCGTTAGGGCCGATGGTCAGGACGCCCGGCGCCGACCGGCCTCACAGTTCGATCGGCCGTGCCGACCGGCCGACCCGGCAGTGCCGACCGGCACAGGACCTCTGACCCTGGCATCCCGCCTGTTCCGGCGGTCGACTGCACAGGTCGACGGCACAGGTCGACGGCACAGGTCGACGGCACGCCAGGCACCGGTGCCCCCGGTGGCCGAGCAAGAGGAGTGAAGGTGACCGAGGCACCGGAGTGGATCCGACCGGAGCAGGCGGCGTCGGCGCCGCCCGCGGTCGTCCTGGCAGCGGTGGCGTCCTCGGAGGCCGGGCTCAGCGGTGCCGAGGCGACCCGCCGCCTGGCCGTCTCCGGTCCCAACGACCTCCCGACGCCGCCCCGGCGCGGTGCCGCCGCCGAGCTGGCCGCCCAGGTGACGAACCGGTTCGCCCTCCTCCTCCTGGCCGGCGCCGCCCTGACCCTGGCGACCTGGGCGCTCCAGCGGCCCCGCAACCCGGCCGAGCTGGAGCTGACCGTCGGGATCCTGATCGTCGTGGTGCTCAACGCCTCCATCGGCTTCCTCCAGGAGCACGCCGCCGAGCGGACGGCCGAGGCGCTCCAGGGCCTGGTGGCCCGCACAGCCCGGGTCCTGCGGGACGGCCGCATGGTCGAGATCCCGGCCGCCGCCCTGGTGGTCGGTGACGTGATCGACCTGGCCGCCGGTGACGCCGTGCCCGCCGACTGCCGGATCCTGGTCTCCCACGGGCTGGCCCTCGACATGGCCACCCTCACCGGGGAGAGCGACCCGGTGCGGTGCGTGGTCGAGGCCGCACCGGCGGGGACGCCGGCCACCGAGGCCCGCACCTGCGCCTTCCTCGGCACCTCGGTGGCCGCCGGCGCGGGTCGGGCCGTGGTGGTGGCCACCGGCGTGGGCACCGAGTTCGGGCGCATCTACCGCATGACCTCCGCCCAGCCGCCCGAGGCCAGCCCGCTCCAGCGCCAGATCGCCCACATGGCCGACCGGGTGGCCGTGGCCGCGGTGGGGTGCGGGATCGTCGTCTTCGCCATCCGGCTGGGCACCGGGAACCCGGCGGTGACGTCGTTCGTCTTCGCTCTGGCCGTGATGGTGGCGCTGGTGCCCGAAGGCCTGCCGGCCACCCTCTCGGTGTCGCTCTCGGTGGCCGTCCGGCGGATGGCCGAGCGCCACGCCCTGGTCCGCCGGCTCAGCGCGGTCGAGGCCCTGGGGTCGACCACGGTGATCTGCACCGACAAGACCGGGACCCTGACCGAGGCGCGGATGACCGTGGAGGTGGTGGCTGTGTCGGGTCGCACCCTCGGGGTGCCCCGCCCCGGCGGTCGGACCGCCGCAGCGGCCGAGGCCGCCGAGGTCCTGCGGGTGGCCGGGCTGTGCTGCGATGCCTGCCTCGTCCCTGCGGACCTGGGAAGGGAACCTCCCGGTGCCGGCCCCGGCGGGGACGGCCCGGCCGTCCTGGGCGACACCACCGAAGGCGCCATCCTGGTGGCTGCCGCAGAGGCCGGGGTCGATCTGGCTGCGGCGGCATCCCGGACCCCCCGGATCGGCGAGCACCCCTTCGACTCCGAGCGGATGTGCATGTCGACCATCCACCGGGCCGAGGGCGGGGTGGCCGTCCACGCCAAAGGGGCTCTGCACGCCGTGCTGGACCGGTGCACGGCGGCCCGGTGGGAGGGGCGGACCGTCCCGCTGGATGCCGGGCTCCGCCGGCGCATCGAGGAGCACCACGACGAGCTGGCCGCCCGGCCCCTGCGCCTGCTGGCCGTGGCGACCGCCCCACGGCGCTCCGTGCCGGGGTCGCGCGAGGAGGCCGAGTCCGGCCTGGTCTTCCTCGGCCTGATCGGCATGGACGACCCGCCCCGGCCCGAGGTCGCCCCGGCCGTGGCCGCCTGCCATCGGGCCGGCATCCGGATCCTGGTGGTCACCGGGGACTTCCCCCTCACCGCCATCGGCACCGCCCGGCGGGTGGGCATCGTCGGCGCCGGGCCGTGCCGGACGGTGACCGGCCGTCAGCTCGACGCCATGGATGGCGACGCCCTCGACCGGGTCCTGGCCGGTGCCGACCCGGTGGTCTTCGCCCGGGTCCTCCCCGAGCACAAGCTGCGCATCGTCCTGGCTCTCGAGGCCCGGGGGGAGGTGGTCGCCGTCACCGGCGACGGTGCCAACGATGCGCCGGCGCTCAAGCGGGCCAGCGTGGGCATCGCCATGGGACGGGGCGGGACCGACGTGGCCCGGGCGGCCGCGGTGATGGTCCTCCTGGACGATTCGTTCGCTGCCATCGCCGCTGCGGTGACCTTGGGCCGTGCGGTCTACCAGAACATCCGGCATCTGGTCACCTACATCTTCAGCCACAACCTGGCCGAGCTGGCCCCGATCCTGGTGGCCGCCGCAGTGGGGTTCCCGCTGGTCCCCATCACCGCCCTCCAGGTCCTCCTGATCGACCTGGGCTCGGACGTGCTCCCGGGGCTGGCGCTCGGGTCCGAGCGGCCCGAACCCGGGACGATGGACCGGCGGCCCCGACCGCCCGGCGAGCACCTCCTGTCCGCGACGGTCCTCCGGCGCATCCTCTTCCTGGGGGCACTGGAGTCGGCCGGGGCGGTGGGGGCGTTCTTCTGGACGATCCACGCCGCCGGCGTCCCGTGGGAGCGGCTGACGGCGGACACCCCCGCCTACCGCCAGGCCATCACCATGACCATGGCCGCCATCATGGTGACCCAGCTGGCCAACTCGTTCACCGTCCGCAGCGACACCGAGGGGATCCTGGCGCTCGGCCTCTTCACCAACCGGCCGCTGGTGCTGGCCGGGGCGGCCAACGTGGCCGTGGCCGTGGCCGTCTCCTACCTTCCGCCGCTCCAGCGGGTGTTCCACACCGCTGCGCTCACCGTCGCCGACTGGCTCGTGCTGGGCGCCGTGGCCCT
>CAXBRB010000188.1:0-5460 GCA_963977795.1 uncultured Acidimicrobiaceae bacterium
GAGGCCGGCGTCGATGAGGGGATCGATGGCCTCGGCAATGGTCTCCTCGACCCGCCGCAGGGCCGCCCCCAGCTCGGCCATGCCCACCACGGCATGGGCCAGGAGGCGCCGGTGCTCGGGGTCGAGGCCGGCGTCGATGAGGGGATCGATGGCCTCGGCAATGGTCTCCTCGACCCGCCGCAGGGCCGCCCCCAGCTCGGGGTCGTCGGAAGCGTCGCGGCCGTACAGCAGCCGGAAGGCCGACTCGTTCTCGATGAGCAGGGCGAAGCAGCCGGCGAACCCTAGCTCGACCTGCTGGCGGGGTCCGTCGGCGGTGGCCGTGGCCAGCACGATGCGCTCGGTCAGCTCGGTGGCCACCACGTCGAGCAGCTCGAGGTAGAGGGCGCGCTTGGACTCGAAGTGCTGGTAGACGAGGGGCTTGGTCACCCCGGCGGCCACGGCGATGTCGTCCATGGTCGTCGCCGCGTACCCCCGCTCGGCAAAGAGGTCGAGTGCGGTGTCGAACAGCTGGCGCCGCCGGGCGTCGGCCGTGAGCCGGCGGGGCACGGGGCCCGAGGGGGCCGGGGCGGGAGCGGTGGCCACCGGCGGGGCCGTGTCGGCGGGCGACATGGGTGCAGCGTACCCCCGGGGCGGGCTCGGGCCCCGGGCGACGGCCCCGCACCGCCGGGCGCCGATGCCGATCAGATGGGGGGCAGGACGGCGGCGATCCGGCCGGGCAGGTCGGTCAGGGAGAACCGGGCCCGGGCCACCGCCAGGTTCTCCTCCAGCAGCGCCGCCTCCGGGGCGTCCAGCCAGGTGTCCAGCCGGTCCAGGGCCGCCGGTTCGTCCACCGGGAACCAGGTGAACCCGGCGGCGATCAGCTCGTCGGCCACCGGGTAGGGGCCGATGAGGAGGGGCCGCCGGTGGGTGGCCGACTCCACGCTGGGGTTGCCGAACCCCTCCCAGGTCGAGGGGAGGGCCACCACGTCGCAGGCGTCGTAGGCGTCGTCGATGGACGGGACCCTGTCGGCCCGGCCGGTGGCGCCGGCGGGCAGGCCCAGGAGGACCGGACAGGGAGCGGCGGCCACCAGGCGGTCGAGCTCGGGTCCGAAGCCGTCCTCGGCCGGGCCGAGGAGCCAGTAGGTGGCCCCCAGCCGGGCCGCCGCCGCCATGCCGCGGTCGACGCCCTTGCGGGCCAGGGCCCGGGTGGGCTGGAGCACCAGGCGCTCGTCGTCGTCGACGCCGAGGGCCCGGCGCAGCGCCCAGCCCGCCTCGGAGCGTCGGGGCAGCCGGCCGGCGGGGTCGGCCGGCGGGACGGCGAAGGCGTTGTAGACGGTGGTGGCGGTGATGCCCCGGTCGGCCAGCTCCCGGCGGCTGCGCTCGTTGATGGTGACGTGGCGCCACGCCGGGTCGTCGGGCGGCGGTCCGTGCCCGGCGAACTGGGCCCGCTGCCAGGGCAGGTCGTGGTGGTGGAGGACGGCCGGCCGGCCGGCCAGCACCGCGGCGGCGGCGTCCCAGGCCGGCGGGTTGAGGGGGAGCGAGCAGAGGTTCTCCACCACCACCAGGTCGGCGCCGGCCAGGGCGCTGTCGAGGGCCGCCTCGAGGGCCGGCCGGTCCTCGGGCGCCGCCGTCCCGATCCCGAGGCCGGGCACGGTGATGTCGACCGGGCCCTCGCCGGCCACCGTGGTCACGGTGAAGCCCAGGGTGGTCAGGGCGCCGGCCCACTTGGCGGCCTCGATGGCCACGCCATCGGAGCCGCCGAGCCGGAAGGAGAGCAGGGCGGCGGTCGGGATGGGGGAACGCTAGCCCCGGGCCGAGTACCGTCGGGGCGTGCCGCACGACGCCGACGACGCCGCCCCGGGGGATCCCGCCGGGTCCGAGACCTGGGTGGGCCAGGGCGACCTGCTGGCCCGCCGGGAGGGGCCGGTCCTCACCCTGACCATCAACCGGCCCGAGCGGCGCAACGCCATGACCTGGGAGGTCATCGCCGGCCTGCGGACCCAGGTGGCCCGGGCCAAGGCCGACCCGGCCGTGCGGGTGGTGGTCCTGGCCGGCGCCGGCGACGCCGCCTTCTGCGCCGGGGCCGACCTGTCCGGCATGGTGCCCCGGGAGGCCGGGGCGGGCGACGGTCCGGTGGACGAGTTCGCCGAGCACCACACGGCCCGGGGCTGGCTGGCCGCCCTCTTCGACGAGCTGTGGCAGCTGGGCAAGCCCACCATCGCCCGGGTCCAGGGGTGGGCCATGGCCGGCGGCTTCGGCCTGGCCCTGGCCTGCGACATGGTGGTCGCCTCGGAGGCGGCCCGCTTCGGCGCCCCCGAGCTCAACGTCGGCCTGTGGCCCTACATGGTGACCGTCCCCATGCTGCGCTCGATGCCGCCCAAGAAGGCCCTGGAGCTCATGCTGACCAGCCGGGTGGTGGACGCCGCCGAGGCCGACCGCATCGGCTTCGTCACCCGGGTGGTGCCCGCCGGCGAGCTCGACGGGGCGGTGGCCGACCTGGCCGCCGTGCTGGCCTCCAAGCCCCCCGGGGTGACCAGGTTGGGCCGGGATTCGTTCTACGCTGTCATCGATTCGGCAGCCTCCGAGGCGCTGCCGTACCTCCACGCCATGCTCACCGTCACCAGCCAGACGGCCGAGGCCAGGGAAGGGGTGGCGGCCTTCGCCGAGAAGCGCCCCCCGTCCTGGCAGCTGCCGCCCCCGGCCGGTGGGGTGGCGTGAGGTTCCCAGGCCTCGGCGGGCGGACCGGCGCCGCCCGCGCCAGCGGACCACGACACGCCTGACCACGACCCGACCGACCGTTACCCGACCGACCACGAAGCACCGAACCCGAGGAGCCCGACCCCCATGGCGAAACGAGCACTGATCACCGGCGTGACCGGCCAGGACGGCTCCTACCTTGCCGAGTTCCTGCTGGATCAGGGCTACGAGGTGTGCGGCATGGTCCGCCGCTCCAGCACGGTCAACTTCGAGCGGATCGCCCACATCCAGGACCGCATCGAGCTGGTGGCCGGCGACCTCCTCGACGAGGTCTCCATGATCAACATCCTGCGCGAGCACCGGCCCACCGAGGTCTACAACCTGGCCGCCCAGTCCTTCGTGCAGACCTCGTGGAACCAGCCGGTCCTCACCGGCGAGACCACCGCCCTCGGGGTGACCCGGGTGCTCGACGCCATCCGCACCGTGGACCCGGAGATCCGCTTCTACCAGGCGTCGTCCTCCGAGATGTTCGGCAAGGTCCAGGCCGTGCCCCAGGTGGAGGACACCCCCTTCTACCCCCGCAGCCCCTACGGCGTGGCCAAGGTCTACGGCCACTGGATCACCGTGAACTACCGGGAGAGCTACGGCATGCACGCCTCCTCGGGCATCCTCTTCAACCACGAGTCGCCCCGGCGCGGCCTGGAGTTCGTCACCCGGAAGGTGACTCACACCGTGGCCCGGATCGCCGCCGGCCTGACCGACACCCTGCCGCTGGGCAACCTCGACGCCGAGCGGGACTGGGGCTACGCCGCCGACTACGTGCGGGCCATGTGGCTGATGCTCCAGCAGGACCAGCCCGACGACTACGTGGTGGCCACCGGGGAGACCCATCCGGTGAAGGAGCTGGTGCAGCTGGCCTTCGCCGCCGCCGACCTGGACTGGGAGAAGCACGTCGTCATCGACGAGCGCTTCCTCCGCCCGGCCGAGGTCGACCTCCTCATCGGCGATCCGGCCAAGGCCGAGAAGACCCTGGGCTGGAAGCGGGAGGTCGACTTCCCGCAGCTGGTCCAGATGATGGTCGAGGCCGACATGGCGCTGGTGAAGAGCCAGCAGGCCTGACGCCCTGTGGCCGGCCTGATGGCGGCCGTCCACGCCGACCCGCTGGGCGTCCTGGTGGCCTTCGGGGCCGGGATGCTCTCCTTCCTCTCGCCGTGCGTCCTGCCGCTGGTCCCTGCCTACCTGGGGATGGTGTCGGGCCTCTCGGCCGCTGAGCTGCAGGCCCTGCGGACCGCTGCGCCGGCCGCTGCTCTAGTCGCCGTCCCAGGTGCAGACGGTGGAGCAGGCTCGGATGGGTCCGGTGCCCTGGGCCCGGCCGAGGGTGCGCAGGCCGGCCTCGACCGTGATCTCCTCCGGGCCCACCGGGCCCGCCTCCTGCGGGGCATCCTCCTGTTCGTCGCCGGGTTCACCGTGGTCTTCACCGCCCTCGGCGCCTCGGCCTCGGCCGTCGGGCGCCTCCTGCTGACCCACCAGCGCCCCCTCGAGGTCGTCTCGGGCGTGTGCATCGTCGTCTTCGGCGGCGTCCTGGTGGCCATGGCCGCCGGGGTGGCCCTGCCCCTGGCCCTGGTCGGCGAGCGCCGCTTCAGCGTCCGGCCGTCCGCCCTCGGGGCCTGGGCGCCGCCGGTGATGGGGATGGCCTTCGCCTTCGCCTGGACCCCCTGCATCGGTCCCGTCCTGGGCAGCGTGCTGGCCCTGGCCGCCGGGACGGGCGGCTCGGCCGGCGGGGGGATCGTCCTCCTGATGGCCTACTCGCTCGGCCTCGGCGTCCCCTTCCTGGCCGCCGGGCTGGCCTTCGGCCGCCTGACCGACCTGCTGGCCCGGGTCCAGCGGCGCCTCCGGGTGGTCGACCTGATCGGCGGCGTCGTGCTCATCGCCTTCGGGCTCCTGCTGGTGACCGGCAACGTGGATGTGCTGTCGGCCCACATCTCCCGCTGGCTCCAGGACCTCCACCTCGGGCGCCTCTCGACCAGCTGAGCGGTCCCGGTCGGGCCTCGGGCCGCCGTCGGGGCCGTCTGGCCCCTGCCCCGGCACCCCCGTACCATTGGGGCCCGGTCATGGCCTCCCCAGCCCCCGCTCCCTCCGCCCTCTCGCTCCGCGGCGCCGTCGCGCTCTCGGGGCGGTTCCCCGTGCTGGCCGGGGTCGATCTCGAGGTGGCGGCGGGGGAGACGGTCCTGGTGGACGGGCCCAACGGGGCGGGCAAGACCAGCCTGCTCCGGGTGTGCGCCGGCCTGATCCCGCTGGCGTCCGGCCGGATCGCCGTGCTCGGCCTCGACCCGGCCCGCCAGCGAGTCGCCGTGCGCCGCCGGGTGGGCCTGCTCTCGCACGCCTCCCACCTCTACGACGACCTGACCGTCGCCGAGAACGTCCGCTTCGCCGTCCGGGCCGCCGCCGAGATAAAAGGGATCCTGCACGAGAAACGGAGATGAAAAAAGAAGTAGCCAGCGCGTCTTTGAAAACGACTCAAAGATAAGGCGGGAGCCGTTTTTTCTCTTTTACACCCGGCACCTCCTACACACTGGCCCTGCCAAGCGAAATGTTTAAGGCGCGAGAGAGATATATAGAAACGACCTGGGCAAAAATACCGGTCACGTTCCGAGGTCGTGAGCAAAGTAAAAAAGAGGATCGCCCGCGAGCCCATTTTTCGATATATAACACCGCACCAACATGGACGTCGGGGCTCTGACGTCAGACGCGGCTGCCAAGTGAGCTGAACAACGCGCGCGAAAG
>CAXBRB010000189.1:0-5415 GCA_963977795.1 uncultured Acidimicrobiaceae bacterium
TTTTTTTAATGATACGGCGACCACCGAGATCTACACTCTTTCCCTACACGACGCTCTTCCGATCTCGGTGGTGCGTCCAGGTCCACGGTGGTCCGCAGCAGCACCACCGTGTCGCGGGGATCGTCGAGGACCGGACGGGTCGCCGTGGCCGCCCGGATGGCCGGCCGGCCGTGCCAGATCCACCGGCCCCGCCAGCGGGCGTCGAACGGGGCCGGGTGGTGGAGGCGCACGGGGGAAACCTACCGCCCGTCGCCGTCCTGGCTCGGCGGTGCACCGGGGGGCGGGCCGGGGGGCGGAGGAGGCGTGGCGTCACCGTCCACCGCCCCCGTGGAGGCGGAGGGGCTGGTGAGCCGCCGGTACCAGGGCCGGTCGTCCGCCGAGGTGCGCAGCAGCACGTAGACGGCCAGATAGAGGGCCGAGAGGGCGGCGGCGAGCACGGCCCACCACAGCACCGGACTGGCCAGGAGGTTCGCGGGTGCCACCGGGCGGGCAGCGTACCGGCCGGACCGGGGCAGATCAGACGAGGGCCCGGCTCCCGCTACCTCACCGCCCGAACCACCGCCGACGGGCGGGGGCGGCCGGAGCCTCCTCGCCGCACCGGCAGCGGTCCTCGGGAGGGACCCCGCCGAGGACCTGCTCGACGTGGAGCCCGCACCCCTTCCACCCGGGCTTCCCGCACCGCTTGCACGTGATCGCTCTGCACATACCCCACAGGGTATCAAGAGAAGGGACGCGCCACCAATACCGTGGGGGGTATATTGGCCCCATGACCGACAACCCGAGCGAAGGACCTGCGCCCACGGCCGATGGTGGAGGGGAGATGCCCGAGGGCACCCGACTCCGTGTGGTGGTGGTCGGTGGGGTGGCCGGCGGCATGTCGGCCGCCACGCGGCTCCGGCGGCTCGACGAGCAGGCGGAGATCATCGTCGTCGAGCGCTCGGGCCACGTCTCCTACGCCAACTGCGGTCTGCCCTACTTCGTGGGCGGGGTCATCGAGGACGAGCAGGACCTGCTGCTCCAGACACCCGAGCGCCTCTTCGAGCGGTTCCGCCTCGACGTGCGGGTCGACACCGAGGTGGTGGCCATCGACGCGGCCGGGCATACGGTCACCCTGCGGTCGACCCAGGACGGCGCCGAGGCGGTCCAGGCCTACGACAAGCTGGTGCTGAGCCCTGGGGCCCTCCCGGTGCGCCCGCCCATCCCCGGGTTCGACCGTGTGCGGGTCCTGCGGACGGTGGAGGACGCCGAGGCGATGCACGGGGACGTGGCTGCGGCGCCGTCGTCGGCCGTGGTCATCGGCGGCGGGTTCATCGGCCTCGAGACGGCCGAGAACCTCACCCACGCCGGCATCCCCACCACCCTGGTGGAGGCGGCCGACCAGATCCTCACGCCGCTCGATCCCGAGCTGGCCGTCCTAGTCCGGGCCGAGCTGGAGGCGCACGGTGTCGCCGTGGCCACCGGGGCCGCGGTCACCGAGGTCACCGCCGATGCCGTGGTCCTGGCCGACGGACGGGTGCTTCCGGCGGCCCTCGTGGTGGGCTCCATCGGCGTGCGTCCCGACACTCGGCTGGCTGCCATGGCCGATCTGGCCATCGGATCCAACGGCGGCATCGCCGTCTCGTCGGTGGGTCAGACCAGCGACCCCGACATCTACGCCGTCGGCGACGCCGTGGAGAAGACGGACTGGGTGAGCGGGGCCAGCTCACTGGTGGCGCTGGCCAACGTGGCCAACCGCCAGGGCCGGCGGGTGGCCGACCACATCGCCGGCCTCGAGGTCCGTCCGGCGCCTTCGCTGGGGACGGCCATCGTCAAGGTCTTCGGACGCACGGCGGCCATGACGGGCTGGAACGCCGCCCGCCTGCGGGCTGCCGGTCGGCCCTTCCGCCGTGTCCACTCCCATCCCATGAGCCACGCCACCTACTACCCCGGGGCCCAGCAGATGGCCCTCGAGCTCCTCTTCGATCCCGAGGACGGGACCATCCTGGGAGCGCAGGCGGTGGGTGGCGACGGCGTGGACAAGCGGATCGACATCCTGGCCACCGCCATGGCCGCCGGCGTCACCGCCCCCGAGCTGGCCGACCTGGAGCTGGCCTACGCCCCGCCGTTCTCCTCGGCCAAGGACCCGGTGAACATGCTCGGCTACATGGCCGAGAACGTCCTCTCCGGCGAGTGCGACGTGGTCGAGCCCGAGGAGCTGGCCGGCCTGCTGGACGACGGCTGGACCGTCCTCGATGTGCGCACGCCGGCGGAATTCTCCGAGGGGAGCATCCCCGGGAGTGTCTCGGCGCCGCTCGACTCGCTCCGCGACCTCCTGGCCGACATCGGCGCCGGACCGTTCGTGGTCACCTGCCGGGTGGGTCAGCGGGGCCACACGGCCACCGCACTCCTGCACGAGCGGGGCGTGGTGGCCCGCAACCTCGACGGCGGCATCCTCACCTGGCTGGCCGCCGAGGCCGCCCGCACGGGAGACACCACCGACGTGCGCAGCCTGCTCGGCTGACCCGGCGATCAACCGGCGGCCCGGCGGCCCGGGGACGGCTCAGGCCAGCTTGGTGAAGAGCCGCTGGACCTCGTCCAGCGGATAGCCCGCAGCCTCGGCTTCCTCGGGGTGCTCCAGGCAGTAGGTGAGGCCGCTGGCGATCAGCCGGAACCCGGTCTGCTCGAGGGCGGCGATGGCCGCGCTCATCTGGGTGACGATGTCCCGGCACTCCCGGCCCTCGGCCAGCATGGACTCGACGGCACGGACCTGGCCCTCGGCGCGGCGGAGGCGCTTGCGAAGGTCGTGGACGACGTCATCGGGGAGCTGCACATCCGGTCCTCTCGCCAGGGGCTGGTACCCCCCAGGGTACTGCGCCGGAACCGTGGCGTGCCGACGTCAGACGAGGGCCCGGCCGATGGCCAGCAGCCCGCTGGCCAGCAGCACCAGGTCGACCATCCGCACGAAGTGGGCGGTGCGCAGCCGCCCGGCGGCGTGGTTGCCGGCGAACCAGCCGACGGTGGCCGGCACCAGGGTCAGCGCGAAGACGGCCACGGCGGCCCCGTGGACGGCCCCGACGACGGCCAGCACCACCAGGCCCACCACGTTGGAGATGACGAAGACGGCCGACAGGGTGGCCCGGAAGGGCTCCCCATGGAGGCCGCGGGACCGGAGGTAGACGACCAGCGGGGGCCCGTTGGTGGCCACCGCGGTGTTGAGCACCCCCGAGACCATCCCCACCCCGACGGTGGCCAGAGGGGCGACGGTGCGGGGGGCCGGGGGCTGCCGGCGGGGCCGGAGCATCCAGAGGGCCGCCGCACAGGTGGCCAGGCCGACCAGGAGGCGCAGGACGCTGGCCGACGCCGTGGTCAGGATGAGGGCGCCCAGCGGGAGGCCGAGGACGGCCCCCAGTCCGAGCCGGGCCGTCTCCGTGCGGTCGACCTGCCGGTGATGGCGCCCGGCGGTGAGGAGGCTCGAGCAGGTGCCGTGGAGGAAGGTGACCACCACGGCGGTCTGGGGCGGGAGCACCAGGGCCAGCAGGGGGACGGCGAGGAGGGCGAAGCCGAACCCGGCGGTGGCCTGGATGAACCCGGCGGCCAGCACGATGGCGGCCACGGCCGCTAGCGCCCCGGCGTGCAGCCCCCCCACGGTGGCGGCCACGCCGGTCAGAGGAAGTAGAGCCGCTGCAGCGGCACGTCGTCGGCGGGGTCGAGGTGGAGCACCTCGCCGTCCAGGGTGACCCGGGCCGAGGCCGGATCGACGTGGACGTAGCCGAGCCGGCCGTTGCGGACCATGGCCGACAGGCGCACGTTCCGGCAGCCGGCCACGGGGACCCGCCGGCGTCGGGTCGGCCAGGGGTCCGTGTCGGCCTCGGCGGCTGCCGCGTTGGTGAAGAGGACCGAGAGCTCGGCCGGGGCGCCGCCGAGGCCGCCGAACTGCGCCCCGTACCGCAGGGGCTGGGCTGTCTCGGTGGTGGCGTTGGGGTCGCCCAGGCGGCCCCAGGCGGGAAGGCCGGCCTTGAGCACCATGGCCGGCTTGGCAGCGAAGGACGCCGGCGACCAGAGCACCACGTCGGCCAGCCGGCCCGGGGCCAGGCTCCCGACCTCGTGGGCCAGCCCGTGGGCCAGCGCCGGGTTGATCGTCAGCTTGGCCAGGAAGCGCAGCACCCGCTCGTTGTCGTGCCCGCCGGCCTCGGCCGGGGCGGCCCCGTCGGCCCCCCGGGTGACGGCGGCCACGGCGAAGGTGCGCCGCCAATTCTCCCCGGCCCGGCCCATGCCCAGGGCATCCGAGCTGGTGATGGGGATGACGCCGAGGTCGTGGAGGAGGTTCTCGGCCCCCATGGTCTCGGCCCGGACCCGGTCGTGGGCCAGGGCCAGGTCGCCGGGCACGTCGGGGTTGAGGCCGTGGACGCTCACGATCATGGCCACGTGCTCGTCGAGGGCGTTGACGCCGTAGGGGAGGGTGGGGTTGGTGGAGGAGCCGATGACGTGGTCGACCCCGGCCAGGCGCAGGACGTCGGGGGCATGCCCTCCGCCGCACCCCTCGACGTGGAAGGCGTGGACCACCCGGCCGTCGGTCACGGCCAAGGTGTCGTCCACGCTCAGGCCCTCGTTGAGGCCGTCGGTGTGGAGGCAGACCTGGACGTCGAACTCCTCGGCGGCGTCCAGGGCGGCGTCGAGGGTGCGCAGGTGGGCCCCGGTGTCCTCGTGCACCTTGAAGCCGCACACCCCGGCCTCCAGCTGCTCGAGGAGCGGGTCCCGTCGGGACGAGGCGCCCCGGCCGAGGACCCCGACGTTGACCGGCCAGGCGTCGAGGGAGGCATACCCCTGGCGCAGCACGGCTGGCGCACCCACCCCGACCCCCCACATGGGGCCGAGCTCCTGGGTGAGGACGGTGGTGATCCCGCTGGCCAGGGCCGCCTCGAAGACCCGGGGCGAGAGCCCGTGGACGTGGGTGTCGATGCCGCCGGCCGTGGCAATGAGGCCCTGCCCGGGGATGACCTGGGTGCCGCTGCCCACCACCACGTCGATGCCGTCGGTGATGTCGGGGTTGCCGGCCCGGCCCACGGCGGCGATCCGCCCGTCGCGGATGCCGAGCGAGGTCACCCGCACCCCGAGGAGGGGGTCGAGGACCAGGACCTCGGTGACCACCACGTCGCACGATTCCGATGCCCGCACGGCCCGCAGGGCCATGCCGTCTCGGCCGGTCCGGCCGAAGCCGAAGAGGAGCTCGTCGCCGGGCAGGCGGTCGTCGGCCTCGACTTCGATGATGAGGCCCGTGTCGCCGAGGCGGACCCGGTCGCCGCGGCGGGCGCCGTGGACGGCCCGGTCCTCCGCCATGCTCCGGCGGCTCACGGCAGCGCCCCCCTCCAGGGTATGGATGTTTCCCACCACCTCACCCGTCCTGAATGCCTCGGCGAGCGGGCTGGGGAGGGTGGA
>CAXBRB010000190.1:0-5371 GCA_963977795.1 uncultured Acidimicrobiaceae bacterium
CCGGGCTTGCCGGGCTTGGCCGGCCGGCCCAGCGCCGATGCGCCTGCCTTCGCCGGCTTCCCGGGCTTCCCGGGCTTGGCCGGCCGCCCCGGCCGCGCCAGTCCGTCGGGCGCCGAGGACGGACCGGAGCTGCGGGAGGGTCCGCTCGTGCCAGGTCCAGCCGAGGCGTGGACGCGCCTCTCCCGAGCCGGGCCCCGGGGGGAGGTTCCGTCCGCAGGCGCCCCCTTCCGGGCGGGGCGGCCCGTCGCAGCGCCCGTCGTCGAGCGGCGAGAGCGTGCCGTCGTCGACCCCTCCCGTGCCGTCCCGTCGGCCCTGCGGGATCGGCCCTCACCGGTCGGGCGCGACCGGGGTGGTGCCTCCCGACGCGGCGGCGTGGGCCCGAGCACCGCCACGATGGCCGAAGGATCGGGCTCGACGGAGCCGACGGGCTGGTCCACCTCGCGCTGGAGGCGCTTGACGGCTCCGGCCTTGTCCGCCGTCACCAGGGTGACCACCACCCCGGTCGCTCCGGCCCGTGCCGTGCGGCCCGACCGGTGGACGTAGTCCTTGGGATCGGCCGGCGGATCGAAGTGGACCACGGCCCGGACCCCGTCGACGTGGATGCCACGGGCGGCCACGTCGGTGGCCACCAGGGCGTCGGCCGCCCCGCGCACGAAGGCGTCGAGCGCCCGCTCCCGCTGCTTCTGGCTCCGGTCGCCATGGATGGCGACCGCCCGCACGCCCCGCTGCTCCAGCTGGCGGGCCACCCGGTCGGCCCCGTGCTTGGTCCGGGTGAAGACGACGGTGGGTCCGGCCACCGAGACGACCACGGCCGTCTGGTCGACCCGGTCACCCGACGACACCCGCCAGAACAGGTGGACCGCCGTCCCCTGGTCCTCCTCGTCGACCTCGAGCTCGTGACGGGCCGGGTCGTGCTGGTAGCGGCGCACCAGCACGTCGATGTCCCCGTCGAGGGTGGCCGAGAAGAGGAGGGTCTGGCGTCCCTCGGGCGTGCGGTCGAGGAGGCGCTTGACCTCGGGGAGGAAGCCCATGTCGGCCATGCGGTCGGCCTCGTCGAGCACCACCACCTCGATGGCGTCGAGGCGCACGTCACCCTGGTCGATGAGATCGGCCAGGCGGCCCGGGCAGGCCACGGCCACGTCCACCCCCTTGGCCAGGGCCGCCCGCTGGGGCCCGTAGCCGACGCCGCCGTAGAAGGCGGCCACCCGCAGCCGGCGCGCCGAGGCCAGCACCCGGAGCTCGGCGGCGACCTGGGAGGCCAGCTCACGGGTGGGCGTGAGGACCAGGACCCGGGGACGGCGGGGCTGGGCCGGCGGGCCGTCCAGCCGGGCCACCGCCCCGATGCCGAAGGCCAGGGTCTTGCCGGACCCGGTGGGGGCCTTCCCGCACACGTCGCGGCCGGCCAGGGCGTCGGGCAGGGTCATGGCCTGGATGGGGAAGGGTGCGGTGATGCCGGAGGCGTCGAGGACGCCGACGATGTCCGACGGCACGCCGAGGTCGGCGAAGGAGTGCGGGGCAGGAGGCATGGGTGCTTTCGTGACGCAGGGAAGCACCGGGGTGTGCCTCAGGGCCCGGGTGCCGGCGGGAGGCCGGACCGGGGAACAGACCATGCTACCCGGCGGCGGCGTCGAGCCGGGAGGACGGGGCACGGACCGGGCGCGTCGCCCGGCCGGCTCCGGTGGTCAGAGCTCGCCGTTCTCCTGGAGCCGGGTGCGCACGAACTCGATGGTGGCCAGCGTGCCTGCCCCCAGCTCGGTCCACGAGCTCCAGCCCAGCTGGATGCCGGCCCGGGAGGGGTCGAGGCAGTTGCGGGCCAGCTCACCGGCCCGCAGGGGCTTGTAGACCGGTGCCGGTTCGACGCCGGCCTGGGCGGCCATCTCCCGGAAGAGGGTGTTGACCGACGTCTCGCGCCCGGTGCCGATGTTGCACACCAGGCCCCCGCCCCGGGTGGCCGCCCGCACGAAGGCGTCGACGACGTCGTCCACGTAGACGAAGTCGCGGGTCTGCTCGCCGTCGCCGAAGATGGTGACCGGCTCACCCTTCAGGAGCCGCTCGGCGAAGATGGCCACCACGCCGGCCTCCCCGTGGGGGTCCTGGCGGGGCCCGTAGACGTTGGCCAGGGCCAGGGCGGCGAACTCCAGGGAGTGCAGCTCCCGGTAGGCGGTCAGGTAGTCGAGGGCCGCCTTCTTGGACACCCCGTACGGCGAGAGCGGGTGCTGGGGCAGCGACTCCTTGAGCGGGAGCTCGGCGTCGTCGGGCTCGCCGTAGAGGGTCCCGCCGCTCGCCGCGAACACCACCCGGCCCGCACCGGCGGCCCGGGCGCCCTCCAGGATCCGCAAGGTGCCGAGCAGGTTGACGTCGGCGTCGAAGACCGGGTCGGCCACCGACACCCGGACGTCGGCCTGGGCGGCCAGGTGGAAGATCACCTCAGGCTGGCGCCGGCCGATCAGCTCGACGACCTCGGGCGAGCGGATGTCCATGCGGTGGAAGGTGAGGGCGCTGTCGGCCGCCGCTCGGGCGGCAGCCAGGTTGCCCAGCGACCCGGTCGACAGGTCGTCGATGACGTCGACGGTGTTCCCCTCGGCCAGCAGCCGGTCGACCAGGGTCGATCCGATGAATCCGGCACCGCCGGTGACCAGTGCGCGCATCTCAGCCAACCTCCGGGAATCGGGCCCCGTCGAGGACCGTGCCTGAGGCCGTCACCGCGCCGGCGCCGATGACCGACACACCGGTCACCGAGCAGCGCTGGCCGACCGTGGCACCCGGCCCGACGATCGAGGAGTCGACAGTGGCCCCGGCGGCCACCCGGGCCCCGGGCAGCAGGACCGAAGCCGTCACCGTGGCGCCGGGCTCCACCACCGAGCCGGCGCCGAGCACGGAGTCGGCCACGGTGGCGTCGGAGGCCACCGAGGCCCCGTGGCCCAGGAGCGAGCGCACCACGGTGGACGGCACGGCGTCCACCTCGCCGATGACCCACACCCCGGCGCCCAGCTCGGGGTCCTCGACCGCACCCGGAGCCGGAGCCGTCCCCCGCCGGCCCGAGAGCAGGTCCCGGTGGGCCCGCAGGTAGGCGGCCGGGGTGCCGGTGTCGAGCCAGTAGGCATCCGAGCCCAGGGCGTAGAGGGCGCCGTCGGCCACCAGGGCGGGGAAGGTCTCCCGCTCGATGGAGACCCGGACGTCGGGGGCGATCCGCTCCAGCACCGAGGGCTCGAGCACGTAGATGCCGGCATTGATCAGGTTGGTGGGCGCCTCGTCGCGGGCCGGCTTCTCGATGAAGGCGGTCACCTTGCCGTCGGCGTCGGTGGGCACGACCCCGAACTGGCTGGGGTCCTCCACCGGGGTCAGGGCGATCGTCCCGTCGGCCCCGTGGCTCCGGTGGAACCCGACCAGGCCGGTGATGTCGATGTCGGTCAGCACGTCGCCGTTCAGCACCACGAAGGTGTCGTCGATCCCGGCGGCCCGGGCGGCGAACCGGATGGCCCCGGCCGTGTCCAGCGGGCTCGGCTCCACGGCGTAGGTGGCCCGCACGCCGCCGATCACCCCGTCGGGGTAGGCCTCGGTGAAGGCGTCCGGCCGGTAGCCCAGGGAGAGGACGGCCTCGTCGATCCCGTGGCGGGCCAGGTGGCCGAGGACCCGCTCCACCATGGCCTGCTCGACCACCGGGAGCATCTGCTTGGGCGTCGTGAGGGTCAGGGGCCGGAGCCGGGTCCCCTCGCCGCCCACCAGGACGACGGCTCTCACTGCTTCGTGCCGGCTGCCGTGGTCGAGGTGGACGTCGCCGGGGCGGTCGTCGTGGTCGACAAGGAGGGCGCCGTCGTCGACGGGACGGTGGGCCGGCTGTTGGCCGCCGAGATCAGGTTGGTGATGGCCTGGGCCGGCGGCTTGGGGATGGTGGTCCCGGTGGGCACGAAGGCCATGGTGATCAGCTGCCCGTTGGCGAAGAGGAGGTTCTGGGGGTCCCCCGGGGTCTGCGCCCCCTTCTTGGACGTGAAGTTGGGCCACTGGTAGACGATGACCACGCCGGCCTTGCCGGCGTCCGGGGTGCCCTTGGGGCAGTACTGCCCGTTGGTGTAGGCGGGCTTGCCCGGGTAGCGCAGCGTGGTGTTGGTCAGCTCCAGGCCCTTGTAGCCCTGCACGAACTTGCCCAGGGTGGCGTTCGACCCGGACTCGGAGCTGTTCTTGGGGGCGATGGTGAGCACGCCGTTGCCGTTAGCCACGAGGCCCGTCGAGGCGGCGTTGGTGCTGGCCGGGAGGTCGGGCTCCATGGTGCCGCAGATGTCGATGCCCAGGGCGGCGTGCCAGACCTGCTGGGTGGTGGGCGGCCCCGACGAGGAGGCCGACCGGTGGGAGAGCTGGTAGCGGCTGAGGACGACCAGGCCGAGGCCGATCACGCAGATGATGACCATTGCCGCGTAGAAGTTGACCGGTCGCTGACCCCGGTACGTCTTGCCCCCGCCGGTGCTGGCGGCGCGCTGCACCCACTTGCCCGTCTGATTGGTCGCCATGGCCCCGTCACCCTACAACGTCGGCCGGGCCGGGTCGGTCGTCCGGCGGGAGCCCGGGGCCGCCGTCACCGGCCATGACGGCCCGTCCGGGCGGCCTGCGACCCGAGGGCGAGGACCAGCCGCAGAGCGATGCCGGCGGCCACCGCCGGCAGCAGGAGCCGCCGCCAGCCGGCGGTCGACCGGCCGGCGAACCGGAGCAGCGAGCGGTGGTGCTCGACGATCATCCGGTAGGGGTGGCGGGCCGTGGAGGTGCCCTGGACGTGGGTGACCTCAGCGGCCGGCACATAGACCACCTGCCAGCCCGCCCGACCCAGGCGCCAGCACAGGTCGACGTCCTCGGCGTACATGAAGTACGCCTCGTCGAAGCCCCCCACGGCCTCGAAGGCGTCCCGGCGGACGAGGAAGCAGGCGCCCGAGACCCAGTCGGCGGCCACCGGCGACGTGGCGGCGTCGAGCTCGGTCCGCTGGTAGGCACGGGTGAAGCGGTTGTCGGGCCGGAAGAGCCCGAGCACGGCGTGGCCGGCGGCGTCCACCAGGGACGGGAAGTGCCGGGCCGAGGGGTACCTGTCCCCTCCGGGGGTGCGCACCAGCGGGCCCGCCACCGCCCGGGCAGGGTCGGCGTCGAGGGCGGCGGCCAGGGCGTCCAGAGCGTCCGGGGGCACCTCGAGGTCGGGGTTGCACACCAGCACGTACGGGGCCGTGGTGGCCGCCACCCCCCGGTTGGCGGCCGACCCGTAGCCGAGGTTGCGGCCCGGTGTCACGGGCATCAGACCGGGGGCGCCGGCGGCGGCGGCGGCCACCGAGATCGGAAGAGCACACGTCTGAACTCCAGTCACGGCTACATCTCGTATGCCGTCTTCTGCTTG
>CAXBRB010000191.1:0-5348 GCA_963977795.1 uncultured Acidimicrobiaceae bacterium
GGGTGTTGCG
Source organism: uncultured Acidimicrobiaceae bacterium (assembly GCA_963977795.1). GTDB lineage: Bacteria > Actinomycetota > Acidimicrobiia > Acidimicrobiales > RAAP-2 > Bog-756. The sequence goes on from CAXBRB010000191.1 coordinate 11, forward strand.
GCTGGAGCGGGCCAGGCCGTCGTCCTCCCGGCTGGTGGCACAGCCGACGACCTCGACGGGCAGCGACAGGTCGGCCACCACGCGGCGCACGATGGCCAGCTGCTGGAAGTCCTTCTCGCCGAAGTAGGTCCGGCACGGGCCCGAGGCGCTGAGCAGCTTGGTCACCACGGTGGCCATGCCGTCGAAGTGGCCGGGACGGGACTCCCCCTCCCACCGGGACGACAGCGACCGGACCGACACCGAGGTGCGGGCCGCCGCCGGCCAGCCCGGGTAGACCTCCTCGACCGAGGGGGCGAGCACCAGGTCCGCCCCGGCGGCGGCGGCCAGGGCCACATCGGCCTCCAGGGTGCGCGGGTAGGCCACGAGGTCGGCGACCTCGGTGAACTGGGTGGGGTTCACGAAGACCGAGACCGCCACCACGTCGCACTCGGCGGCGGCCCGGCGCACCAGGGAGGCGTGGCCCTCATGCAGGGCCCCCATGGTCAGCACCACCCCGACGGTGCGCCCGGCGGCCCGGGCGGCGTCCAGCCGGGCCCGGTGGTCGGCCAGCGTGGTGACGACCTCCGTCGTCGGCCCGGCCGGGGCCGCCGTCCCGGGGGACCCGACGGTCACGCCACCTGCTCGGCGCCGCCGGCCAGGACCGGACGGGCGTCGGCCGCCTCGTCCACTGCCCCGTCGGCCGCCGCGGTGGCCGCTCCGGCCGCCTCCTCCAGCGAGAGCCGCCGGGCCAGGGAGACCATGGCGTCGTAGCCGGCCAGCTCGGTGCGGTGCCCGGGCATGGCGGCCAGCGCCGTGCGGTGGCGCTCGACCGTCTCCCAGTCGCCCCGGGCGGCCGGGCCGGTGAGCGCCTGGCGGGGCCCCAGGGCCAGGGCGTCCTCGGCCGCGGCCCGCATCAGCCCGGCGAAGGCGTCCAGGGAGAGCCCGGCCGAGGCGGCCACCCGGTCGACCTGGCCCATGAGCGCCACCAGGTGGTTGGCGGCGATCACCGCGGCGGCGTGATAGGCGGCGCGATCCTCGTCGGCCACCTCGACCACCGTGCCGCCCAGGGCGGCGGCCATGGCCCGGGCCGCCGGGTCCCCGGCGGTGGCCAGGGTCACGCCGGAGCGCAGGCGCTCGGCCCCGATGGCCGGGGTGGGCAGGGGGACCAGCGGGTGGAGCGAGCCCCGACGGGCGTGGCCGGTCAGGACGTCGAGGCCGAGGGAGCCCGAGAGGTGGAGGACGGCCGTGGTGGGCACCGGCCGCACCCGGGCGGCCACGTCCGCCACGACGTCGTCCGGGGTGGCGATGACCAGGACGTCGACACCGGCGGCGGCGGCCTCGCAGGGCTGGGACCGACCCCAGAGGTCGACGACGTGGTAGCCGTCGGTGGCGGCGAGCGCGCCGGCCAGCGAGCGGCCGGCGCGGCCGGGACCGAGGACGCGGACTGTGGTCATGAGACCCCTTTCGACGTTCCGGCCCGCAGCGGGTGCCGGTCGCAGGAGGGAGATCAGCGGTTGCGGGTCAGACCCTACCCACGACACGGACCTCCCCGCCAGCGGCGGCCACCGCGGCCTCGTCGGCCAGGTCGGGGGCCAGCTCGGCCAGAGGAGCCAGGACGAACCGGCGCTCCCGCCAGCGGGGGTGGGGGACGGTCAGGTCGGGATCGTCCAGGACCACCCCGTCGATCCACACCACGTCGGCGTCCAGGGTGCGCGGCCCCCAGTGGACGGTCCGGACCCGCCCGGCGCCGGCCTCGAGCCGGTGGCACTCCTGCAGCAGGCTGTAGGGGTCAGTCCCCCGGGGGACGGCCAGCTCCACCACCAGGTTGAGGAAGGGCCCCTGGTCCTCGGGCCCGCCCACCGGATCGGTCTCGTAGACCTGGGAGACGGCGGTGACAGCCACCGGGCCACCCGCCCGCAGACGGTCCACGGCGGTGCGCAGGTGGGCCCAGCGGTCGCCCAGGTTCGAGCCCAGGGCCAGGTAGGCCCGGACCGTGGGCACCTCCGCCGACGGCCCGGCCGGGGTGGTCAACGCGCCCGGGTGATGGTGACGCCCACCGTGGCCACGTCGTGGGGCAGCGGCGGGCGGAGCTTGCGGATCGTCACGGTGACCGCCGTGATCCGGGGGTCGTGGTCGAGCACCGTGGTGGCCACCACGTCGGCCAGGGCCTCCAGGAGGGCGAACGACCGGGGGCCGGCCACCACGGCGGCGACGGCGTCGGCCACGGCCCCGTAGTCCACGGTGTCGGCCAGGGCGTCAGAGGCGCCGGCCGGCGCCAGGTCCACGGCGAGGGTGAGGTCGAGGGCGAAGGGCTGGGCCCGGGTCTGCTCCTCGGGGAGGACGCCGTGGGTGCCCACCACCCGCAGCTCCCGCAGCTCGATGGTGTCGGCCCCCGAACCGGGACGCACAGCTGCGGACATCAGCCCGCCGGCGCCCCGTCGGTCGGCTCCCCGTCGGCGGCGTCCTCGAAGGCGACACCGGCGAAGGGGGGCAGGTCGGCCGCGGCGGCCACCAGCTCCCGGCCGGCCGGCCCCATGGGGTGGCCGGTCAGGTGCTCCATGACGGTGATGGCCTGGGGAACGTCGGGCAGGCGCTCCGACCACAGCAGGTAGCCGGCCACCACGCCGGCCACCCGGTCACCCAGCTCCTCCTGGTGGACGAGGATGCGCTCGCCGGTGCCGAGGCGGACGTGGAGGTCGTGGTAGACGTCGCCCAGCACGCCCCGGACGTCCCCGTGGGGCGGGAGCGGGAAGTGGACGCTGGCCAGCTCCTTCTCCTCGTAGGCCTGCAGGTTGTGCGACGACGGCAGGAGCGAGACCACCCGGGTGAAGCCCTGGACCTGCAGCCAGATGATCTCTTCCTGGCGGCGGACCTTGCGGTGGTTGGGAGCGAAGCCGCCCGGCCGCTCGCTCATGGCCAGGCGGTCCCGCATCACCCAGGTGAAGTTGCGCGGGGGGATGCCCGCAGCCCACTTGCCCTTCACGCCCTGCTCCCGTTCCTCTCTCCCACGGCTCCCGGCCCCCGGGGCCCGGACGGGCCGACCAGACGGGCCGCCTGCACCGTGGCTGCGACATCGTGGACCCGGACCATACCCGCCCCCCGGTGCAGGGCGAACGTGGCCGTGGCCAGGGAGCCGGTCAGGCGCCCGTCGGGCGGGGGGGCCGCCCCGTCGGGCCCGGCGGCCAGCTCCCCCAGGAAGGCCTTCCGGCTGGTCCCCACCAGGACCGGGAGGCCGGTGGCCACCAGGGTGTCCAGGCCGGCCAGGAGCGAGAGGTTGTGGGCCACCGTCTTGCCGAAGCCGATGCCGGGATCGATCCAGATCTCGTCCACCCCGGCGGCAGCGGCCCGGTCGGCCCGGTCCACCAGGAAGTCCCGGACCTCGGCCACCACGTCGTCGTAGCGGGGGTCGTCCTGCATGGTGGCCGGGGTGCCGGCCCGGTGCATGGCCACCCACCCCACCCCGCACGCCGCAGCCACCGGCCACAGGGAGGCCGAGACGTCGTTGATGAGGGTGGCCCCGGCGGCCACGGCGGCCTCGGCCACCTCGGGCTTGACGGTGTCCACCGAGACCCGCACATGGGGGCAGAGCGCCTCGATGACGGGGACGACCCGGCGCAGCTCCTCGGCCAGCGGGACCTCCTCGGCGCCGGGGCGGCTGGACTCGCCCCCGACGTCGACCACGTCGGCGCCCTCGTCGGCCAGGCGGCGGCCGTGGGCGATGGCGGCCTCGTGGTCGAACCACGCCCCCCCGTCCGAGAACGAGTCCGGGGTGACGTTCACGATCCCCATCACCAGCGCCCGGTCCACGGGGGTCGGTGCGTCGTCAGGGTCGGCGGTCACCGGGCCAGCGTAGGCCAGCGCCCGATGACCCGGGCCGGGGAGCCCATGCCGGGGCCTAGGGGTCGCCCCTCCGGGGCTTCCCGACCGGTCAGGCGGTGCGGATGAACTGCATGGCCTCGGCCCGCGAGGCGGTGTTGGTGCGGAAGAGGCCCCGGACGGCCGACGTCACCGTGGACGTTCCCGACTTCTTCACGCCCCGCATGGACATGCAGAGGTGCTCGGCATCGACCACGACCAGCACGCCCTTGGGCTCGAGGGCCCGCTCCACCGCATCAGCGATCTCCGTGGTCATCCGCTCCTGGACCTGGAGCCGCCGGGCGTAGCCGTCGACCAGGCGGGCCAGCTTGGAGAGCCCGGTGATCCGCCCGTCGTTCCCCGGGATGTAGGCCACGTGGGCCTTGCCCATGAAGGGGACCATGTGGTGCTCGCACAACGAGGCGAAGGGAATGTCGCGCACCATGACCATCTCGTCGTGGTCGGCGGCGAAGGTCACCTCGAGGTGGTTCGCCGGGTCCTCCTCGAAGCCGGCGAAGAGCTCCTCGTACATGCGGGCGACCCGTCCGGGGGTGGCCAGCAGGCCATCCCGTCCGGGGTCCTCGCCCAGTGCCGAGAGGATCTCCAGCACCGCCGCCTCGATCCGCTTGGTGTCCACACTCACCGTCCGCTCTCCTCCTGCTCGCTCCACTCGCACCTGCACCGCAGCTGTCCCGCCGGGCCCGTCCCGCCCTCCGGTCCCACCTCAGGCCCCCGGCTCCCGGTAGGCGTGGATGGCGGGGAGGTTGCGGTAGCGCTCGGCCACGTCGAGGCCGTAGCCGATGACGAAGTCGGGCGGGATGGTGAACCCGACGTAGCGGAGGTCGAGTGCCGTGCGCTGCTGGCCCTCCTTGACCAGGAGGGCGCAGACCTCGAGGCTGGCCGGCTGGCGGGCCAGGAGGTAGCGCTGGAGGTAGCTGAGGGTCAGACCGCTGTCGACGATGTCCTCGACCACCAGCACGTGGCGGTCGAGGAGGTCCACGTCGAGGTCCTTGACGATGCGGACCACCCCGGAGGTCCGGGTGGCGCTGCCGTAGGAGGAGACCGCCATGAAGTCGACCTCGGCCGGCAGGCCGATGCTGCGGGACAGGTCGCTCATGAACATGAAGGCGCCCTTCAGCACCCCGACCAGGAGCGGCGGCCGGCCGGCGTAGTCGGCGGTGATGGCGGCGGCCAGCTCGGCGATGCGGTCCTGGAGGACGTCGGCCGGGACGATGGCGGGACCGACGCACGGGTCGTCGGCGAGGTGCGCCGACACCGGCATCCCCTCGTGGTCCTGGCTGGGCACGCCGAGACTGTACCGGAGCGGGAGTGGTGCGCACCCCGGGGACCCGGGAGGGTCAGGTCCCCCCGGGGACGTCGGGTCCGCCGACAGGGCCCCCCGGCCCGGGACGGTCCTCGATCCGCAGCCGCCCCGCCGTCCGGGCCACCCAGATCGGAAGAGCGTCGTGTAGGGAAAGAGTGTAGATCTCGGTGGTCGCCGTAT
>CAXBRB010000192.1:0-5228 GCA_963977795.1 uncultured Acidimicrobiaceae bacterium
CCGTGCGCGCCCGAGACGGGGCGGGCAACACCTCCGGGACGTCGACGGTGGCCTCGGTCACGACACCGGTGGCGACCGTCGACTTCGTCGTCGGCACCGCTCCGTCGACGACCACGGTGGCCGCCGGCGGCACCGCCGGGGTCACGGTGACGACCACGGTGCTGACCGGGGGATCCGTGCCCCTGGTCCTGTCCACCTCCGGACTCCCCGTCGGGGTGCTGGCCACCTTCACCCCCGCCACCGTGGCCGCCGGAACGGCCGCCACGCTGACCTTGTCCACGTCGCCGACCACGCCGACCGGGACGTACACGGTGACCGTGACCGCCGGGGGATCCGGGGTGGTCCGCTCGACGACGCTGACCCTGACGGTGGTGGCGTCGGCCGGCGGACCCGCCGTCGTCCAGCGCGCCGGCGCGGCCACCGCCTCCTCGGCCACCGCGCTCACGGTCACGCTTCCGGCACCGTCGGCCGCGGGCCACGTCCTGGTGGTGGCGGCCAGCCTCTACGCCGGCCCGTCGAACCCGGTCACCTCGGTCACCGACCCGACGGGCAGGTCGTGGACCCGGATCAGCGCCGCCAGCACGTCCGGCCACTACTCCGACGGCGAGCTCTGGTACACGACGACGACCGGCCCCGTCTCCTCGGTCACGGTCCACGTCGGAACGGCCACGGCCATGGCCGCCACTGTGCTCGAGCTGTCCGGCGTGTCCACCACCGTGACGGTCGACAGCTCGGCCGCGGCCTCGGGAACGGGCACGGCGGCGGCCTCGGGCACGGCCACGGTGTCGGCGCCCAGCGAGATCGTCATCGGCTTCGTGGCGGGCCACGCCGTGAACCAGGCCATCACCGTGACCTCGCCCGGGTTCACCGCCCTGGCACAGCAGACGTCCTCGGGCACGATCGCCTCCGTGGTGGCGGCCGTCCGCTCCGCACCGGCCACCGGGCCGACCTCGCTGGCGGCGACGTTCCCCTCGGCCATGTACTGGGCCGCCGGCCTGGTGGTCCTCCGGGCCGGCGCCTGAGCGACGGCGTGGGCCGACGTCGGCGCCGACAGCAGCCGGCACCGCACGGACGCCGCGGCGCGGTTCCCTCCCGGGGCCGAGGCAGCCGGTAGATTGCTGGGACTGACCGCCACCGTCGAATCGAGGCACCGTGACCACCTCCACCACCCGCCATCCCCGAATCGCTCGACGCGCCCTGGCCGGCGCGTTGGTGGCCGCCGGGGCCCTGTCGCTGGCGGCCTGCTCCTCGTCGTCCTCCTCGTCGACCACGACGACCTCCAAGGGGTCGGCTCCGTCGACCACGGCTGCGGCGAACGGGTCCTCGTCGGGCGGGAGCTCGCTGCGGGCACTGTCCGCGGCAGTGGAGAAGGGCAAGAACGCCACCTTCAAGGCGACCTACTCCATCACGAGCGGCGGCAAGACCTCGACCCTGGTGGTAGCCCAGGCGCCGCCCAAGACCTACTTCAGCGAGGACAACACGGCGGCCATCAGCGACGGCACCAAGACGCTGGTCTGCACCACCGACACCTCCGCCGATCCGGGCAGCCAGGTCAGCTGCGTCTCGATGAGCGGCCCCAACCCGCTGAGCGGCCTGGCGGACCTGGTGAGCCCCCAGACCATCCTCCCGACCATCAAGGGGTTCGCCGACCAGGTGGCGGCACGGATCGCCGGCATCTCGGTGGACCGGTCGTCCAAGACGATCGCCGGCGTGCCCTCGACCTGCGTGACCGTGACCGCAAGCGGCCAGCACTCCACCTACTGCGCCTCCGAGGCCGCCGGGGTCCTCACCGAGGTGTCCTCGAACAACGAATCGTTCACCCTCACCGACTTCACCACCTCCGTGCCCGACTCCCTCTTCCAGGCACCGGCCGGCGCCACGGTCGACACCATCCCCGGCGCGTGAGCGTCCGGTGCCGGACGGCACCGGACCACCGGCCACCGCGGTGGCTTCAGCCCGACGCGGACGGTGGCGTAGCCCGTAGCCCTGCCGCAGCTCCTGCTGGCCCGGTGGCGCCCCATCGGGGCCCCGCTCCGGGTTCCTGAGGGCGTGGGCCACGCACTCGCCGCATCGCTGCCCCTGGCGGTGGTCATCGCCGGGACCCTGGCCGTGGACGCCATGGCCATCCTGAGGTCGTAGGGTCGCTCCCCGTGGCCGCACCCGACCGTCCGACCGACCGAGCCGAGTTCCGCCAGCTCCTGGTGGAGACCGGGATGGCCATGGTTGCCGCCGGCGACGCCGTCGACCTCATCGAGGAATCGCTGCGACGGATCGTCGCCGCCTACGGGGTCGACGGGATCCGGATCCTCCTCCTGCCCACCTCCCTGTTCGTCCAGGACGGGTCGGGAACCGAGGCCAGGGTCGAGTTCAGCGCAGCGGCGCCGACGATGCTGCGCCTCGACCAGATCGACGCCCTCTACCGGGTGGTGAAGGACCTGGAGAAGGGCAGCCTGGCCCCTGCCGACGGCCTCCGCCGGCTGGCGGCCGTGCACACCCTGCGCCCGACCTTCGCCTGGCCCGTGCGCAGCATCGGCCACGGCGTGCTGACCGCGGGGCTGATGCTGCTGCTCCAGCCCACCCCGGCCGGCATCGCCGCCGCCTTCGTCCTCGGTCTGGCGGTGGGCCTGCTGAAGCTGTGGAACCTGCCCACCCTCACGCTGATCTTCCCCATTGCTGCAGCGTTCCTCACCGGCGTCCTGGTGTTCGCCGCCACCCAGGTCGTCCACGTCGACAATCCCATCCGCCTGCTGGTGGCCCCGCTGGTGACCTTCCTGCCCGGCGCCATGCTGGCCGTGGGGACCATGGAGCTGGCCGCCGGCCAGATGGTGTCGGGGGCGAGCCGACTGGTCAGCGGGATCGTGCAGCTGCTCCTGCTCGGCTTCGGGATCCTGGCCGCCTGGTACCTGGTGGGCGCCCCGCGGACCGAGCTCCTGGACCACAAGGTGGCCGGCCTCGGCCCGTGGGCCGGGTGGGTCGGCGTCCTCGTCTTCGCCCTCGGCGTCTACCTCCACTTCTCCGCACCGCTCCGCTCCCTTCCGTGGATCCTGCTGGTCCTGCTCGTGGCCTTCGGCGCCCAGACCGTCGGCGCCGCCCTCTTCGGCGGCCAGATCAGCGGCTTCTTCGGCGCTGCGGCGATGACGCCGGTCGTCCTGTGGGTGGAGACCACTCCCGCCGGACCACCGAAGCTGGTCACCTTCCTGCCGGCGTTCTGGCTGCTCGTCCCCGGGGCGGCCGGCCTGATCACGCTGACGCAGATCGTGGGACCCGGGGCCGATGTGGCCGCCAACGCTCCCTACGACGTGACGGTGGCCTTCATCTCCATCGCCCTCGGGGTGCTCATCGGCACCTCGCTCTACCGCACGGCCCGCCAGGGCGTCCGACGGATCGCCGGGGTGTCGCCCAGCCGGTGAGGGCGCTGGCTGGGGCGCAGGGGGGCGTCGTCGTGGTGCACGCCGGCTCCCTTCTTGGCCTCGGCATCACGCCCGAAGCGCCTGTCGCCGGGATCACCGCTGCGCCGGTGGCCGTGGGCTGACGTCCCGCCGTCCGAGGGACGGCGAGTCTTGGACCTCCCGACGGTTGGGACACCGAGGGTCGCCCGGCGCCCTCCAGGTGGCTCATGCGTTGCCAGGTCGGTGCAGTCCCGCTCGGGCTGGCGGCACCGGGTCGGTTCCATGGTTCCATGGCCGGACGGCGGCCTCGCCCGAGATCCGGGCAGAGCCGCGCACCCACCGAGCGGACGGAGACCACCATGGAGACGGCAGAGCACGCGACGACTGCACCGACGGGCCGGCGGCGTCCGCGACGGATGGCCCTGCTGGGCACGGCAGCCGCGGTAGCCCTGGTCGGTGGGGCCTATGTGGCCGGCACGGCTGCGGGCACGCCGCCGTCAGCCACCGTCACCCGCACCGTGTGGGGAACCACGGCGCCGGCCAACGCCCCGGGCCAGTCGCTGATCATCTCCCAGGTGACCATCCCCCCGGGAGCGTCGCTGGCCCCCCACTTTCACCAGGGGACCCAAGTGGCCCGGATCACCGCAGGCACGTTGACGTACCACATCCTCTCGGGCACGGCCGTGGTCACCACGGCGGCCGGCGTCACCACCCAGCCCACCGGCCCAGCGGTCGTCACCCTCCACGAAGGCGACGTCCTGGTGGAGAACGCCGGACTGGCCCACTGGGCAGCGAACCTCGGCAAGCAGCCCGTGGTGATCGCCCTGTCGTCGCTGCTCCGCAGCGGTGCGGCCCCGTCGACCCCGCTGGGCGGCGGTGCCGCCCCCACCCTGCACGTCGACGCCACCCTCACCTCGTCGGGCACGGACCTCCACTCGGTCAACAGCAACGTCCAGTACGGCTGGAACCACCTGGTGGGTCCGGGGACGGGGACCGGTGGGCAGTCGGTGGGGACGGACATGCAGGGCAACGTCTCCTACACCTCCGGCTCGGGTGGCTTCGGCGGGTTCGTCACCTTCACCTTCACCGATGGCTCCACGCTGGGCACCCGCATGGAGGGGACGGCCACGGCCGGGGTCGACAGCACGACCTTCCAGGCCACCATGGTCGTCCTCGGGGGGACCGGCCGCTACCAGGGAGCCACCGGGTCGGGCACGTTCACCGGGTCCCGCACCGGGGCGATCGGCACGCCGGTGGTCTCGGCGTTCGACCTCTATCTGGGATGAGCCGTCAGCTCTGAGCGATCACCGGCAGGGTGGCCACCAGGGCGATCCGGCACGACCCTGCTGGCCCATCCGGCGCTGGCGAATCGGGACCGACGACACGAACGCCCCGGGCATGAGCCCGGGGCGTTCGGCGTCCGATCCCCAGCACCAGAGGCGCCGACTTCCATCTGAGGGCGACCCTGCGGGGACCCCCGTCTTTTACGAGCAGCCGCTGGTGGTGCCGCAGCTGGCGCAGACGTAGCAGGACCCCGCCCGCTGCATGGCGTTGCCGCACTGGTAGCAGTAGGGGGCGTCACGCTGCTCGGCCCGGGCGATGGGTCCGTCGACAGCCGCCGGGGCGGCCTGCGCCGCCGGGCCCTCGCCGGCCTCGGCCACGGCGTCGTGGGCGAGTGGCATCAACGTGGCCGTACGCAGGGTCCGGGGCGCGTGGCGCAACAGCGCCGGACCCGGCGGATCGCCCGATCCGATGACGACTGCAATCGTGGGCCGGGGTGCCACGCCGTCGGCCCCGCCCGGTGGCGGCGAACGCCGCTCCGCGATGCGATCGCAGAGC
>CAXBRB010000193.1:0-5116 GCA_963977795.1 uncultured Acidimicrobiaceae bacterium
ACCTCCTCCAGTTCTCCGGGCCAGGTGGTGGCCCGGGCGAAGGGGACGTGCAGGACGTGGCCCATCGAGACCCGGACGGCCCGCCGGTAGAGGGGATCGGCACAGGTGGGGTCCAACAAGACGCCCCGGACCCCGAAGGCGGCGGCGTTGCGGAAGACGGACCCGACGTTCTCCACGTCGGTGAGCCCCTCGGCCACGAGCAGCACCGGCACCGCCCCGCCACCGTCGTCGGGACCGGGCCCGGCGCACCGGGCCAGGAAGGTACCGAGATCCGCCGGTCCGGGACGTTCGGCCACCGCCACCACGCCCCGGTGGAAGCGAAAGCCCACCGTGGCCTCGACCACCTCCCGCGGAGCCACGAGGACCTCGGCCCCCCGGGCCAGGCAGGCAGTCACCAGATCGGCCGAACGTCCGGCGTGACGGGCGTCGACCAGCACCGTCCGGGCCCGGTAGGGGGAGGTGACCAGGCGCTCGACGGCGGTGCGGCTCTCCACCACGAAGATCCCCCGTGCGGCGTCGACGGCGGTGCGGACGGCTGGCTCGTCCAGGCGCCGGAGGTCGTCCAGGCGGGGGTCGGCGTCGTCGTCGACCCAGGCCGCGCCGGGAGGGAGGTCGGGACCGGTCACCGGGCCAGCCTGGCACGCCCGACCGGTCCCCGGACGGGCCCAGGACCGGCCCTTGTCTCGGGTCCCCGGCCCCGGGTGCGCACCGCTGCCATCGGGACGCCCACGCCAGGCGCCGCCGGGACCGCACGGTGAGGAGGACGGGATGGCTGGTCAGGGACGGACACGCGGCGGGGCGCTGGTGCGCCGGGGCCTGGTGGTCGCAGCAACGCTCCTGGCCGTGCCCGCCGTGGCCGGGACGGCCGGGGCCATCCAGCCGGCGGCCACCGGCGAGACCGGCCTCATCACCATCTCGCCGGCGACCCAGACCCAGCCCTCGGGCACGGCCCAGACCTACACCATCAACGTCTCGTGCCAGGGGACGGCGGGCGGGGCGTGCGGGCCCAACCTGACGGTCACCATCCCGCTCGACTCCACCACCACGCCGCCCATGACCGATCCGTCGTGGACGTACTCGGCCCTCTCCACGCCGGGGGCCCTCCTGGCCTCGGGGCCCACCGTGGTCGGCAGCGACCTGGTCCTGACCCTCGATCCCGCCGTCTTCGTCAGCGGGTTCTCCGGGGGGATCACCCTGAAGGCGACCCCGCCCGCCGGCACCACGCCCAACCGGACCACCTGGCAGATGGCCCCCACCCTCACCGGGGACCGCATCGACCCGGTGTCCGCCCCCGTGCCGGCCGCCTCGACGGCCACGGCGGCACCCAAGGTGTCCATCGCCAAGGCCACGGCCGACGGCGGCAGCGTCTACACGGTGGGCAGCACGGTCACCTACTCGATGACCGTCCGGTGCACCCCGGTGGGGCCGGGCGGCCTGTACCTCACCACGGCCACCGTGGCCGACCCGCTCCCGGCCGGGATGACCTACGTCTCGTCCACTCCGCCGGGAGGGACCTACGACGCCGCCTCCCACACGGTGACGTGGACCTTCAGCGCAGGCGACCCCACCACCATGCCGGCCGGCTGCTCCCCCGGGGCGACCGGGCCCACAGCGTTCTCCGTCACGGCCACCGCCCCCGGCACCGTCCCGGCCAACCCACAGCTCATCAACACGGCGTCGTTCTCGGGCACCGGCCCTGACGCCCAGAACCCCGCCGGGGTGTCGTCGACCTCGACGGCCCAGGTGCCGATCCAGGTGCTCGCTGAGCCCAACGTGGGCCCTGGGGTGGGCTACGCCCAGATCACCAAGAGCTCCCTGGCCCCGGTGGCCCAGTCCGGCATCACCTCGGGCAACCAGTACGTGGGGACCTTCGCCGGCAACTGGCTCCCCGCCGGCGCCTCGCCGTCGTATGCCACCACGGCGGCGGCGGCCATGTACCAGACGACCGTCACCTACGGCCTGGTGGGCACCTACGCCACCGACCTCGTCGATCCCGTCCCGTGCCTCGTGGCGCCGTCCGGGAACGTCTACAGCTCGTCCTCTCCGTCGGGGCCGGTCTGCACGCAGCCGGCCTTCCACACACAGGTCGTCCAGGTCACCTCGCCGGGCTGGGATCCCTCGACCAACGGCCTGGGCCAGGCCTATGCCGGTGGCTGGCGGCCCACCGTCACCCTCACCGACGGCACGGTGGTGGCGCTGACGGCGACCGGCACGGTCAGCCCGACCGCCGGGTCGGCCTACTTCGCCGTGCCACCCGGAGCCGACGTGGCCCTGGTGCGGCTCCCGCCCGACCCGGCTCTGCGCACCAAGAGCCTCCAGCTGACCCTGTGGGGCTACGCCGACGGGTCGCTCGGCGACGTGCACAACGGGATCAACCAGCTCCACAACACGGCCACCGCCACCCCCGAGATCACCCCCGGCACGCCGCTGGCCCCGACCAGCGCCAGCGCCGACCTCTTCACCATCCCCAGCCAGCCCCAGCTGGGCATCGCCAAGTCGTTCGGCGCACCCGGGGCGGCGGCCGGCGGGACCACCCAGCTCAACCTGTCGGGCTCGGTGGCCACGCTGGCCGGACTCACCCGGCCGCTGGTCATCACCGACCTGCTGCCCACCGGCATCCGCTGGGCCAACCCCGCCACCTCCGGCACCTGGACCCTGACCAAGGGCGGCGGGAGCCCGGCGGGGACCACGCCGGTGTCCGTCGAGGTCATCGACGACTACCAGGGCTCGGGCCGCCAGCTCATCCGGGCCACCGTGCCGGCCGCCTCCATCCCGAGCGGCGGCGGCTGGACGGTCACCCCGCCGTCGGGCTACTTCCGGGTGACCACGCCGGCGGCCATCGGCGCCTACGTCAACACCGACCAGATCTTCCTGGCCGGCTCGCCCACCGGCACCGTCCAGGACACCTGCGCGACCCCCACCCAGACCGGCGGCGGAATCAGCCCGGCCACCTACCAGACCGACAACCCGGCCGACCTGGCCGGGGACGGCCGCCTCCAGGAGCCCTACTGCCAGAACCAGGCCGTCCTCACCATCAAGGGGACCGGTGCGGCCTTCGCCCTGACCAAGACCGTCCAGGGCGACCTCGACGCCGTGGCCCGGGGGGCCCTCGGCGTGGGCAACGCCAGCCCCGGCGGCACCGGCACCTTCCGCCTGGCCTGGACCAACGTGGGCTCCAACGTCCTCGGCCAGGCCGTGGTCTACGACCTGCTCCCGCACCCTGGGGACACCGGGGTGAGCCAGGGTCAGGCCGGCGTGGCCCGCAATAGCCAGTTCACCCCGGTGCTGGCCTCCGTCGGAGCGCTGCCGGCCGGGGTGACCGTGGCCTACTCGGCCTCGGACAACCCGTGCCGTGACGAGGTCTTCCCCACTGCCGCCAACCCCGGCTGCGCCGACGACTGGTCGACGACCCCGCCGGCCGACCTCTCGACCGTGCGGGCCCTGCGCTTCCGCTCTTCGGCCACCTACCAGGTCGGCCAGGGCTTCGCCGTGGCCTTCACCGTCACCGTGCCGCCGACCGACATCAACGCCATCGCCTGGAACTCGGCGGCCACCAATGCCGTCGACGTGGCCAACCCGGCCAACCGGCTCCTGCCCGCCGAGCCGCCCAAGGTCGGGATCATGGCCCCGGTGGCCCCGCTCCTCACCACGGCGACCTCGGCGCCGGTGGCCACGGCCTTCGCACCGGTCACCGACCAGGTCACCGTGGCCGGCACCGGAGGCGGCCCGGGCAGTCTGGCCTGGAACCTGGTGGGGCCGCTCGAGCCGGTGGGCAACGCCTGCACCGGCCTGGACTGGTCGGCCGCCCCCGCAGCGGCCCACGGCACCGTGCCGGTGGCCGGGGACGGCACCGTCACAGTGGGGCCCACGGCCCTGGGATCAGGCGGCTGCTGGTCGTGGTCGTACGTGCTGACCAGCACCGACGCCGACCGCCCCTACCGGGCCACCGCAGAGGCCGGCGCCCCCGGCGAGCAGACCATCGCCACGCCGTACCCGCCGTCGATCGCCACGACCGCCGAGCTGACCATCGACGGTGCGGGGGTGCGGATCCTCCACGACCACATCACCATCGACGACATCCCCGTGGCCGCACCGGCACCCTCCCCGCTCACCTGGACCCTGTACGGCCCGCTCACCCCCGGCACCGGTCGGTCCTGCCAGGGGCTCGACTGGTCGGCGGCGTCGGTGCGGGCCACGGGCACCGTTCCGGTGACCGGGAACGGCACCTACGACACGCCGGCCGAGCACCTGACCGCAGCCACCCCGGGGTGCTACTCCTACGGCGTGGTCCTCCCGGCCACCGCTGACAGCCCGGCGGCCTCCGAGCCGGCAGGCCAGCCCGCCGAGACAGTGCTGGTGGCCGATCCCGAGGTCATCACCTCCACCGCCCCGACGGTGGCCCTGTGGGCGTCCACCACCGACTCGGTCACCGTGGCCGGCACGGAAGGGGGCACGGGCACGCTGGCCTGGACCCTGGTGGGCCCGGTGGCGCCGGTGGCCGGCTCGTGCGCCCGGGCCGACTGGACCGGGGCCGCCACTGCGGCGCAGGGCACCGTGGACGTCCCCGGGGACGGGACCTACGTGACCGATGCCGTCACCCCGGACCGCCCCGGGTGCTGGTCGTGGACCGACGTCCTGACCAGCGCCACCTTCCCCTCGCCCACCGAGACGGGCCCGGGCGCTCCCGACGAGTCCTTCCTGGTGACTCCTCTCCGGCCCACCCTGGCCACCACGGCGGCCACGGCCACCGAGTCCGGGACAGCTCCGGGCCAGGTGCCGGTGACCGACGTGACCGACACCATCTCGCTCACCGGTTCGGGGCTCTCCACCCACCCGACGGCACCAGCGGCAGCTTCGGTGCGGTGGGCCCTCTTCGGTCCCCTGGCCCCCCGGGCCGGGTCGTGCGCCGGGCTCACCTGGTCCGGGGCGCCGGTAGCCGGCGCCGGGGCCATCGAGGTGACCCGGGACGGCACGGTGGCCACCGGGCCCACCCGGGTGGCCAACGCCGGCTGCTACTCCTATGAGGTCGAGCTGGCGGCAAGCAGATCGGAAGAGCACACGTCTGAACTCCAGTCACGGCTACATCTCGTATGCCGTCTTCTGCTTGAAAAAAAAA
>CAXBRB010000194.1:0-5087 GCA_963977795.1 uncultured Acidimicrobiaceae bacterium
AGGCGACCCCGGCGGGTGGGAACGCCGGGCCTCCGGAGCTGCCGGCCGGGAGGGGCTGGCGGGGTCTTGCCCTGGGGGCCGCCGTGGCCGCCGTGGTCGTCCTCCTCGACGTGGTGACCAAGTCCTGGGCCGTGCACCGGCTGGCCGGGGGGTCGGTCCATGTGCTCGGACCCCTCGACTTCGAGCTGTCGTTCAACACCGGCTCCTCGTTCAGCCTCTTCCAGGGCCAGACCGGCCTGGTCATCCTGGTGGCATCGGCTCTGGTGGTGGTGCTGGCCACCTTGGCCTGGCGGGCGCCGACGACCGCACGAGCCGCTGTCATCGGCCTCATCCTCGGCGGCGCCCTGGGGAACCTCGGCGATCGGCTCGTCCGGGACCGGCACGGTGCGGTGGTGGACTTCGTCGCCCTCCATGTCTGGCCCACGTTCAATGTGGCGGACGCCTGCATCGTGGTCGGGTGCATCCTGCTGGTGCTCTCGCTCCTCCGGACAGGGAGGACCAGGTGAGCGAGCTGTCCCTGGAGGTGCCGGCATCGCTGTCGGGGGTGCGCGTGGACCGGGCTGTGGCTCTGGTGGCCGACCTGTCGCGCTCCGCCGTCGACGCGCTGGTGCGCAGCGGTCGGGTCTCCGTCGACGGTCGGGTGGTCACCACCCGGAGCACCCCGCTGCAGGTCGGCTGCCTCTTGGTGGTCGACCTCCCCGATGATGACGGCTCCGATGTGCCCGAGGCCGATCCGACCGTCGAGTTCTCCGTGGTGCACGCCGACGACCAGGTGGTCGTGGTGGACAAGCCGGCCGGACTGGTCGTCCACCCCGGGGCCGGACACGACACCGGCACGTTGGTGCACGGGCTGCTGGCCCGGTTCCCCGACCTGGCCGACCTTCCGGCAGCGACAGGAGGCGATCCGGGGCGGCCCGGGATCGTCCACCGTCTCGACCGGGGCACCTCCGGCCTGCTGGTGGTGGCCCGCACTCCTGCGGCCTACCACGACCTGGTGGCCCAGCTGGCGGAGCGGAGAGCGTCGCGCGTCTACCGTTCGCTCGTCCTCGGATCGGTCGAGGCCGAGTCCGGCGTGGTCGATGCACCCATCGGCCGCTCCGTCACGGCACCCACCCGCATGGCGGTGACCCGGAAGGGGAAGGAGGCCCGCACCCGCTACCGCGTGGTGGAGCGCTTCGACGACCCGGTGCCCACCACCTTGATCGAGGCGTCGCTGGAGACGGGACGGACGCACCAGATCCGCGTCCACCTCGCCGCCATCGGGCATCCGGTGGTGGGAGACGACACCTACAGCCGTGGGCGGAGCCTTCCCGGGGCGGTCATCGGCCGACCGTTCCTCCATGCATGGTCCCTGGCCTTCGACCATCCGGCCACCGGCGAGCGGACCACCTGGAACTCGGCGCTGCCTCCGGACCTGGTCGCCCAGCTGGCTGCCGTCTCCGAGGCCCCTGAGCGGAAGAGCTGAGACCCCGGGACGGTCGACCCGTCACCGTGGGCCTGTGGCGAGGGAGATCAGGCGGCCTCGTGGGCGGCCTCGAGGTCCGACGAGCCGGCCAGGACGGCAAGCGCCTCCGCCTCGGCCTGACGCACCTTGCGGACCCCGATCCCCATCCGCTCAGCCGTGGTCTGGAGGGAGGCGGGCTCTGCGCCCCCGAAGCCGAACCGGTGGCGGATGACCTCCCGCTGGAGATCGCTCAGCCCGTCGACGGCCTGGCGCACCAGGTCGAGGGTGAGCTCGCCGGCCAGGTCGTCCTCGAACTCGTGCATCTCGCTCGACACCAGGTCACCCAACGTGGCCGTCGACTCGGCGGCGGCCGGCTGGTCCAGGCTGGCCACGACCCGGGCCGCCTGGGAGAGCTCGGAGCGCATCAGGACGGTGGTGTTGGTGACGGCGTCGAGCTCGTCGTCGGTGGGCGGCCGCTGGAGCTCGTTGGTGAGCTCCCACAGGGCGGCGTCGACGTGCTGGTTGCGCTCAGCCACCTCCATGGGGAGCCGGATGGTGCGCCCGTGCTGCTGGACGGCTCGCTGGAGGGCCTGGCGAATCCACCAGGTGGCGTAGGTGGAGAACCGGAAGCCTCGCTCCCAGTCGAACTTGTCGACGGCCCGCATGAGCCCGAAGGTGCCCTCCTGGATCAGATCGGCGAGGTCCACGCCACGGTCCTGGTAGCGGCGGGCCCAGTGGACCACCAGGCGGAGGTTGGCGGCGACCATCTCCCGTCGAGCGTCTTCGTCCCCGGCGGCCACCCGCTGGGCCAGGACGGTCTGCGCATCGTGGTCGGGGAGGGGGTGATGGTCCAGGTCCCGGAGGAACAGTCCCATGCTGTCGGCGTCGGCGCTCCGTGTCCGCTTGGTCTTGCCACCAGCCGCACCGGCGGAGCCGGTGGTCGTCGAGTTCGTCCGGGGAGACG
The DNA here is from genome assembly GCA_963977795.1 of uncultured Acidimicrobiaceae bacterium. Taxonomy (GTDB): domain Bacteria; phylum Actinomycetota; class Acidimicrobiia; order Acidimicrobiales; family RAAP-2; genus Bog-756. The sequence continues at coordinate 2,409 of CAXBRB010000194.1, forward strand.
TGCTCATGGAGGAGAGGTCCTTTCGTCGCCGACGGGGGACGAGCCGCTGGTGGTGCGCAGGTCGTACAACCGCTGCACCCCTGTGGCCATTCCCGGGAAGTTGCGTACCTGGTGTTCGGAGTGGTCGGCTCTTCGGATGACCGGACGAGTGACGGGAGAGCCACCGAAGACCGACGGGCCGGGGGAGCGTGCTGACCGCTCGCCGGCGTCCGAGGCGGCCTCCGCCCCACGCCCGCGCCTCCTGGCCATCCGCCACGGGGAGACGTCGTGGAGCCGGGATCGCCGACACACCGGACGGACCGACCTGCCGCTGCTCGCCGAAGGGGAGGCCCAGGCTGCGGCGCTGGCCGGCCGACTCGCGGACCAGCCCCTGGCTGCGGTCCTGTGCAGCCCCCGTCAGCGGGCCCGGCGGACGGCGGAGCTCGCCGGCCTGGCCGGTGGCGAGTCGGCGCCCCCGATGGTCGTCGATCCCGATCTGGCCGAGTGGGACTACGGGGCCTACGAGGGACGCACCACGGCATCGATCCGTCGGGAGCGGCCGGGCTGGGACCTCTTTGCCGACGGGGTGCCCGAGGGGGAGACGATCGACGAGGTGGCAGCTCGGGCCGACCGGGTGGTGGCCCGTGTCCTCGCCGCCGGAGGCGATGTGGCCTGCGTCGCCCATGCCCATGTCCTCCGGGTCCTGGCTGCCCGTTGGCTCGGCCTCGAACCGTCGGCTGCCCGGTGGTTCGTGCTGGGGCCCGGATCGTTGAGCATCCTGGGATGGGAGCGGGAACACCGGGTGATCGAGCACTGGAACACCTGATCGTGCGGGGCCCCGGGCCTCGCCGGGGGTCCGGGGCGGCCCGGGGCGATCAGGGAGTGGCTGCTGTCGTCCGGCCCTGGGCCCGGGCCACCATGTCGGCCAGCGAGAACGAGTCCAGGTGGATCCGCATGTGCTCGCCGACGTCGGCCCACACCGAGAGCAGCACGCACTGGCCCTCGTGGTCGCAGGCGCCGTTCTCGTGGGGGAGTCCGAAGTCGCCGGCCACGATGGGGCCGTCCACCGCAGAGATGATCTGGGACAGGGTGATCTCGGCCGGGGGCCGGGCCAAGACGTAGCCGCCGCCCACGCCCCGCTTGGAGCGGACGAGGCCTGCGCCCTTGAGGGCGAGGAGGATCTGCTCGAGGTAGGGCTGGGGGAGCCCCGTGCGCTCGGCGATGTCCCGCACGGCGGTGGGCGAACCGGTGTCTCCCTCGGCGTGCAGGGCGAGCGAGAGGAGGGCCCTGCTGGCGTAGTCCCCCCGGGTCGAAACCTTCACGGCGCCATGGTAGTGACTCGGCCGGGCGACGGGCGTCCGGGCGGCCTGTGTGCAGCCCGTCGGCACGACGTCGGTCCAGCCGTCGCCACGGCCGGTGGGCGCCGCCCGGTCAGCGGCTGCCGAGCTTGCCGGCGGCCAGGTCTTCGGCCACTCGCTCCACATCCACGACATCAAGTTCAAGATCGTGGGACGCAGCGTCACCCAGGGTGGTGCGAACACGAACCAGATCTTCAACACCGTCAACGGCACCGTCGAAGCCACCTACCGCCAGAACCCCGCGGCGGACACAAAATTCCGCACCGTCAACGGCAAGCTCGACCTCTACTTCCAGCCCTCCCTCAGCGCCGATTTCCACGTGAAAACGCTGAACGGCAAGGCCTACACCGACTTCGACATGACCTCGATTCCCAGCGGCTCCCCCGAAGAGACCAAGGGCATGAAAGTCATCCATCGCCGCGGCACCTCGGGCGCTCTCCGCGCCGGCAACGGCGGACCGAAAATCAGCACCGAAACCGTGAATGGGTCTATCCTGATTCATTCCCTCGCCAAGGGACGTCCGTAATATGCGCTACCTACTTTTCCTGCTCGCGCTGCCCGTCTTCGCCGAGCGCATCAACGTGCCGCTGCGCGACCCCGCGCGCCCCGCGTTGGTGAAGGTCTCCACCATCAACGGCAGCATTCACATCAAAGCCCACAGCGGCAAAGACGTCATCATTGACATGGACGACACGGGCCCCCGCACGCATCCCGCGCCCAACGGAATGAAGCAGATCCTCACCGGCGCCAGCGGCGTCAACGTCGAGGAGGAGAACAACGTCGTCACCATCAAGTCGCCCCACGGCAACGGGTCGTACTCGGTCCTGGTCCCCGAAAAAAGCTCGGTGCACATCAAATCGGTGAATGCCAAGGAACTCCGCGTCGAAGGCGTCGAAGGCGTCGAAGGAATAGCAGTGGGCGTCGTCGGCGTTGTCGGCTTCGTCGCGACGGTTGCCGACTTCGCGCTGTTCCTGTTGCGGAAAGCCTCGCGCATCTCTTCAAAGCCGGAATCGAATTGGTCCGAGCCGCGCGAGCTGCTCCTCGAGCTCACGGGCGACTTGTCCTCGACGACGGCGGCGGCGGCGGCGGCGGCGACGGTCTCTTTGGGCGACTCGCCAAAACAGTACGTCCTGAGTGAGCCGCTGCCGTTCTTGGCCGCTTGGTCGCCGTCGCCGCGCGCGCTCCCGCCGCTCTTGTTGTTCACCAGGGTGACTTCGATGCACGTCACGTGCTTGTCCGGCCGGAAGCCCACCGACGACAGATCGGGGCGCGCCTTGATCGCCGACGGCGCGTTCCAAGTGTTGAACGGCCCGCCGTCGCACTGTCCGTTTTGGCTGTTGAG
>CAXBRB010000195.1:0-5079 GCA_963977795.1 uncultured Acidimicrobiaceae bacterium
GAGGTGCGCGGCGGGGTCCACACCGAGGTGGTGGCCGAGTCCGAGCTGAGCTTCGCAGCGGCCTGCCAGTTCGACCGCGGCGACGACTACTACCGCCTCCACGGCTTCACCGAGGAGGACCGGGTGCCCGAGACCGAGGCGGCTCTGGCCGCCCGCAAGGAGATCGAGGAGGAGACCGAGGACCGGATGGCCGCCCTCTTCGACGTCCTCGACGCCGCCGGGCTGGCCGCCCTGGTGGCCGGCGCCCTGGCCTTCGAGGGTGCGGTCTTCGACCCGGTCCCGGTGGTCTGAGCGGTCCCGGTCCGGCCGGGAGCTCGAGCAGGCGGTAACGGAGAGGGCACGCCGCTCGTTGTCTGGTGATGGCGTTCCGTGGCCTGCGGGGCGCCCTGCCCCGATACAGGCCGCCACCCGTGGAGGTGCGCCATGTCCCAGCGTCCTGGTCCCGATGATCGATACGGCGTCCCGGTGCGCCGCCGTCGCCCGGCCGCCGTGGCCGCACTGGCCCTGGCCCTCCCGGTCGGCCTGCTGGCCACCACAGCGGTGGCCTCCCGCTCCGCAGCGGCCGGCGCCACCTGTGCCGCCGGCTGGAACGACGCCGGTGCGGGCATCTGCGAGCTGACGGTGGGCTACACCGGTGCGGTCACGTCGGTCACCGTGCCGGCCGGGCTCTCCTCCCTGACCATCGTGGCCGACGGGGCCCAGGGCGGGCCGAGCTACGACGACGGGTACACGCCGTCGCCCGGGGGCAAGGGCGGCCAGGTCACCGGCACCGTGGGCGTGACCGCCGGCGACACCCTCGCGGTGGTGGTCGGGCAGTCGGGTCTCGACCAGAGCACCGGGGCCAGCGTGGCCGGCCAGACCTTCGGGGGTGGCGGCGCCGGCACCAGCGGGGGTGCCGGGGGCGGCGGCAGCTTCGTGTTCGACGGTGCCGGGTCGGTCCTGGCGGCGGCGGGCGGCGGCGGCGGGGGCGGCTACGACTACAACGCCTTCGCCGACCACGGCGGTGCGCTCTACCCGGTCCAGAACGCCCCGGGCGGCGACGGCGCCGGGGTGGGAACGGCCGGTGCCGGGAGCTCGGTGGCGTTCCGCTTCGATCCGACGTTCGGCAACCCGACCCACTACCCGCCGGGTGGCGGGGGTGGGGCCACGACGACGGCGGGTGGTGCCGGCGGGCACTCGGCCATCACCTCGAACTACGCCTTCGGCCAGGCCGACGGCCAGGCCGGGGTCGGTCCGGCGACCCTGTACTTGGCCACTCACCCCAACACCCAGTCGCCGCTGCTGGGCGGGGACGGCGGGGGATCGACCAATCAGAGCTGCTTCCGTGACTCGTCGGCCGGCGGCGGCGGGGGCTACTACGGCGGTGGCGGCGGCGGGGACATCCCCTGTGACCTCGAGGGCGGCGGTGGCGGCGGGGGCAGCGGCCACCTGGCCCCGGGCGCCACCTCGACGTCGTCGCAGACCGGCCTCTGGTCGGGCGACGGCCAGGTCGTCCTGCGCTACTTGCTCTCCTCGGTGGGCGCCACGACGACCACGACGACCTCGACCACCACCACGACCGTCCCGTCCGGCGCACCGGTGTCGTGCGCCAAGGTGGCCGGACTGGCTACCGCCACCGTGGTCGTCGCGAAGTGCACCCAGTCGTCCAAGGCCAATGCCAAGGCCACCGCGGCCGGCTCGCTGGTGACGGGGAGCGGGACGCTCACCTGGACGAAGAGCGGAGGCACCACCATCGTGTCGGGCTCGTCGACGGCCGTCGGCCAGGGCGGGTGCAAGAAGGGCTGGACCGAGTGGGATGTCTCCGGCACGGTGACCGGGGGGACCTCAACCTACACGGCGACCGGTGATCCTGTCTCGGCCCGCCTGTGCGAGAGCGTCACTGGGAAGGTGGCGCTGGTGGCGGGCACCTCGGCCACCTTCTGACCACCGGGATCCCGGGCGCCGGTCAGGGGCCCTCGGGGCCGATTTCGACGGTGAACTCCCCCAGCCCCGGTTTGGCGGGGTCGACCGTGCAGGCCACCAGGGAGTGGCCCTTGGCGGCGCTGTAGTCGAGGCAGACGGCGTTGGGCGCGAGGTACGTCGGCTCGCCGCGGCACCAGTAGTGGCCGAAGTAGACCGGCGGAGCGTCGGACGGGTAGCGGTAGGGGGCGACCCGGTCCGAGAGGTCGGTAGCGGGCAGCGTGCCCACGTCGACGCCCCAGGGCACCACGGCGACCTTGTGGAGGACCGGGTCGGCCAGATCCCACCAGGTGATCCGCACCTCGCTGCGGGAGATGCCCTCCAGGGTGAACGTCTCACCCCCCAGCGGGACCTCGGGGCCCTTCAGGACGTCCTCGACGGCCTGGTGGAGGTCGGTGTCCGGGTTGTTGGCCTGGCGGATGAAGTCGTCGTCCATCGGCCGGCCGCCCAGTGCCTGGGCGATGACCTCCATGGCCGGCTCGTGCCAGCAGGCGTGGACGACCCGGGGCACGCCGGGCTCGTCCAGCCAGAGGGGGAGGGTCCGGAACCAGGCGAGGTCCTCCTGGTGGCGGTCGGAGCCTTCGCCCACCGCCTCGAGGTAGGCGGCGTGCTGGCGGCGCTTGTCCTCCGCGTGCGGCCGGGCCCACCCGTCGTCGCTGGCGTCGGAGTGAGTGGCCCACGACAGGGCGTTGAACTCGTGGTTGCCCATCACCACACGGGCGGACCCGGTCTCGGCCATGGCCCGGACGAGATCGACCGTCTCCCGCTGGTGCTCGCCCCGGTCGATCAGGTCGCCCACGAAGATGGCCGTGCGGTCAGCCTCGTCGTGGGCGTAGGCGCCACCCTTCTCCTCGTAGCCGAGCTGGTCGAGCAGGGCGACCAGCATCCGGTGCTGGCCGTGGACGTCGCCGATGATGTCGAAGACGGGCATGCAGGCTCCTCCGTTCGCCGTCCGTCGGTGGGCAGGGCGGGGGAGGCCGCCCCGAAGGGCCGGCCCGGGAGGACCTCGGCGTCCGGTGCCACAGCGCACCTCCCGACTGCGATCCTACGGCGTCGGTGTGACGTTCTCACAGGTGCTTTGCCTAGCGATTCCGGGGGGTGGGACCTGACGGATCACAGGCTTCGGGCAGACGGCCCGGCCGTCAGAGGATCGGTCGTCCGGTGGCCTGGTGAGGTTGCCACGGGACCGTCATCGTGCCGCTGGACTTCCCAGATCGACGATGTCTCAACGCGCGACCCATGACCTGCAGGAGGTGAGTTCGTTTGGCGGGTGGTGTCTCGGCGTCGCCACACCTGCGAGAGCCTCCTGTATGCCTATCCACGGTCAGCGGGTTCCGGCTCTCGTCGTTCCCAGGTGACGAACGGGCGCTGCCTGAACTTCGTCAGGGACACCGGGGCCTCACCGGAGCAGTCTGGGTGCGAACATCGCTCTTGGCCTTCCACTGAAGGTGGTTGTGCACATACGCTAAGTGAGGTTTCCGTTGCATGGCGGACAGGGTGCCGGTTTCGGCGCAGTAGCAGCGCCCTGATGGGGCACAGCGCCGGTGATTCCCAAGGAGGGTGTCGATGATTCGGATTGGTGTGTGGCGCGGAGTCCTGCGACTGGTCATCGCCATCACTGTGGCCGTGTGCACCGTCGCCCTGGCCGTCGTCTCGGTGCCGTCGCCGGCCGGGGCTGCCTCGACGATCAATCAGATCACCAGGACGTCCTGGGCGACATCGATCGACAACCAGGCGACGTTCTTCGATGTGCTCCAGTCCGATGGGACCGGTGCCGTCACCTGGACCGTGACCAGCGGTGACACCGCAGATCTCCAGGTCACGGCGATTCCGGGTTCGCCCTCCGCCACGGTCTCGATCGTCTCCGGAGCCCCGATCCAGGCGGGCGCCACCTACTCGCTCATCGGGACCATGCAGGACGCAGACGGCCGGACGGGAACGTGGGGGTACTCACTCACCATCACCTCGGGGACGATCCTCCAGGACGCGCCGTTCTCCAACATCGCTGACGCCGTACCGGTCAACCAGGCTGCGTCTGCGCAACTGGCTGCGCAACCGGGCACCTTCTTCGGCGGGCTCCGCTTCGACGTGGACCCCTCCTATCAGGGCCCTCTCTCCGTGAACCTGAGCGGTGTCGTCACCATCCCTGCCTCCCAGAGTCCGGGCACATTCGTGATCAGCGGGACCATGACCGACTCCACCTTCGCCGACAACGGCACCTGGACGTTCTGCGCCGTCGTCGGCAGCCCGACCGTTCCCTGCCCCCCGACGAATGTGACGGCGTCGAAGCCCTCTGATGGTTCGCCCACGACCACCATCGCCTGGGACGCTCCGGCCTCGGATGGCGGATCTCCCCTCACGAACTACGACGTGACGATCACGGACAACACGACTCCGGCGAACGGTGGGCAGACGTGTTCGACGGCGGACGCCTCAACCGCCACCTGTGACCTGACCGGCCTCACTGCGGGCGACAGCTACACCGCTGCCGTTGTCGCCAACAATGCGAACGGATCGAGCCCTTCGGGATCGGTAACCTTCACCGAAGGTGCACCGTCGGCACCGACGACGGTGAGTGCCGCAGGGTCTGCCGGTTCAGCTGTCGTGTCGTTCGGGGCCCCTCTGGTTAGCGGTGACGGTTCCACGATCGCCCAGTACGAGGTCACGGCGATCGACCACACCACGCCAGCGAACGGTGGTCAGACCGCCATCGGGTCGAGCAGCCCCATCGGTGTTCCCGGCTTGGACAACGGCGACTCCTACAGCTTCACCGTCGTGGCCTTCAACTCCTCGGGCGCAGGTGCTCCATCAGGTCCCTCGAACAGCGTGACTCCGTCGAGCGTGCCCGGCGCGGCCACCAACGTGAACGCCACCGCCGGCGACACCACCGCCTCAGTCACGTGGACGGCCCCAGATGCCAACGGACTGCCGATAACCGGCTACACCGCCTCTGACGGACTCGGAGACACCTGCACGACGGCGACGACTACCTGTGTCGTCACCGGTCTCACCAACGGCACCGCCTACACCTTCACCGTGGTGGCGACCAACAACGCCGGGACGGGCCTGCCGAGCTCGGCTTCGAACAGCGTGACCCCGGACGTCGCGCCCGCAGCCCCC
>CAXBRB010000196.1:0-5072 GCA_963977795.1 uncultured Acidimicrobiaceae bacterium
GGACAGACGGGGGCCAGCCTGACCCTGGGGGAGCTCGAGGCGGCAAGCGGCCTGGACGCCGCCGCCGTGGCCGAGCTGCGCGAGTACGGGCTGCTCCGGGCCACGACGACGGCGGGCACCGAGTACTTCGACGAGGAGGCGCTGGCCGTGGCCCTGGCCGCCGCCCGCTTCGCCTCCTTCGGGGTGGAGGCCCGCCACCTGCGCCTCTACAAGAACAGCGCCGAGCGGGAGGCAGGCTTCATCGAGCAGGTCGTCACCCCGCTCGTCCGCCAGCGCCATCCCGAGGCCCGGGCCCGGGCGTCCCAGACGTCCGACGAGCTGACCCGCATCGGCAACCAGCTCCGGGCGTCCCTCTTGCGCCAGGCCCTCCGGGACCTGCTCGACGGCTGACGGGGCCGCCGGCGCGCCCGCCCCGTCCCGTGGTGGGCGGTAGCATCGGGTGGATGGTCGAGGTGCGACTCCGAGCGGTGCGGGTGGATCTCCAGTCCAACACGCCGGTCCTGCTGCTGCAGGAGAACGAGGGGCTCGGCCGCACCCTCCCGATCTTCATCGGGGCGCCCGAGGCCACGGCGATCGCCTTCGCCCTCCAGGGCATGGACACCCCGCGGCCCATGACCCACGACCTCATCCGCGATCTGCTCGACGCCCTGGGCACCGAGGTGGCCCGGGTGGTGGTGACCGAGCTGCGGGCGGCGACCTACTACGCCGACATCGTGCTCCGTCGGGACGGCGGCGAGGTCCCGGTGTCGTCCCGGCCGTCGGATGCCGTGGCGGTGGCCGTGCGCACCGGCGCCCCGCTCTTCGTGGCCGACGACCTCATGGACGCCGAGGGGATCATGCTCGCCGTCGACGAGGAGGAGGACGACGACGAGGAGTCCGGCGAGGAGCCCGAGGAGATCGTGGGGGAGTTCCGCGACTTCCTGGACCGCATCCGCCCGGAGGACTTCACCTCCTGAGTACGCTCGCCCCATGACGAGCGACGCCTCCCACCGCACCCCGTCCCACCCCACCCGGCGGTGGCACCGCCTCGCCGTCCTCGGGGTCCTGGCCGCCGCCGGCGCCGGTGCTGCGGGCTGCTCCTCGTCGAGCTCCGCTCCCTCCACCACCCGTCCGGTGACCACCACCACCGTGCCCCGCACCACCACCAGCACGACGTCGGGCTCGACGACCACCACCCGGGCCTCCGGTCCCACCAGCTGCCGGGCCGCCGACCTGGCCGGCACCGAGTCGGGCGGGTCCGGTGCCGCCGGCACCATCGAGACCTCGGTGACCCTCCGCAACACCTCGTCGTCGACGTGCGTGCTCGGCGGCTACCCGGGACTCCTGCTGATCGGCTCAGGCGGCGCCGCCCTGCCCACCAACGTGGTCCGCAAGGGGACCTACCCCTTCACCTCCCAGGCGCCCACGCTGGTCACCCTGGCCCCGGGCCAGTCGGGCCACGTGAACATCGGCTACTCCGACGTGCCCCACGGCACCGAGACGACGTGCCCGACGGCCACCGCCCTCCAGGTCATCCCGCCCAACGCCACCGACCATCTGACGGTGGCCATGACGCTCGCCCCCTGCGACGGCGGCACCCTGGTCACCTCGCCGGTGCTGGCCGGAGCTGGCGGGCAGTAGCCGGGGCGGTCAGTCCGCCGGCCGCACCAGCATCCGGCCCCGCACCCGGCCGGCCAGGATGTCGGCCAGCACGGCCTCGAGGCCGTCGAGGCCGACCTCGCCCTCGACCATGGTGTCGAGCACGTCGAGTGGGAATCCGCCGGCCAGCGCCTCCCACACGGCGATCCGCTCCTCGAGAGGTGTGGACACGGTGTCCACGCCCAGCAGGGCGACGTTGCGGACGATGAACGGGTAGACGGTGGTCTCCAGGGCGCTCCCGCCGGTCAGGCCGCTGGCCGCCACGGCGGCGCCGTAGCGGAGGGTCCGCAGCACGGCGGCCAGGGTGGCCCCGCCCACGCAGTCGACAGCCCCGGCCCACCGCTCCGGGCCCAGGGTGCGCTCCGGAGCGACGACCAGGCCGTCCCGGCCGATGACCTCGGCGGCCCCGAGCCCCTCCAGGTAGGGCTGCTCGCCGGTGCGTCCCGTGCTGGCCACCACCTCGTAGCCCCGGGCGGCCGCCAGGGCCACGGCCATGCCCCCGACCCCGCCGGAGGCGCCGGTCACCAGCAGCGGCCCGTCGCCCGGGGTCAGGCCCACTTGCTCGAGGCGGTGCAGCGAGAGGGCGGCGGTGAAGCCGGCCGTGCCCAGGGCGGCGGCCTGGCGGGCCGAGAGCCCCCGGGGGAGCGGGACCACCCAGGCGGCCGGGACCCGGGCGTAGGCGGCGAACCCCCCGTGGCGGGCCACCCCGAGGTCGTAGCCGTGGACGATCACCTCGGTCCCCGGCGCCACCCCCGGCGCCGCCGAGGCGACCACCGTGCCGGCCAGGTCCACGCCGGGCACCAGCGGCGAGGTGCGGGCCACGCGGTTGCCCGGCCGGGTCACCATCCCGTCCTTGTAGTTGACCGCCGACCAGGTCACCGCCACCACCACCTCGCCCGGGGGCAGGTCGGCCAGCGTGAGCGCACCCACGCCGCAGCGGACGTCGTCGTCGGACGTCGTCACCAGGAAGGCCGGGAAGGGGCCCGAGGGCGTCGTGGGGGCCGTGGTCACACCGGGTACCGTACTGATGCGATGACCGACGAGGAAGCACCGCCACCGGCGCCCCGGCCGGGTCCGGGCGGCACCGGGTCCGCCGCCACGTCGGTCCCGGCGGGTCCGCTCCCGGTCGCCGCGGCGGCGGCCGGGAAGGTGTCCCGCAGCGGCCTCCAGGCCGCCGACGGCGCCCTCTGGTGGGTCGAGAGCCGCCCTCGGGAGGGCGGCCGCCAGGTCCTCGTCCGCTGCACCCGGGGACCGGACGGGTGGCGGGTTCCGGCAGAGGTCACGCCGCCGGGCACCAGCGTCCGCAGCCGGGTCCATGAGTACGGCGGGGGAGCCGCCGTGGTGTCCGATGAGGGGATCTGGGTAGTCGACCAGGACACCCAGGCCTGGCACGCCGTGGCGGGGACCTCGGTCGACGGCCGGGCGACCCTGCGCCGACTCGGCTCCGGCGGCGGCGGTCCCGTGGGCACCTCGGTGCGCCACGCCGACGGGCGGCCGCTCCCCGGCGGGGCCTGGCTGGTCTCGGTTCAGGAGGAGGTCTCGGCGGCCGGGACGGTCCACCGGCTGGTGGCGACACCCACCGGAGGTTCGGCCGGGGCGGTCGTCCTGTGGGAAGGCAGCGACTTCGTGGCCGCACCGCGACCGTCGCCGGACGGGCGCCTGCTGGCCTGGGTGGCCTGGGATCATCCGGACATGCCGTGGGACGCCTCGACAGTCCTGGTGGCGCCCCTCCTTCCGGGCCCGGACGGGGACGCCACGGACGGAGGGGCGCCCGCCGTGGGCGAGCCAGTGGTGGTGGCCGGCGGTCCCGGGGTCTCGGTCGGGCAGCCCACGTGGTGCGCCGACGGGAGCCTGGTGGTTCTGGACGACCGGTCCGGCTGGTGGCTGCCCTACCGGTTCGGCCGCGCCGACCTGGATCGGGCGGTCGCCGCAGGCGCCCCGGCGGGCGAGGGGCCGGCAGCGGTGCCCCTGGTGGCCCTCGAGGCCGAGTTCCACGAGCCGGACTGGGCCCTCGGCCAGCGCACCGTGGTGCCACTGGGCGGCGGAGCGCTGGCCGCCCGGATGCACCGGGACGGCCGGGACCACCTGGTCGTGCTGCGGCCACCGGCGGCGGGTCCCGACGGCCGACCGTGGCTCCTCGAGGAGGTGGACCAGCCGTGCCGGGCCATCACCGGGGTGGCCACTCCCGACGGGCGGGCCCTGGCCGTGAGCGGATCCACGGCCGCCGAAGCCGGGATCGTGGTGGTGGCCGACGGTCCGGCGGGTCCGTGGCACCGCTGCTCGTCGGCCACCGAGGTGCCTCTGGCCGCGCCGGCCCCGGTGGCACGGCCGTGGCGGACCGCCCCGGTCGGTCCGTCCGACGGGGCGCCGACCGACGGGGTGTCGTCCGACGGGGCGCCGTCCGTGCCGGGCCTGGTCTCGTACCCCGTCGGCGGGGCCGGCGGCACCGACGGGCCTCCGCCGCTGGTGGTCCTGTGCCACGGGGGGCCGACAGGGGCCTGCACCCCCGGGTACGACCCGCTGGTCCACTGCCTCACCAGCCGGGGCATCGCCGTGGCCGGGGTCGACTACCGCGGCAGCACCGGGTACGGGCGCGCCTACCGCGACGCCCTCCGGGGCCGGTGGGGGCGGGCCGACGTGGAGGACTGCACCGCCTTCGCCCGCTCGCTGGCCGAAGCCGGACTGGTCGACGGGGCCCGGATGGCCATCCGGGGCACGAGCGCCGGGGGCATGACCGCCCTGGCCGCACTGGTCGGCCCGTCGGTCTTCGCAGGTGCCGTCGCCTGGTACGGGGTGACCGATCTGGCCGCCCTGGCTGCCGACACCCACGACTTCGAGTCCCGCTACTTCGACGGCCTCATCGGCCCGTGGCCGGCCGAGGCCGGGCGCTACCGGGAGCGCTCGCCCCTGTTCGCCGTCGACCGGATGGGCGGCCGGGTCCTGCTCCTCCAGGGAGCCGACGACCCCGTGGTGCCGGCCGAGCAGTCGGCCCGGATGGCCGAGGCGCTGGAGGCCCGGGGGGTCCCGTGCCGCCTGGTCGTCTTCCCCGGGGAGTCCCACGGCTTCCGACGGGCCGAGACCATCGAGGCCGCCCTGGAGGCCGAGCTGGCCTTCTATGCCGACCTCTTCTCGCTCCCGGGGCTGCCGTGACGGCGGTGACGGGCCACGGAGACGGTCCGGCGGTGCGCTGGGGGCGGCTGCCCGGGCCCCTGCGTGCGGCCCTGGTGGCGCTCCAGGCGCTCACCGCCGACCGCCGCGATGCCCTGCTCTACGGAGCCTCGGCCGTCTTCGCCGGCGCCACCGCACTCCTGTCCGGGATCCCCCTCTACCGGGAGTGGGGGGCCATGGCGGCCGGGCCGTATGCGGCGGCCGCGCTCCTCATGGCCGTCGCCGCCCGAGATCGAAAGAGCGTCGTGTAGGGAAAGAGTGTAGAT
>CAXBRB010000197.1:0-5050 GCA_963977795.1 uncultured Acidimicrobiaceae bacterium
GGCCCGCCCCGCTCGTACTCGCCGGTCGTCCGCCCGTAGTCCGGGTGGCGGTCGAGTCGCCGGCGGGCCCCGTCCCACAGGCCGTGGACGATGGCCCGGCGCTCGGCCGCCGAGCGGGCGGCCTGGAGATGGCGGGCCGAGTACGCCAGGTGCCACGCCTGCCAGGACGGACGGCCGTGGCGTCGGGCCAGCTCCATCGAGTTGCGGGCGTGGTAGTAGGCCCGCCACGCCTCGGCGGCGTCGTCGGGACGGTCGGCGGCGATGGCCGCCTGGCGGCCTTCGTTGGTCTGCTGGCCGGCGACCGCCCGGGCGGCCCGACCGTCCACCAGGACCTCCCAGCCTGCGGCGCGCACGGCACAGAAGAAGTCGAAGTCCTCGACGCCGAAGAAGAGATCGGGGTCGGGGAGCACGCCCGCCTCCACCACCTCCCGGGCCACCAGGGTCGCCCCCCAGCAGGCCACATCGACCGGGGTGAAGTCAGCCGTGGCGGGCACCACGTTGACGGTGTGGGCACCGCGGCCCACGAAGGCCCGCCCGTAGGCCACCACCGCCCCCACCGCCGGGTGAGCCGGCCCGAGGCCACCGATCCGCTCCAGCACCTCGGCCAGCCGGGGGGTGGGGAGATCGAACAGCCCGATGTCGTCCTCGCACAGGTAGGCCCACCGGCACGTCGGGTCGGCGAATGCCGCCTCCAGGCCGGCCCGGAACCCGCCGGCCGGACCGGTGTTGGTCTCGAGGCGCACCATCCGCACGGCGTCCTCCAGCGCCGGGTCGTCCAGGCCACCCTCCCCGTTCACGACCACCACGATCTGTCCGGGATCGAGGTGCTCGCGGGCCATCAGCGAGCGGACGACGTCCCCGGCCAGGCGGGGGCGGCGGAAGGTCAGCACGACGGCGGTCACCTCGGCAGGCGGCGCCAGGGTGCCCTCGGGCGGGAGGCTCATGGCGCGCTCACGCAGGTAGGCTACCAACGCCTCCTGCGGGTGCAGCGAGGGCGTACCGGGGAACGACCGTGACCAGACACGCAAGACGAGGCCGTGGGCGGGACGGCACAGGAGCGGACCGGGTCCCGTGATCAGCGTCATCGTCCCCGTGCGCAACGGCGCCGGCTATCTCGAGGAGCAGCTCCGGGCCCTGACCGCCCAGAAGTCCGAGGAGCCGTGGGAGGTCATCGTGGCCGACAACGGCTCCACCGACGGCAGCCTGGCCATCGCCCGGGACTGGTCGCTCGCCCATCCCCAGTTCCACGTGGTGGACGCCTCGGGCCTGGCCGGGGCCTCGGCCGCCCGCAACGCCGGCGTGGCCGTGGCCAGCGGGGACCGCCTGGCCTTCTGCGACGCCGACGACGTGGTGCTGGCCGGGTGGATCGCCGGCATCTCCCGCGGGTTGGCCGGGGCCGACGTGGTGGCCGGCTGGTTCGACTTCTGGAGCCTCAACGACATCCCCCCGACACCACCGCTGCCCGCCACCACCCGCCAGCTGGGGTTCCTCCCGGCCGGCCTGGGGGCCAACCTCGGGGTGCGCCGGGCCGCCTTCGAGGAGGTCGGCGGCTTCGACGAGGCGTTCGTCCCCGGCGAGGACATCGACCTGTGCTGGCGGCTCCAGCTCCGCGGCTTCCAGTTCGCCGAGGTGCCCGACGCCGTGGTGTCCAAGCGGGCCCGCTCGACCTTCGGCCACGTCTTCCGCCAGGCCTTCGCCTACGGGCAGTGCGGGCCGCTCCTCCACCGGCGCTACCGGCGGTCCGGCGCCCGACGGGACATCCGGGGCGCGTGCCGGTCCTGGGCCTGGATCATCGTGTCCCTGCCCCGGATCTTCCAGCCCACCCGCAGGATCGCCTGGGCCCGGGCGGCCGGGACGCGGCTCGGACGCCTCGAGGCCTCCCTGCGCCTCCGCATCTTCTTCCCCTGAGCCCTAGCGGCCCGCTGGCGGACCGGGGTCGACGACGGCGGTCAGGCCGTCGCCACTCCGACGATCACCACACCGGCCGTCATGACACCGACCACTGGGTCCCGACGTAGACCGGCGACAGGGCCATCACGCCCTCGGGCGGCTCCCGCCGGTCGGGGCCGAACGCTTCGAAGGAGACCAGCGGCTGCCACGGCAGGTAGGGGTCCTTGGTGCCCCGGGGGTGCCCGGTGATGGCCGCCCACAGCGAGTAGTGGCCCTTGGGCAGCGGGAGGTAGCCGAGCTTGCAGACCACCTCGAACTCCCCGGAGGGCATGGTCGTCTGGTGGTCGATGACGAACATCGGGAAGGCCGTGCCCTGAGAGATGCCGATGTAGAAGCCGGCCATGGCCTCGATGGGCGAGCGCAGCAGGAGACGGACCTCGGCCTCGCACTCCGAGCGCAGCGCTCCGCCGTCGACGGCCCGCAGGTCGGCCTTGATGACCTCGACCGTCCCCTCCTGGGTGGTCAGCAGGGTGGAGCTCTGCTCGACGGCCGTGCGGTACATGGTGACGACGTCCTTGGTGGGGCCCTGGGCCCGGACCTTGGCCTCGGACAGCCACACCGCCCGGTCACAGGAGGCCTCCACCGAGGCCAGGTCGTGGGAGACGTAGAGGAGGGTGGTGCCCTCACGGACGATCTCGCCGATGCGCTGGAGGCACTTCTGCTGGAAGTTGGCGTCGCCGACGGCCAGCACCTCGTCGACCAGGAGCACGTCGGGCTCGAGGAAGGCGGCGATGGAGAAGCCCAGCCGCATCTGCATGCCCATGGAGTAGAACTTCACCTGCCGGTCGATGGCGTCCGCCAGCTCGGCGAACTCGACGATGGTGTCGAACTTGCGGCGGATGTCGGCCCGGCTCATCCCGAGCACCGCCCCGTAGAGGAAGACGTTCTCCCGTCCGCTCAGGTCCGGGTGGAGCCCGCTGGTCACGCTGAGCAGGGCGCCGATGCGCCCTTGGACCGTGCAGGTGCCGGCCGACTGGAAGGTGACCTGGCTCAGGATCTTGAGCAGGGTGGTCTTGCCGGAGCCGTTGACGCCGATGAGCGCCAGGCTCTCGCCGGGCTGGACCTCGAAGTTGATGTCCTTGAGCACCCACCGGTAGCCGGACTTCCCCCGCGTGGTGACCGACTTCCGCAGGCGGACCATCTGCTCGTAGAAGAGCGGGACGGTCTTGTCCGAGCGGAACTTCTTCCAGACGTGCTCGACCCGGATGCTCCCGTCAGGCAATGTCGGCAAAGTTGACCTCGAATCGCTTGAAGATGCGGTAGCCGAAGACGATGTAGCAGCAGGCGCCGACGGCCGCCGCCGCCAGCGGGACCCAGCTGGGCGAGTGGCCGAGCAGCATGGTGTCGCGGACGCCGGCGATCACCGGGCCCAGGGGGTTGAAGAACCCGTAGACGGCCTGGAGGTTGACGGTGATGCTCCCCCACAGGTGGTAGTGGGTGGGGATGAAGGAGAACGGCCAGATGACCGGGGTCACGAAGATCCCCAGCGAGATGATGATGGGGAGGACCTGCTGGAGGTCGCGCAGCTGGATGATCGTGCTGGCCACGGCCAGGGTCAGCCCGGCGGCGAAGAGGATCTCGATGACCAGGAAGAGCGGCACCCAGATGGTGGTCAGCTTGGGGGCCCGGCCGAAGATGACGAAGAGGATGGTCAGCGGGACGAACGAGATGATGGTGTTGAGCCCGTTGACCAGCATCGTCTCGAGGGGGAAGCACTCCCGGGGGAATTGGGTCTTGGCCAGCAGCGCCTTGTTGGAGAGGAGCGAGTTCCCCCCGTTCCCCAGCGAGGTGGCGAAGAAGTTCCAGCACATGATGCCGACGAAGGCATAGAGGGCGTAGGGGACGCCCTGGGTGGGGAACTGCTTCACCCGGGAGAAGACCACCACGAAGATGAGCAGCGTGGCCACCGGGCTCAGGACGGCCCACAGGATCCCCAGGGTGGCCTGCTTGTACTGGGCCCGGAAGTCCCGCTCGGCCAGCGTGTAGATGATCTCCCGGTGCTCCCACAGGGTGCGGGCCGCCGTCCGCAGCTTCACCTTGTGGTGGTAGAGGATGTCGTCCGGCGGCTCGGCGGGGATGGCGTCGAGGTCGGGGACGATGAGCTGGTAACCACCCGGCGGCTGATCGGCCATGGTCCGGACCACTCCCCCTGCTCGGTTCGGCACCGTGCCCCGACCGGTCGCCCGGCCCGGTGCCCGGCACCACGGATGAGCACTGATCGTACCGCGCCGCCTCTGCGTTCCGGTACTGCCTGGCGGGTGGCATCGTGGTCCCCGTCGGTTGCACCTCGGGAACGGGCGGCGGCGTCGGGTGACCGGACGCAGGCCGTGCCGGACGCAGGCCGTGCCGGACGGTGTCAGCCGGCCGGCCGGGCCGTCCGACGGGCGAGGGCCTCCACGGCGTCCTCCACGACCCCGTCGGTGTAGCGCTCGAGGAAGAGGCGGTGGGCGGCATCGGTGAGCGACGCCCGGGCCTCGGTGTCGGTCAGGAGGCGGGCGCAGGCCGACGCCAGGTCGGCGGGTCGGTCGGCCAGGAGGAGGTGTACGCCGTCCTCCGCCCCGAGCCCCTCGGCGCCCAGGGTGGTCGAGACGACGGGCACCCGGTGGGCGAAGGCCTCGAGGACCTTCAGGCGGGTGCCGCTGCCGAAGCGGAGCGGCACCACGACGAGGTCGGCGCGGGCCAGCTCGTCCTCGATCTCGGGCACCTGGCCGACCACGGTCACCCGTGGGGGGTCGTCGAGCCGGTCGATGCCCGGGGCCGAGGTGCCGACCAGGCGGACGGCCACGTCGGGGATGTCCCGGCGCAGCAGCGGGACCACCTGGTCGACGAGGAAGCGAGCGCCTTCGGCGTTCGGCGGGTACCGCAGGGTGCCCTGGAACAGCACGGTGGGGGGCTGCCCGACTGCCGTGCGGCCGACCGGCTCGGCCACCTCCCGGTAGCCGTTGGGCACCACGGCCACCCGGGGGAGGCCGCTGGCCCGGGCCCGCTCGGCGTCGAGCTCGCTGCACACCACGGCCACCGCGGCGTGCCGACCGGCGGACCGCTGGAGCCGGCGCCACCGTCGGACCTCCTCGGCGGAGAGGGCACGGGCGGCGACCCG
>CAXBRB010000198.1:0-4930 GCA_963977795.1 uncultured Acidimicrobiaceae bacterium
GTCACCCCGGACGGGGGCGGGGTCCTCGAGGTGGCCGGCACCCCCGGGCTGTCCGACGCAGCGCAGGCGCTCTTCGCCGAGTCGGCCCTGGTCACCATCGGCCTGACCGACGAGTTCGCCCCGCTGATCCTCCTGTGCGGGCACGGCTCGACCACCGAGAACAACCCCTTCGCCTCGGCGCTCGACTGCGGGGCCTGCGGCGGGAACCGGGGAGCATCCAGCGCCCGGGTGATGGCGGCCATCCTCAACCGGCCCGAGGTGCGGGCCCTGCTGGCCGAGCGGGGCATCGCCATCCCCGAAGCGACGTGGGTGGTGGCTGGCGAGCACGACACGACCACCGACCGGGTGGTGCTCCTGGACGCCGAGCTGGTGCCGGCCGGCCACCGGGCGGCCCTCGAGCAGCTGATGGCCGACCTGGCTTCTGCGGGAGACGGCCTGGCCGCCGAGCGGGCCCGGGACCTCCCGGGGGCGCCGGCCGGGGCTGGTGCAGCCCATGTGGCCCGGCGCTCGGCCGACTGGGCCCAGGTCCAGCCTGAGTGGGGCCTGGCTCGGAACGCTGCGTTCGTGGTGGGCCCCCGCTCGCTCACCCAGGGCCTCGACCTCGGCCGACGGACCTTCCTCCACTCCTATGACCCCGCAGGCGACCCGGGGCTGCGCTCGCTGGAGACCATCCTCACCGCCCCGATGGTGGTGGCCCACTGGATCAACACCCAGTACTACTTCTCGACGGTCGACCCCGGCCGTCTCGGCGCAGGCGACAAGGTGACCCACAACGTGGTGGCCAGAGCGGGCGTGGTCCAGGGGGTGGGGGGGGACCTCCGGGTCGGCCTGCCCCTCCAGTCGCTCTTCGACGACGGCCAGCCCTTCCATGAGCCCGTGCGGCTGCTGACGGTGGTCCAGGCCCCGCAGAGCGCACTGGATGAGGTGATCGGCCGGAACCCGGTGCTCCAAGAGCTCTTCGACGGCGGCTGGGTCCACCTGGCTGCTCGCGACGATGCCGGGGCGCCCTGGCACCTGCGCCGGCGGGACGGGTCGTGGGTGCCGTGGCGTCCGGCGGAGACCATCGACAGGGCGGCAGAGGCACAGGGAGGTGTGCACCATGGATGAGCTGTGGGGACTGACACGGATGACCCGAGTCGAGGTGGTCGTCGGAGGTGACGACCTGCCGGCGGTGACCGAGCTCTTCGCCGAGGTGGGGGCCACCGGGTTCACGGCCGTCTCCAACGTGTCCGGCCTCGGCCACGGCGGCTTCCACGAGGGCCGGCTGCTCTTCAACGACCGCAGCGGCCTCTCGTTGCTGATCGTGGTGCTCCCGACCGAGGGAGTGGAGGCCCTGCTGGCCGGCCTGCGGCCGCTGCTGGCCCGGCGTCCCGGGGTGCTGATGGTTTCCGACACCTGGGTGAGCCGGCCGGAGTACTTCCGCTGACGCCAGCCTCGCCAGGGGTCAGGGCGGCCCGGATTGGTCCGGCGCAGAGAAGGTGACGGCGTTCTCGCGGGCACGGAGGAAGGTCAGGGCGGCGGTCACCCGACGGTCGACAGCGGTGTGGTCGACCAGGTCGAGCTTCCGGAAGATGTTGGAGACGTGCTTCTCCACCGCCTTGCGCGAGAGGTAGACCTCCTCGGCGATGGCCCGGTTGGACAGGCCCCGGGCCAGCAGCTCGAGGACGTCGGTCTCCCGGGCCGTGAGGGCGTCGATGGGCTCGTCGTCCCTCCGCCGGACGAGGGCGTCGATGATGGTGGGGTCGATCACGCTCTGGCCGGCCCGCACGTCCCGGATGGCGTTGACGAACCGGTCGAGATCGGTGATGTGCTCGTCGAGGAGGTAGGCCGTCCGGTCGGCCCCGCCGCCGAGGAGGTCGACGGCGAACGTGGCGCCCCGATCGGAGACGACCACGATGCCCAGGTCGGGGTGGTCGTCACGGAGCCGGCGCCCGGCGGCCACGACGGCGGCGTTGCGGGCAAGGGAGGAGCGGATGCAGAGCAGGACGACGTCGGGTCGGAGCTCGTCGACCAAGCCCTGCAGCTGGTCGGGGTCCGTGGCGTGCCCCACGGGCCGGACGTCGTCGATGCGCTCGAGCAGGCAGTGCATGCCGGCACCGATGAGGTAGGTGTCGGCCAGGAAGACCACCGAGATGGCATCGTCCGCTGGTTCGCCGTGTTGGTGGGTTGTCGGTGCCTCGTGGGTGATCCTGGCCATGGACTCCGACCTCCTGGTCGCCCGCCTCGCCGGCCCCGGTGGGATGTCCTTTCGACACCTCGGTTGACCGGTCTTCTCTGTTCGCCCGGGGAGGTGTCTTCCGGAGGTGCAACGGGTATTTCAGGAACTCCGGGGCCGGACCCTCTGTTGCTGGGGACGATTCGTGTCCGTCCCCCGGGGGCCGGGGTGCACAGCCCCCGAATCCGTGGGGGCTCACCCCACCAGCCCAGTGGTCCAGGGAAGAAGGCTCGGGGACGGCTCAGGGGGACGACGCAGGGGACTGCTCGGCCAGGATCCGCTCGTAGCGGCTGGCGGTCTCGTCGTCGAAGGCCATGAGCTGGACCAGTCGGACCGCCGTCGGCGTCCCGAAGACAGTGGACACGGCGATCCGGGCCGCCGGCTCGGCCGGGAAGCCGTAGATGCCGGTGGAGATGGCCGGGATGGCGATCGACCGGGCGCCGATCTCGTCGGCCACCTCCAGGCAGCGTCGGTAGCACGAGGCCAGGAGGGCTTCCCCCCCGGCGTCCCCGCCCGACCACTGCGGGCCCACGGCGTGGATGATGTGGCGGGCCGGGAGCCCGAAGCCCGGCGTGGCCACGGCGTCGCCGACGGCGCACCCGCCCAGGGCGTCGCAGGCTGCCTGGAGCTCGTCGTGGCCGGCGGCGGCGAAGATGGCGCCGCACACGCCGCCACCGGCGGCCAGCCGCTCGTTGGCCGCGTTGACGATGGCGTCGACGTCCTGACGGGTGATGTCCCCGCGGACCACCTCGATGACGGGGCCGTCTGGCATGGCGGGGAGGTTACGAAACTCGGAAGGCCCAGGTCAGGGCAGAGCCTGGTGGATGTGCTCGGAGAGCTGTCACGCACTTCGGGCCGGATCGATCACGCAGAACCGACCCGGCTCCACCTCGGACCTCGGGAACCCCGGGGCGACCTCCGGTCGGACCCGGCGACTGCCCCCTGGGGGCGACCGGCTCTCGGGCCGGGTCGGCGCCCGATCGCTCGAGGCGCCCACGCAGGAGAGGTCATCTCGATCGGTGCCCATCCCGGCACCCACCGTGGTGACCCTAGGCAGCGACGGCCACAGTCGGTAGTTTCTCTATTTGTTCGGTGGGGAATAGAAGTTTGGTGGTGGGTATGCGGAAGCACCTTCTGGTTCTGGTGGCGACGGCTGAAGTCATGGCCGGAACGCTGGCAGTAGGTGGAGGCACGCCAGCCGGGGCTACGGCGACTGGGACGCCGGGAGCACCGACCAACGTGGTCGCCACTCCTGGCGACCACCAACTGTCGGTCACCTGGACTCCGCCCGCCGATCCCGGGACAAGCCCGATCACGAGCTACGCAGCGACCGCTTCCGACATCACCAGTCCCGGTGTGAACGGGGACGGGAACCAGTGCACCTACACGGTTCCCACCGACGGCTCGTCTGAGTCCGACACCTGCGCCGTCACCGGGCTCGCCGCTGGCGACTCGTACACGGTCAGCGTGACAGCCCTGAACCAATCCGGCAGCGGCTTGGCATCGAGCGCCTCTTCCTCAGCCACCCCGATCACACCGGCATCGGACTTCTTCGGCAGCCTCGAAGGCGTTTCTTGCCCGGCTGTTTCCTACTGCGTTGCCGTTGGGTTGGACTTCACCACTTTGGACGGTGTTGCCGAACTTTGGAATGGGAGCGAATGGTTCGACATCACCAATCGGGTCTCAATGAACGGCAAGCAGCTCATGGCTGTGTCCTGTGCCAGTTCGTCCTTCTGCGTGGCTGCAGCATCATTGAATCTCTATTCCGGCCAACGCACCACCTCGGTATTCCTCGAGTGGAATGGGCGCTCGTGGTCAGAGATGCCGGCGTCGGCAGCGGTTGTCGACATCTGGGGTGTCTTCTTCATCTCATGCACGAGCACCCTTTTCTGCATGGCCGGCTCGCCCACCACGTTGTACACCTGGGATGG
The DNA here is from genome assembly GCA_963977795.1 of uncultured Acidimicrobiaceae bacterium. GTDB lineage: Bacteria > Actinomycetota > Acidimicrobiia > Acidimicrobiales > RAAP-2 > Bog-756. The sequence goes on from CAXBRB010000198.1 coordinate 4,147, forward strand.
GGCTGGATGGACAAGTGCAGCGGCTCCATGGTCGGAAGCAGGTGCTTCTGGCGAGGGAGCGACTGCTATTTCCTGTGCCTCTGCGACCTTCTGTATGGCAGTTGGAGCCAATGCTCCCCAACCGCCGGGTTGTATCACCTTGTGCTCTATGCCTCCGGCCTCATGGGCATGGAACGGTTCGGTTTGGAATGAGGTTCCAACAACAGCGCTCCCGGCCGACCTTGGGATAGTCAACGCGACACCCTCTTCAGTGTCATGTGTGGAACCCACCTACTGCATGATGGTTGGCACGGTGACAGAACTCTGGGACGGGTCAGTTTGGAACTACGAACCAGACGCGGCAGCGGAGGCGGGATTGAAGAGTTGGCAGTCGGGCGTTGGAATCCAGGATGCACTCGCCAGCGTCAGTTGTCCCGAGGTGGGAAGTTGTACAGCCGTTGGGTTTCAGACCCCGCCGCCCGGCCCACTCCCTATGGACACTCTGGTCCAACGCTGGGACGGCAGCCAATGGACCCAGATTCCCTCTCCGAGTCCGAGTCCGGTGGTCAACGTCCTTGAAGGCGTGTCTTGTGTTGATGCCATTGACTGTCAGATGGTCGGCGTAAGGTGGAATCCACCCACACAGGCAGCACATCGCCATTCGGAAATAGGGCCGGTAGGTCGCCAGTCCGTGACCACTCTGCTCCAAGCGATCCCGAGCGAGGTCTTGCGAAACGCTGGTACATCCAATCCTAAGCGTCCCCTTAGATTGACTGAAGTGGCTGGCGTCATCGTTGGAAGTCCC
>CAXBRB010000199.1:0-4850 GCA_963977795.1 uncultured Acidimicrobiaceae bacterium
CGGGTCGACCGGTGGTCGGCCCCAGCCCGTCGTCGTCGGCCGCCGGGCCCCCGCCGGGTCCGGGTCCGGCGCCCCCGCCGGACCGGGATCCTGAGCGGGATCAGCCCTCGAGCGCCCGGCGGATGATGAGGCCGACCTGCTCCTCTTCGACCAGGAAGCCGTCGTGGCCGTACTCGGAGCTGATGACCGCCACCTCGGGCCGGCCGGGCAGGAGGGCGGCCAGCTCGTGCTGGAGGGCGAGGGGGTAGAGCCGGTCGCTGTCGACCCCGGCCACCACCACCTCGGCGGTCACCCCGGCGAGGGCGGCGGCCACCCCGCCCCTGTCCCGGCCCACGTCGTGGCCGTTCATGGCCTCCGAGAGCACCAGGTAGGAGTTGGCGTCGAACCGGCTGACGAGCTTGGCGCCGTGGTACTCGAGGTAGGACTCGACGGCGAACCGGCCGCCCCGCAGCGGGTCCTCCCCGTCCTGGGGGCTGCGGCCGAACCGGTCGGCGAACTCCTCCCCCGTCCGGTAGCTGATCTGGCCGATGCCCCGGGCCAGGGCGAGCCCTTCGTCGGGGCTGACGTCGTGGAGGTAGTAGTCCCCGTCGTGGAAGTGCGGGTCGCCGGTGATGGCCCGGCGCTGCATGGAGCAGAAGGCGATCTGGTCGGCGCTGGCCGCCGCCCCCACGGCCAGCACCACGGCCGTGCCCACCCGGCCGGGGTGGCCCACGCACCACTCCAGGACCCGCATGCCGCCCATGGAGCCCCCCACCACCACGGCCCACCGGTCGATGCCCAGGTGGTCGGCCAAGGCGGCCTCGGCATAGACCTGGTCCCGGATGGTCAGCCGGGGGAAGCGCGACCCCCAGGGCCGGCCGTCGGGGGCCGGCGAGGCCGGCCCGGTCGTCCCCTGGCACCCGCCCAGCACGTTGGGGCTCACCACGAACCACCGGTCGGTGTCGATGGCGTGCCCCGGGCCGATGAGGCCCCGCCACCACCCCGGGTAGGGATGGCCCGGCCCGGACGCACCGGCGGCGTGGGAGTCCCCGGTCAGGGCGTGGAGGACCAGGACGGCGTTGGCGGCGTCGGCGTCCAGGGTGCCCCACGTCTCGTAGGCCACGGTGACCTCGGGCAGCACCTCGCCCAGCTCCATGGGCATGGGCGGCCCGCCCGGCACGGCCACGGCGGCGAACCGGCGTTTGCCCGGCTCGTCACCGGGCTGCCAGGCCCGGCCCGGGCCAGGGATCCTCACCCGGCCGAGGCGGCCCGGAACCCGGACTCGAGGTCGGCCAGGATGTCCTCGATCGACTCGAGGCCCACGCAGAGGCGCACCAGGTCCGGGGTGACGCCGGTCGAGACCTGCTCGGCCTCGGTCAGCTGGGAGTGGGTGGTGGAGGCCGGGTGGATGGCCAGGCTGCGGACGTCACCCACGTTGGCCAGGTGGCTGAAGAGCTCGAGGCCCTCGATGAACTTGCGGCCCGCCTCGGCCCCGCCGGCGATGCCGAAGGCCACGATGGCCCCGCCGCCCTTGGGCAGGTACTGCTGCTGGCGGGCGTGCCACGGGCTCGACTCGAGCCCCGAGTAGGCCACCCAGGAGACCTCGTCCCGGGACTCGAGCCACCGGGCCACCGCGGTGGCATTGGCCACGTGGCGCTCCATCCGCAGGCTCAGGGTCTCGAGGCCCTGGAGGAAGAGGAAGGAGTTGAACGGGGTGACCGCCGCGCCCAGGTCGCGGAGGTACTGGAGCCGGATCTTGAGGGCGTAGCGGGCCGGGAAGAGCGGCTCGGGGAGCTGGCCGAACACCAGGCCGTGGTAGCTCGGGTCGGGCTCGGTGAAGCCGGGGAACCGCCCGCTGCCCTCGTAGTCGAAGGTGCCGCCGTCGACCACGATGCCGCCGATGGAGGTGCCGTGGCCGCCGATGAACTTGGTGGCCGAGTGGACCACGATGTCGGCCCCGTGGGCCAGCGGGTTGCAGAGGTAGGGGCTGGCCAGGGTGTTGTCGACCACCAGCGGCACGCCGTGCTCGTGGGCGATGGCCGAGACGCCGGCGAAGTCGAGGACGTCGCCCTTGGGGTTGCCCAGGCTCTCGGCGTAGAAGGCCTTGGTGTTGGGCCGCACGGCGGCCCGCCAGGCGTCGAGATCGTCGGGGTCGTCCACGAAGGTGACCTCGATCCCCAGCTTGGGCAGGGTGTAGTGGAAGAGGTTGTAGGTCCCGCCGTAGAGGGAGGCCGACGAGACGACGTGGCCGCCGTTCTCGGCCAGGTTCATCAGGGCCACCGACTCGGCGGCCTGGCCGCTGGCCAGGGCCACGGCGGCCACGCCGCCCTCGAGGGCGGCCACCCGGTCCTCGAACACGGCCTGGGTCGGGTTCATGATCCGGGTGTAGATGTTGCCCAGCTCGGAGAGGCCGAAGAGGTTGGCGGCGTGCTCGGTGTCCCGGAAGGTGTAGCTGGTCGTCTGGTAGATCGGCACGGCACGGGCGCCCGTGGTGGGGTCCGGCTGGGCCCCTGCATGGATCTGACGGGTCTCGAATCCCCACTCCGACATGGCGGCATCTCCTCGACGGTGGCCGTACCGGGCGCCCATCGCCCGGGTCTCGGCGCCGAGGATCCTCCCAAAAGGTGACCTATTCGGTCAAGTTTGCCAGCCCCTCAGGACGCCCCGTCCCCTGCACCGGCGCACGACCAGCTGGTCGGCCGGCCGCCGGTCAGACCGGCTTGCCCCCGGTGCACCACGGGTTGGCCGGCACGCCCGCGCAGGGGTTGGCCATGGTGGGCAGGCCCTTGGGCAGCGGGTGCATGACCACCCCGGTGGGCTTGGGGTACACCATCGTGGCGTCGCACGGCCCGTTGCCGGTGTCGCACAGGACCTGGCCGAGGAGCGCCCCGCCGGTGTTGGCCCCGGTGGTCAGGGTGCCGCAGGTCTGCTGGACCTGCTGGAGGTTCGCCGGGGTGGTCCCGTCCGGCGTGGTGTTGCCCCGGTAGCAGTTCTGGGGCTTCCCGCTGTTGAGCGTGATCTGCCCGAAGTCGCCGTTGGACGGGTTCTTGAACGAGCCGTTGTTGACGAACCGGTTGTTCAGGAGGGCGTTGTTCATCGGGTCGAAGATGCACCCGAAGGCCCCGTTCTCCACCCCGCCCTTGCCGGTGCAGGACTGGTTGTACTCCGGGGTGGACGAGTCCGGATAGGGGATCATGAGGAAGCCCCACGCCCCGTTGTTGGCGAACGTGTTGTCCATGACCGTGTCGTTCCGGCCGCCCGAGAGCGTGAACCCGGTGCCCACCGGGCCCTGGCTGGCCGTGCCGGCCTGGGGCACGTTCGGGTTGTTGTTGTCGTGGACGTTGTTGTGCATGAACACCCAGCACGAGTGGGTGTGGGTGATGGGGCTCGTCCCCCCGTTCGGGCAGGCGCCGTCCTGGGGGGCGGGCGGGTCGCCGGCGATCTGGGTGTTGGTGTCGAAGCCGTCCTTGTTGTTGTCGAACTGGGAGTTCTCGATCACGATGGCGCCACCGGAGTTGGTGCCCGAGTAGCCGAGGGCGCTGTACTCCATCCAGGCGTGGTTGATGGTCACGCCGCACACCTGCTGGCAGGCGCCGACGTAGATCCCCGAGTCGTTGAAGTTCGAGGCGTAGGTCTGGTCGATCACGGCCGGCCCGGCGGCGTCCGAGCTGAAGATCCCGTACTGGGCGGCGTTCCCTTCGCCGCCGAAGTAGGTGGACGTCGCCGTCAGGTACGCCCCGGAGTAGCCGTGCATGCCGATCTGGGCGCTGTCGGACCCGCCGTTCCACCAGATCTCGTTGCCCGAGTCGCCGGTCCCGCTGAGGAAGTTGCACGCCGTGAGGTTCTCGACGGCGACCTTGTCGGCCTTCCAGACGACGATGCCGTTGCGGCCCACCGGCTTGCCGTCGCTCCCCACAGCGCCGAGGTCCTGGGCCGCCGGGTCGCTGCTGCACTGCGCCGAGCCGGCCTTGGTGCCGTCCACCACCACGCCGCTGCGGTCCATGCCCCGCAGGTGGATGCCTGCCGTGGTGATCAGGACGCCGCCCGTCTTCCCATGGGAGGGGTCGGTGGACGCACCCGAGTGGTCGGCCGACTCGTGGTAGTCGCCCGGCGCCACCAGGATCCAGTCGCCGGGCTTGGCCGCGTCGACGGCGGCCTGGATCGAGGTGTAGCCGCCGGCATGCCCATGGAAGGTGCCCACCAGCAGCACCCGGCCGCTGGAGGCCGTCGAGGAGGAGGTGGACGACGACGAGGACGACGACCCGCAGGCCGCCAGGGTCCCGGCCGCCAGCACGCAGGCCGCCACCGCGGCGCCATCTGATTGGATGATGATGGCACCTTCCAACTTGGCCAGGTCCTTGATTTGCTCGCGGACCGCAGGGTCGCGCACATCCCGCTCCTCGGCCGGGTAACCGCGGAACGGATTGAAGTTCATCGGCCGGCAATGGGGCAGTACCTTGCGGCTGTCACCCACCACCAGAAGTGTTCCGGTGGGTTGGCCTTCCCGTCCCTCCCTGCCGATCTGCATCGCCAAGTCCACCACGGCTCTCAGGGTGGCCAAGGGCACCTTGGTACCCAGGTGGCGAAGTTCCTTGGCGGTCAACCTTTCCAGGTGCTCGCCCAAATGGATGAGGCTGAGGCTGTCGATGCCGCCCTGCTCTTCCAGTCCCACCTGGATGCCGTTGAAAGGACCACCACATCGGCTCCCGGATGGAGGTGCTCAAGCCGCACCGCCTCGAGCAAGGCAAGGCTCATTCGCTCCTGAATAGGCGTGGGGCCGCCCTCGATGTCGAGAACAATCAGGTTGGCGTCGTCCTCGGGTTGCTGGCGGGGGGTGTCGGTGGTGAACGCCACCATCATCAGCAGTCCGG
>CAXBRB010000200.1:0-4832 GCA_963977795.1 uncultured Acidimicrobiaceae bacterium
TTTTTTTTTAATGATACGGCGACCACCGAGATCTACACTCTTTCCCTACACGACGCTCTTCCGATCTGTGAGAAGTGCGGTCATGGTCGTCGTCTCCTGGCTCTCCGTGCTCGATCCTGTGCTCGATCTCGTGTTCGATCCCGTGCGCCCCACCGACGTCCGGGCTGCGTGCCCGAACGGGTGTTCGCTCCGGGGACATCCCATCACGAACGCCTGTTCGGTGTCAACGCATTTTTCGAACAGGTGTTTGCTTTCCGGTGGACCGGGGGGTACGTTCATGCAAACAGACGTTCGCACGGGGGTGTCACACGGCACCTCGGAACCGGGTGGACGGGACCGGGCGGACAGGACGCCCCCCACCGGAGGAGACGCACGAACATGGCCCAGGTACTCAGCCCCAAGCGCAAGCAGATCCTCGACTGCATCTCCGACTCGGTCCGTGACCGCGGCTACCCGCCGTCGGTCCGGGAGATCGGTGAGGCCGTGGGCCTCACCTCCTCCTCCACCGTCCACGGCCACCTGGCCGTGCTCCAGCGGGAGGGCTACCTCCGCCGGGACCCCACCAAGCCCCGGGCCATCGAGGTCTGCTACGACCCGTCGTCGAAGGTCATCGCTGATGCGCGACCGATCCGCCACGTCCCGCTGGTCGGCGACGTCGCCGCCGGCACCGGCGTGCTGGCCCAGGAGAACGTCGAGGAGCTCTTCCCCCTGCCGGAGGACTTCACCGGGACGGGGACCCTCTTCATGCTCCGCGTGCGCGGCGACTCCATGATCGACGCCGGCATCGTCGACGGGGACTTCGTCGTCGTCCGCCAGCAGAGCGAGGCTGCCACCGGGGACGTGGTGGTGGCCGGGATCCCGGATGGGGAGTCGACGGTGAAGACGTTCTCCACCAGGGACGGGCAGGTCGTCCTCACGCCGGCCAACGCCGCCCTCTCCCCCATGGTCTTCGACCCGTCCGAGGTGACCATCTTCGGCAAGGTCGTCACCGTCCTGCGCCGACTCTGATCCCAGCCCGGGCAGCCCGTGCAGCCCGGGCCGCCAGCGGGCGCAGGGCCGACAAGCGGCCGTCGACCGCTCAGGCCGGCGGTGTCGCCGCTTCGATGGCCGCCATGTCCGGATAGCGGGCTCCGGCGGCCACGCCGGGCGGGAACGCCGAGTCCAGCTCGGCCAGGTCGGCCGGGGTCAGGACGACGTCCCCGGCAGCGGCGTTCTCCTCCACACGGGCCACCCGCTTGGTCCCGGGGATGGGCACCACGTCGTCGCCACGGGCCAGCACCCAGGCCAGCGCCAGCTGGGCCGGGGTGCAGCCCCGTCCTTCGGCCATGGTCCGGACGCGGTCGGCCAGCTCCCGGTTGACCTCGAGGTTCTCCCCGTGGAAGCGCGGCAGGAACCGGCGGAAGTCCCCGTCGCCGAAGTCGTCCGGCGAGGCAGGGGCGCCGGCCAGGAAGCCCCGCCCGAGCGGGCTGTAGGCCACGATGCCCACCCCGAGCCGGCGGGCCTCGGGCACCACCGCATGCTCGAGGTCCCGGCTCCACAGCGACCACTCGGTCTGCAGGGCGGCGATGGGGTGGACGGCGCAGGCACGGCGCAGGGTCTCCGGAGCCGCCTCGGACAGCCCGAGGAACCGCACCTTCCCCTCGTCCACCAGGGCGGCCATGGCGCCCACCGTCTCCTCGATGGGCACGCCGGGGTCGCTGCGGTGCTGGTAGTAGAGATCGATGTGGTCGATGCCCAGGCGCCGCAGCGAGGCCTCGCACGCCTCCCGCACATAGGCGGCGTCCCCCCGGATGGAGCGCACACTCGGATCGGCGGTCCGCACGATCCCGAACTTGGTGGCCAGCACCACCTCGTCACGGCGGCCGGCGATGGCCCGGCCGACCAGGATCTCGTTTGTGTGGGGGCCGTACATGTCGGCGGTGTCGAGGAAGGTGATCCCCAGGTCGAGGGCGCGGTGGATGGTGGCCGTCGACTCGGCGTCGTCGCCGATGCCGTAGAACTCGCTCATCCCCATGCAGCCCAGACCCTGAGCGGAGACGGTGAGGCCGGAAGTCCCGAGGGCACGTGGCGCAGTCATGACGCAGACGGTATCCGCCGGGCGACCGGGGGCACGACGTGCGACCGATGACAGGACGGGCGCCGGGCCAGCGGCGGCTGCCCTGACCCCGGAACCCTAGGAACCCAGCAGGCCCTCGAGGACGGCGGCCGCCCGATCCAGCTCGGCGGCGTCCACGTGCTCGCCGGGCGTGTGGGCCAGGAGCGGGTCGCCCGGCCCGAAGTTGGCAGCCGGGATCCCGTGCTCCCAGAAGGTGGCCACGTCGGTCCACCCGACCTTGGCCCGCGGGGCCTGGCCCGAGGAGGTCACCAGGCCGGACAGGAGGGGGTGGTCGAGCGACGGCGGCGCCCCCGGGGCCGCCTCCACCAGCTCCCACCGGTCACCCGGCTCGATCCACGGGGCCAGCAGCTCGCGCACGGCCGACTCGGCCTGGTGCTCGGTCCGGTCCGGGGCGAAGCGGTGGTTGAGGACGACCGAGGCGTGGTCGGGCACGACGTTGCCGGCCACCCCGCCCTCTACGGCCACCACCTGGAGCTGCTCGGCGTACTCGCACCCGTCGAGGACCGGTCGGCGCACCTCGAAGCCGGCCACGGCGTCGAGGATCGGGGCCAGGCGGTGGATGGCGTTCCGGCCGGCATGGGGCCGGGCGGTGTGGGCCCGCCGGCCGGCCAGGGACAGCCGGATGCGCAGCGCGCCCTGGCAGCCCGCCTCGACGAGTCCGGCGGTGGGCTCCCCCAGGATGGCGGCGTCGGCAGCCAGGAGGTCCGGTCGCTCCCGCCACAGTCGGCGGAGGCCGTTGTGCTCCTGGGCCACCTCCTCGCCGGCGTAGAAGCACCAGGTCACGTCGACCGACGGCTCGGCCAGCCGGCCGGCCAGATGGAGGAAGACCGCCAGACCGCCCTTCATGTCGGCGGCACCGACCCCGTGCAGCGTGGTCCCCTCCACCCGGGGCACGTCATTGCCGTCCACGGCAGGGACGGTGTCAAGGTGGCCGGCCAGCACCACCCGATGAGCCCGTCCCAGGGTGGTCCGTCCCACCACGTTGTCGCCCACCCGCTCGACGTCCAGCCAGGGACAGAGCCGGAGGGCCGCCTCGACGGCGTCCGCCAGCTGGCCTTCGGCATGGCTGACCGAGGGGATCCCGACCAGCGCGGTGGCCAGGCCGAGCAGTCCGTCGGGCATCCCCCCGGCGGAGGCGGGTCCCGCCCCGTCGGTCACACCGAGACCCCGTGCTCCCGGAGCACCTCGTTGAGCTGGGCCTTGTCGTGGCGCTGCCCCTCGGTCAGGCGGCGGAGCACCAGCACGCAGGGGAGGAAGAACTCGCCGCCGGGGAACTCCCGGCGCCGCGACGCCTGGACGGCCACCGACCACGGCGGCACGTGCCCCCGGCCCAGCTCCTCGCCCGTCTGGGCGTCGATGACGGGGATCGACGGGTTCAGGATGGTGCCCTCCCCCACCACCGACCCGCGGCCCACCCGGGCCCCCTGGGTGATCATGCACCGGCTGCCGATCATGACCTCGTCCTCGATGACCACCGGAGCGGCCTGGGCCGGCTCCAGCACCCCACCGATGCCGACCCCGCCCGAGAGGTGGACCTCCCGGCCGATCTGGGCGCACGACCCCACGGTGGCCCAGGTGTCGACCATCGTCCCCTCGCCCACCCGGGCCCCGATGTTCACGTAGCTGGGCATGCAGATCACGCCGGGGGCGAGATAGGAGCCCCAGCGGGCCGAGGCCCCGGGAACCACCCGGACGCCGGCCGCGGCGAAGTCGTGCTTGAGCGGGAGCTTGTCGGCGAACTCGAACGGGCCCACCTCGATGGTCTCCATCGAGCGCAGGCGGAACAGCAGGAGGACGGCCCGCTTGAGCCACTGGTGGACGACCACCTCGTCGGTGGCCGGGTCGATCTCGGCAATGCGGGCCGCTCCGGTGTCCAGGAGGTCGATGGCCTCGGACACGGTGGCCAGGGCATCGGTGTCGGCCGGACCGAGGTCTCCCGCCCGCTCCCACAGTGCGTCGATCGCTGCTTCGAGGTCTGCCATGGGCAGGAACCCTACCGCTGCGGGCCTCCGGCTCCGGCCGCCTCGTCGTCCGTCGGGCCTCCGGCTCCGGCCGCCTCGCCGTCCGTCGGACCTCCGGCTCCGACCATCTCGCCGGCCTCGGCCAGACGTTCGGCCACCAGCGCCAGGCGGTCCATCGGCTGGACCACGGCGATGCGGACGAAACCGGCCCCGGCCTCGCCGTAGAGGTCGCCGGGGGCGACCACGATGCCGGCCCGTTCGGCGAGGCGAGCCGCGATGGTCCAGCCGTCGGCCCCGTCGGCGCTGCGCAACCACAGGTAGAAGAGCGCCGGCCCACCGTCGTGGACGTACCCGTGGGCGGCGAGACCGTCGAGCACGAGGGCCCGGCGCTCCGCGTAGCGGGCCCGCTGCACCTCGACGTGCTCGTCGTCGCCGAGCGCGGCGGCCGCCGCGGCCTGCACGGGACCGGGGGTCATGAGCCCGGCGTGCTTGCGGACCTCGCCGAGGTAGCCGATGAGGGCCGGGTCGCCGGCGAGGAAGCCGGCCCGGAAGCCCGCGAGGTTGGAACGCTTCGAGACCGAGTGCACCGACAGCACGCCCTCGGTGCCGGAGGCGACCGCAGTGCCCGGCACCTCGTCGCGCCCGGGGAACTCGAGGTAGCACTCGTCGGAGGCGACGAGCACGCCGTGCTCGCGACCCCAGGCGACGAGCCGGGCCATCTCGGCCGGACCGGCCACCGAGGAGGTCGGGTTGCC
>CAXBRB010000201.1:0-4826 GCA_963977795.1 uncultured Acidimicrobiaceae bacterium
GCCCACGGTCAGGCTGAGGGCGATCCCCGCCGTCCCCACGGCGAGCCCGAGGGCCAGGGCCACCACGTCGCCCAGGATCATGCTGAGGGCCACCACCACCGCTCCCAGGGCAGGCAGGGTGTCCAGCCCGGAGAAGGGCGGCGCCAGGGCGGCACCGGCGGCCAGGACGATGAACGCCAGCCCCAGGAGGCAGCGCATCCACTGCCGGTCGAAGAGGGCTGCCCCACGGGGCCGGGAGAACCGCTCGAGCCAGCGGATCCGCCGGAGCATGAAGGGCAGGGCGCGCTCGCTCGTCGCCGGACCGAGCGGCCGACGCCGCAGGCGGGCCGGGAGCCACAGCGTGCGCATCCCCACCAGCAGCTCGGCCCCGAGCAGGACCACCACGGCCTCGAACACGTGGGTGACGCCGCCGGTGGGGAGGGGGAGGGCCGGGACGAACATCAGGACGAGGATGGTGACGGCGAAGCTGCGGTCGCCGAAGACGGTGCCCAGGTCGCCGACGGTCTTCTGCTCCGGGGTGGCCAGCCAGCGCTCCAGGTGGTCGCTGAACGGCTCCCGTGCACGGTCGGACGGCAGCCCCGGGTCCGTCACGGGCCGTCGAGCCGGCCGTCAGACCTGGCGCTTGGCGGCGGCGAGGCCCGCTGCGCTGTAGACACCGTCGGGAAACACCGCGTCCCAGGCGTCCCGCACCCCCCGGAAGTCCTCGGTCGGGCCGTAGGCGGCCCGGGCCGCCTCGATCACGGCGTCCCGACGGGCGGCCACGGCGGCACCGGACTGGAAGTCGAGCTCGGTGTCGATCTGGGCGATGGCCTCGGCAAAGCGCCGCTGGTGGCCGATGAGGCGGACGCCGCTGTCGTGGTGGGTCATCGTGGCTCCTCGTTCATTGCGGCACGCACGGTGCCCGCACCACCGTAGCGGGGCGACAGCGGCCAGACGGGGTGGTGGCCGGCCGTGCCTGGCGGTCGCTGGTGCACCGCTGCCGTCTACGCTTGCGGCATGCGCTCACGAACCCTCGTAGGCCTCGCCGTCGCCACCCTCGCCCTGGCGGCGTCCACCGTGGTGGCGGCCGGCCCCTCCGGGGCCGACGGCAGTGGCCCCAAGACCTCCGTCATCCGGACCACGGCGCCGGCGCCGTATGTGCCCCAGGCCATCAACGGCGGCACCGACGACTACCACTGCACCCTGATCGACCCCAAGGTCGCCCACAACTCCTTCATCGTCTCCAGCCAGTTCTTCCCCGGCTCGGGCCCCTCGGCCAAGGAGGTCCACCACGCCATCCTGTTCCTGGTGCCGCCGTCGCTGGCTGACGCCGCCCGCACCGCCGACGCCGGCGGGAAGGGTTGGACCTGCTTCGGCGAGCCGCCCGTCCTCGGCAAGGGGCTCGGCCAGTTCCTCTCCATGCCCTGGCTGAGCGCCTGGGCCCCGGGGCACGGCCGGGATGTGATGCCCGCCGGGACCGGCACGCCCCTGCCGGCCCACAGCCTGATCATCATGCAGGTCCACTACAACCTTCTGCCCGGGGACCTGCCGGTGCGCCCGTCGGCCGAGCTCGACACCGTGCCGGCCACGACGGGGCTCCGCCCGACCTCCATCCAGCCGGTGGTCTCGACCCCCAACATCCCCTGTCCGGCCGGCGTGACCGGGCCGCTGTGCGACCGTCAGGCCGAGCTGGCCGACCTGGCCAAGCGGTTCGGGGCCTACATGACCGCCTTCGACATGGGCATGGAGGCCATCTGCGGCAAGAACCCGGCTGCGCCGCCCGAAGGGACCACGACGACCTGCACCTGGCACATCGCCAAGTCCGGCTATGTGGTCCGGACCGCGCCCCACATGCACCTGGTGGGGACGTCGATGCGGATGACGCTGGACACCGGCACGGCCAAGCCGCGGGTCCTCATGGACACGCCCCACTACAACTTCGACTACCAGAAGGCGACGAACCTCTCCAAGTGGGTGAAGGTCACGGCGGGAGAGACCATCACCGTCTCGTGCACCTACAACCCCCGTCTGGCCCAGCAGCTCCCGGCCCTGCGCAAGCTGCCGCCCCACTACATCACCTGGGGTGACGGCTCCTCCGACGAGATGTGCCTGGGACTGATCTGGGAGGTGCCGACGGCGGCCCACACCACCGTGGACTGGGCCCACCCGACCGGGGGGCTGAACATCGCCTCGGCACATCCGGGCCGGGGCATGCCGGCATGGGAGCACCCGCCAAGCACACCTGCGGCCACCACCCCGGCAACGCCCACCACCGGCGTCTGAGGTCGACCGGCCGGGCCGGCGACCCGGGTCAGGACGCCGTGTCGGGCGTGACCACGAGGTCGGAGGCCTCATCGCCGGACCCACCGACCTCCTCGGACAGGTAGCGCGAGACCAGCTGACGGGAGATGCCCCAGGTGGCGGCGATCTCGGCGATGGTCTGCCCCTCGGCGCGGCCGAGCTGGATCATCACCCGCCGGGCGGCGTGGCGGGCCTGCTGGAGCTCCTGGAGCGCGTCGGTCAGCATCTGGCGGCTGGCGCCGGCGTCGGACAGCTGCAGCGTCTCGGTGATCGGCCCGCCGGTGCGCAGCGTCTCCAGGGCGGCGGCGTAGCGCACCTCGGTGGCATCCAAGGCCTCCCGGACCGTCGCCACGGTCTCCATCATCCGGACGATGTCCACGACGGCCTGCCGACGGAGGTCCATGGCGCAACTCTAGGGTGCCCGGGCGCCCATCGGACAGGCCTCGCGGCCAGGCGGACCACCACCTCCGGCGCCGCCGATAGCGTGCGGCCATGGAGCTCGGGAAGATCGGTGTGTGGTGGAGCGGCCCGTGGGAGGACGCCGGCGGCAGCACCGTCGCCGTCCCGGCCGAGCTGGAGCGCCTGGGCTTCGGCGCCCTGTGGTCGACCGGCGGGTTCCGGCCGGGGATCCCCGGCCGGTTCCGGCGCCTGCTCGAGGCCACCGAGCGCATCCCGGTGCTCACCGGCATCACCAACGTCTGGCTCACGCCCCCCGCCGAGCTGGCCGACGCCGCCGCCGTCCTCCGGGCGGACCATCCGGGCCGGTTCGTCCTGGGTCTCGGGGCCAGCCACGCCCGGGTGGTCGACCGCTACGCCCGCCCGTGGTCGCAGGTGGTCGAGCACCTCGACGGCCTGGACGCCGCCCCGGTCCCGGTGCCGGCCGACGGGCGCCTCCTGGCTGCCCTGGGTCCCCGGATGCTGGCGCTGGCCGGGGAGCGGTCGCTCGGCGCCCACCCGTACTTCGTGCCCGTGGCCCACACGGCCGACGCCCGCCGGGTACTCGGACCCGGCCCGCTGCTAGCCCCGGAGGTGACGGTCGTGCTGGAGGCCGATCCCGGCGAGGCCCGTCGCATCGCCCGGACCTTCACCGCCGGGTACCTGTCGCTGCCCAACTACGCCGGCAACCTGCAGCGCCTCGGCTTCGACGCCGAGGACGTGGCCGGCGGCGGGAGCGACCGCCTGGTCGATGCCGTGGTGGCCTGGGGCACGCCCGACGCCGTGGCCGCACGGGTGCACGAGCACCTGGACGCCGGGGCCGACCACGTCTGCCTCCAGGTCGTCGACGAGCGCCCCGGGATGCCCGTCGATGCCTACCGCACCCTGGCCGGCGCCCTCGGCCTCCCGGCCGCCTGAACGGCCGGAGCTCGGCACCTGCACCGGGGGCACCGTCCGACCCGGGCCGGTCGGTGCCGGGTCAGGGGCGTGCGGCGAACCAGCGGCGCAGCCGCTCCATCCCCTCGTCGACCCCGACCTCGGGCTGCCACCCCAGCGCCTCCCGGGTGGCCCGCTGGTCGAACCAGTGGGCCAGGGACAGCTGGCGGGCGGCGAACCGGGTGAGCGGCGGCTCCGGCCCCGCCCACCACCGCTCGGCCAGCCGGCCGGCCACCGAGGCCACCGGGGCGGGCACCGACCGCAGCCGCACCGGAAGCCCCGCGGCGGCCACGATGCCGCCCACCAGCTCGGCCACCGGGCGGGGATCGCCTCCGGTGACCACCCAGGGGCGCCCGACGGCCGGGCTCCCGGGCCGAGCGGCGTCCAGGGCGGCCACGATGGCCCGGGCGGCGTCGTCCAGGTAGGTCGAGTCCACCAGGGCCCGGCCTCCGTCGGGCACGACCAGCCGCCCGGCCCGGGCCCGCTCGACGATCCGGCCCACCAGCTGCTCGTCCCCCGGACCCCACACCAGGTGCGGGCGGACCACCACCGTCGGGACCGATCCCCGGGCCGCCGCCTCCAGGACGGCCCGCTCGGCGATGGCCTTGGAGCGGGCGTAGCGGTCGGTCCCGGCATACGAGGCCGTCTCCGCGCCCACGCCGGCCGCCGGCGCCTCGTGGAAGGCCACCGAGGGCGTCGACACATGGACGAAGGCGCCACACGAGGCGGCAGCCCGCTGGACGTTGGCCGTGCCGTCCACGTTGACAGCCACAGCCTCGTCCCAGTCCATCCGCGGGGCCACCAGGGCGGCCAGGTGGATGACGGCATCCTGGTCCCGTCCGGCCCGCTGGACGGTCCCGGCATCTCGGACGTCTCCCTGGACCTCGGCCAGCCCCAGGCCGCTGGAGCGCCGCTGGAAGCAGGTCACCTGGTCGCCCCGCTCGGCCAGGACGAGGGCCACCGTCCGCCCGAGCAGGCTGGTGGCCCCGGTGACCAGGACCTTCATCGCCCGTCGAGGAAGCGGGCCACCGCAGCGGCCAGCGCCGTGCGGTCGATCTTCGACTCGTGGCGGCGGTCAGCCGGGAGCCGGCCCTCCAGGACGGCGGCCACCGGGACCGGAGACGCCGAGCGGACCCGGGCGGCGAGGCCGGCCGGGGCGAGGCCCAGGCGCCTGT
>CAXBRB010000202.1:0-4813 GCA_963977795.1 uncultured Acidimicrobiaceae bacterium
GCAACCGTGGCGGCCGCCGATCGTGGACTCTGGTCGATTCGAGCGGCACTCGGCACGAACTTCGCCTTCACGGTTGTGCTCACCGTCGTCGCCTTCGTGGCCGCCCGCCGCGTGCAAGCCCGAACCTGACGTTCGGGCACAGCCAGCTTCAGGCTCAGCCAGCTTCAGGTTCAGCCAGCCTCGGGCTCAGCCAGCAAGGATCGCGCGGGCAACGAGGTCGGTGCCGAAGGCCGTGAGAATGGCGAGGTAGAGCAGCCCGGTGGCGGCCATCATGGCCACGGCGTCGGCGGCCTCCCACAGGTCCCCGTTGCCCAGGACGGGGATCGACGTCACCGTCTCCTTCAGGCGGCCGATGGCCGACCAGTCGGCGGTGCCCGAGTAGAGCTGCTCGGCCGTCCGGGCGTGCAGCGTGACGGCGGCGGCCCCCTCGCCCTCGGCGATGCGCCCCGACTCCAGATAGGTCAGCCGCCCGGCGTCCACCCCCATGCGCAGCTTGACGGTCACCGGGACATCGCCGGCGGCGCTGACGGCGGCCCGCACGATGGACCGGAAGAGCACCGGGTGCAGGGGGAGGGCCGCCCCCGCCCCCTGCCGGGTGACCTTGCCCGCCGGGCAGCCGAAGTTGAGGTCGATGTGGTCGACGCCGATCTCCTCCACCAGGCGGGTGACGGCACCGCCCATGGCCGCCGGGTCGACGCTGGACAGCTGGACCGACCGGACCGGCTCGTCGGGGGCGAACGAGGCCATGCCGATGGTCTTGGCGTTTCCCTCGACCAGGGCCCGGGCGGTGATCATCTCGGAGACGTAGAGGCCGGCGCCGTAGCTGCGGCACAGCGTGCGGAAGGCCGAGTTGGTCACCCCGGCCATGGGGGCGAGCACCACCGGGACCTCCACGGCCAGCCGGCCCAGCCGGAGGGGCGCCGGGGCGCCGACGGCGGGCGCCTCGTGGGGGCGTGCCACCGTGTCCTGCCCGACCGACGTCACCGTCCGGCTCCCGGCGTCCCGGCCGGCGCCGTCCACAGGTCGGCCACCGAGAGGCCCAGGCGCCCGAGGAGGCGGCGCAGACCGGGGAGCGAGAGCCCGATCACGTTGCTGTGGTCCCCGTCGATCCCGTCGATGAAGGGGGCCGAGCGCCCGTCCAGGGTGAAGGCCCCGGCCACGGCCAGGACGGCCGGGTCGGCCAGGTAGGCGTCGAGCTCGGCGTCGGTGGTCTCGGCGAACCGGACCGTGGTCCCCACCACCTCGGCGACCTCGTCGCCGGTGGACTCGTCGATGAGGTGGTGGCCGGTCCACAGGGTCCCCGTCCGGCCCCGCATGGCGGTCAGCCAGCCCCGGGCCTCCTCGGCCGATCCGGGCTTGCCGTGGGGCCGGCCGTCGAACTCGAGCATGGAGTCGCACCCGAGGACCAGGTGGTCGCCGCCGGGCCGGGCCACGGCCCGGGCCTTCTCGGCGGCCAGGCGCCCGGCCGAGCCGGCCGTGTCGTCGGGGTCGACGCCGTCCTCGTCGACGCCGCTCACCTCGACCACCGGGGCGAACCCGGCGTCCACCAGGAGCCGGTGCCGGGCCGGCGACGCCGAAGCGAGGACGAGGGTGCGGGCCGGCATGGCGCCAGCCTAGGCGGGGCGCCTCGCCGGGCACCCCGCCGGCCCACCGGCCGGTGGCGGGAGGCAGGCCCTGCCCCAGCCGGTGCGCCGGTGCGCGATCCTGGGGGCATGACCGATACCGGCATCACCCTCTCGCCCACCCACACCGACCCTGCCCTCGACGGTGATCACGAGCGGATGAGCCACATCGTCCTCGAGGGGTGGAAGCCCGAGAAGGGCGACTTCGTCTCGGCCGGCAACTCGGTGGTGGAGGGGATGATCAACGGCACGGCGGTGAAGGCCCTGTGCGGGAAGATCTGGGTCCCGGGCCGCAACCCGGCCCGCTACGCCGTGTGCCCGACGTGCAAGGAGATCGCCGAGGGCATGGGCTGGAAGGTCCCCTCGGCCTGAGCCGGTCCGCGTCGTCCCGGGCCGGCCGGACCCGCTCCGAGCCGGTCCGGGTCGGCCGGACCCGCTCCGGTCGGGTACCTGCTCACGGCAGCTGACGGACGCCCTTGACGGTGAGGTAGGCCGCGAAGGCCAGCTCGACCCCCGCGGCGATGCGCCGGCTGTTCCGAGTCACCCAGCCGTGGGCCGAAGCCAGGACCCCGTCGGCCCGAGCACCGAGGAGGACGACCCCGACCACCGGGACCAGGACGGGCAGGAGGGTGACGACGTAGAGCAGGACGGCAGCCGCCACCTGGGCCCCGGTGCCGGCGTCGGAGCGGGTGATCTCGTGCATGGCCGGCAGCACCAGGACCAGGGTCGAGAGGTTGGTGGCCATGCCGAGCGCCCCGGCCCCGACGAACCAGCCCGTGGGCGCGGTGGCCAGGCGGTCGCCCAGGGCGGACCGCTGGGTGGCGCCCGGTTCGGGCCGGTGGAGGAGGGTGCGGGCGGCCAGGCCGATGAGCAGGGCGGCGGCCCCGAGGGCCACCACCGCCCCGGTGGTCGAGGTGCGGCCGTGGTGGGTGACGAGGCGGGCCAGCACGGTGGCGCACAGGACCATGAAGCCGGCCAGGACCAGGGCCGCCCCGGCAGCCAGTGCCCAGGCCCGGGCCATCCGGCGGGTGGACCCGGTGAGCACCAGCAGCTGGAGGGCCAGCAGCGTGGGGCTGACCGCCGCTCCCAGGGCCAGGGGGAGGACGGCGGCGAGCAGCGAGGCCATCGGGCCAACGTACCCCGCCGGCCCGGTGGTCCGGCCGGCTCAGGCCTCCGGCGCGGCGCCCGTCCCGTGGTCGCGGCAGCGGGCCCGCCAGCCTCCCGGGGTCACCGTCACGGTCAGGCGGCGCCCGCAGGTGGCGCAGAACCGGGGCGGATCGAGGGTCCGGCGGCAGCCCGGGCACGAGGCCGAGCCGCAGCCGGTGCAGTGGGGGCCCTCGGTCAGGGCGCTCTCGGGTCCAGCCGTCGGCGTCCCGTCCACGGCCGGCTCAGAGGACGCCGGTCAGGGCGCCCACCGGCATGCGCAGGTCGGCCAGCATCTGGAGGTCCTCATCGGCCGAGCGGCCCAGCGTGGTCAGGTAGTTGCCCACGATGAGGGCGTTGATGCCCGAGGTCATGCCCATGGACTGGAGCTCCCGCAGGGTGACCTCCCGGCCCCCGGCGTAGCGGAGGATGACCCCGGGGAGGCCCAGGCGGAACAGGGCGATCCACCGGATGGCCTCCCACGCCTCCAGGGGCCGCTCGCTCCCGAGCGGGGTGCCGGGGCGGGGGTTGAGGAAGTTGAGGGGGACCTCGGTGGGGTCCAGCTCCTGGAGCTGGGTGAGCAGCTCGATGCGCTGCTCGTCGGACTCGCCCATGCCGATGAGCGCGCCGCAGCACAGCTCCATGCCGTGGTCGCGCACCAGCCGACAGGTCTCCTGGCGCTCCTCCCAGGTGTGGGTGGTCACCACATGGGGGAAGAACGAGCGGGAGGTCTCGAGGTTGTGGTTGTAGCGGTGGACCCCGCCCTCGGCGAACCGCCGGGCCTGGTCCTCGGTCAGCAGGCCGGCGCTCACGGCCACGTTGAGGCCGGTCCGCTCCTGGACCAGGGGCACCAGCTCGAGGATGCGCTGCATGGTCCGCTCGTCGGGGCCGCGGACAGCCAGGACGATGCAGAACTCGCTGGCCCCGGCGGCCTTGGTCTCCTCGGCCGCCTGGAGCACCTCTTCGGCATCGAGGAACGGTGTGGCCTTGACCGGGGTGTCGAAGCGGGACGACTGCGAGCAGAAGTGGCAGTCCTCGGGGCACCCGCCGGTCTTGGCCGAGAGGATCCCCTCGACCTCGACCTCCGGTCCGCACCAGGCCAGACGGACCTGGTGGGCCAGAGCGGCCAGCGATGTCACCCAGCTGTCGGGCAGGGCGGCCAGGCCGGCCAGCTCGTCCCCGGTGAGCAGGCGCCGCTCGTCGAGGAGGGCCACCTCGGCGGCCCCGATGCGGGCCCGGGCCTCGGCAGGGTCGATGTCGGGCCGGAGCGGCTCCCCGCGGCGGGGAGCCGTCAGGGTCACGGTGGTGGTGGCAGGGGTGGCGGAAGGCGTGCCGGACATGGCGCCACGGTACCCGGGCCGGAGCGGGGAGCGGAAACCCGGACGGCAGGTGCACGCGTACCAACCAGGCATATTGCGACACTCTGAGTTACTATGACACTCGTGTTGGCCAGTGGCACACTCATCGACGTCCAATTGGCACTGGGCGCCGTGGAAGCCGCGACGACACGAGCACTGTCCGGGAGCTATACATCGACCGCCATTCTCGCACGCTCGTTCACAAATTGCTATTTTTGAACAAATAGAATGAAATAATGTTGCCAATTTGTTAATGTTTGCATGATGAAATCAATGATTACGTTGACAATCGAATCCGTCTCCTTGGAATCCTGGTAGACAACGGCATTGGTATCCGTCCGGTTTATTGCTGCAAGTGGCTCGTGTCGGATGACATGCGTGAGTGCCTGCAGCGCATTCATCGTGTTCGACGCACGTGTAATTGTCAGCAGGCGTCGAATGGACGAAACCTGGCAGACATTCGCATCGGTACGATCCGGGCTCATTGACGCACACCGTATTCAAACCGCAATGATGCCCGTCAACGCCGCCTTCCATTTCGCACTCGTTGATATCTGATAATCGGGACGGGAAGAAATTCAATTATAAACGAATGCTGCGCAATTAAATGGAAAAGAAAGAAAGAAAAAAAAAAGGGTTCGTCTTGCAAATGATCTGATCAGTGATGATGGAGAACCCGTTAGGGGTGGG
>CAXBRB010000203.1:0-4810 GCA_963977795.1 uncultured Acidimicrobiaceae bacterium
GGGGCGGCGGGGGCGGAGGCGGGCCCAGCGGCTCGAACTCCGGCGTTCCACCGGGCGGAGGTGGCGGCGGTGGCAATGGCCCCGGCCGGCCTTACCCCAACCCGGGCGGGCCTGGCGGCCCGGGCGGCGGCCGGGCGGGGCCCGCCGGCGGCCGATTTTGGTAGGAATGGGGGCATGCACACCCCCATCTGCGACGACCTCGGCATCGAGTTCCCCATCTTCGCCTTCACCCACTGCCGTGACGTGGTGGTGGCCGTGGCCAAGGCCGGCGGCTTCGGCGTCCTCGGGGCCGTCGGGTTCAGCCCCGAGCAGCTGGAGATCGAGCTGAACTGGATCGACGAGCGCATCGGCGACCGCCCCTACGGCGTCGACATCGTCATCCCCAACAAGTACGAGGGCATGGACACCGACATGTCGGGCGAGGAGCTCGGCGACATGCTGCGGTCAATGGTCCCCCAGGAGCACCTCGACTTCGCCCGCACCCTCCTCCTGGACCACGGGGTGCCCCTGCCCGAGGCCGGCGAGGACAACTCGCTGCAGCTCCTCGGCTGGACCGAGGCCACGGCCACCCCCCAGGTGGAGATCGCCCTCCAGCACGACAAGGTCACCCTGATCGCCAACGCCCTGGGCACCCCGCCCACCGAGATCATCGAGATGATCCACGCCAAGGGGCGCAAGGTGGCGGCCCTGTGCGGCTCGCCCCGCCAGGCCCTCAAGCACGCCGAGGCCGACGTGGACATCATCATCGCCCAGGGCGGCGAGGGCGGCGGCCACTGCGGCGAGGTCGGCTCCATCGTCCTGTGGCCCCAGGTGGTCAAGGCCGTCGCCCCCCGGCCGGTGCTGGCCGCCGGCGGGATCGGCAGCGGCCAGCAGATCGCCGCCGCCCTGGCCCTCGGGTGCCAGGGGGCGTGGTCGGGCTCGCAGTGGCTGATGGTCGAGGAGGCCGAGAACACCCCGGTCCAGCAGGCCGCCTACATCAAGGCCACCTCCCGGGACACCGTCCGCAGCCGCTCGTTCACCGGCAAGCCGTGCCGGATGCTGAAGAACGACTGGACCGAGGCGTGGCAGACCGAGGGCAACCCCGAGCCGCTCGGGATGCCGCTCCAGTACATGGTCTCGGGCATGGCCGTGGCCGCCACCCACCGCTGGCCCGACCAGACCGTGGATGTGGCCTTCAACCCGGTCGGCCAGGTGGTCGGCCAGTTCGAGAAGGTGGAGAAGACGGCAGCGGTGATGGAGCGGTGGGTCGAGGAGTACATCGAGGCCTCCGGCCAGCTCGACGCCTTCAACGCCGCCGCCACGGCGTCCTGACGTTCGCGTCCCTACCGTCGCCCCCTGACCGGCCGGCGGGCATCCCGGCCGCCACGCACCCGGCCCGGCCTCTGGAGGTCCACCCATGGACGTGACCACGTTCGACGAGGCCCGAGCGGCCGTGGCCACCGGTGCCGCCCCCGAGGAGGCGGCCCGTGCCCTGGTGGCGGCCATGACGCCAGACGAGCGGCTGTGGTGCCTGGACGGGGACGGGCCGACCTGGGCGGGTCTGGGCTTCCTGGCCGCCGACGGCTACCACCAGGCTCCCTTCCGGGCCGCTGAGGTCGAGCGCATCGGGATCCCCGGGATCGCCTTCGCCGACGGGCCCCGGGGCGCAGTGGTGGGCAACGCCACCTGCTTCCCGGTGGCCATGGCCCGGGGGGCCACCTGGGACCCCGAGCTCGAGGAGCGGGTGGGCGAGGCCATTGGAAGCGAGCTGGCAGCCGTCGGGGCCACCCTGACCGGCGCCGTCTGCATCAACCTGCTCCGCCATCCGGCCTGGGGCCGGGCCCAGGAGACCTTCGGCGAGGACCCCCACCACGTAGGCGCCCTCGGGGCGGCCCTGACCCGGGGCCTCCAGCGCCACGTGCTGGCCTGCGTGAAGCACTTCGCCTGCAACTCGATGGAGAACGCCCGCTTCTCGGTCGACATCGCCGTCGACGAGGTCGCCCTCCACGAGGTCTTCCTCCCCCACTTCAAGACCGTCCTCGACGCCGGGGCGGCGTCGGTCATGTCGGCCTACAACAGCGTCAACGGCGAGTGGTGCGGCCAGAACCGGGCCCTGCTCACCGACGTCCTCCGCGCCGAGTGGGGATTCCCCGGCTTCGTCATCAGCGACTGGATCTTCGGCCTGCGCGACGCCGCCACCTCGGTGGCCGCCGGCCTCGACGTGGAGATGCCCTACCGCATGGTCCGGGCCAGCCACCTGCCCGGCGCCCTCGAGCGGGGCGAGGTGACTTGGGACGACGTCGACGCCTGCGTGGGCCGCCTGGTGGCCACCCTCCTGCGCTTCGACGACGTGCTCTCGGCCGCCCCGCCCGGACCCGGGGTCCTCGGGTCGCCGGACCATCGGGCCCTGGCCCGGGAGGTGGCGGCCCGCTCGGCTGTCCTGCTGCGCAACGAGTCGGTCGACGGCGCACCGGTGCTCCCGCTGGCCGCCGGGGCCGGCCCGGTGGCCGTGGTCGGTCCGCTGGCCGCCATGGTCAACCTGGGCGACGGCGGCTCGAGCGACGTCTGGGACCTTGCGTGCACGACCGTGCTGGAGGGCCTCCGGGCCCGCCTGCCCGAGGTCCGCCACCACGACGGGAGCGACCCCGCCGCGGCCGCCGCCCTGTGCGCCGACGCCGCGGCCGCCGTGGTCGTGGTGGGCTGCACCTGCCTGGACGAGGGCGAGTACATCGGGGCCACCGACCCGGCCCTGGCCGCCCTCTTCCCGGCCGCCGACGATCCCGCCGAGGTGGCCCGCTACGAGGCCGTTCTGGCCGAGGTGGCCCCGGTCACCAAGCCGGCCCGGCTGGCTGCCCGGGGGACCGGCTTCGCCACCGGCGGCGACCGCACCTCGCTGCGCCTGGCCGACGCCGACGTGGCCCTGATCCGGGCGGTGGCCGCAGCCAACCCCCGCACCGTGGTGATCCTCCAGTCCGGGAGCGCCGTGCTCTGCTCGGAGTGGATCGATGCGGTACCCGTCGTGGTCCAGGCCTGGTACGGGGGGTGCGAGGCCGGCCCGGGACTGGCCGACGTGCTCCTGGGCGACGTCAACCCCTCGGCCCGCCTCCCCTTCTCGGTCCCCGTCAGCGAGGCCGACCTCCCCGCCTTCGACCGGGACGCACAGGCGTTCCGCTACGACCGCTGGCACGGGTGGTGGCACCTGGCCCGCACCGGCACGACCCCGGCCTTCCCCTTCGGCTTCGGCCTGGCCTACACCACCTTCGCTCTGACCGACGCCACCGTCGAGGTAGTCGACGGGGCGGTCGAGGTGTGCGCCGTCGTGGCCAACACGGGCGACCGGGACGGCCACGACGTGGTCCAGGTCTACGCCGAGCTGCCCGATCCCGACGCTCCCGGCCGCCTGGTCGGCTTCGCCCGCCTGGCCGTCCCGGCCGGGGGCCGTGCCGAGGTGCGCATCACCGTCCCGGTCGACCGACTGGCCACCCGAGACCCGGTGGCCCACGCCTGGCGGGCGCCGTCGGGGGTGCACCGGATCGTGGTGGGCCGCCACGCCGGCGACCCTGCGGCCATCGGGGTCGACGTCACCCTCTGAACGGGGCAGGGCGGCGCCGGTCGACTACCCGGTTCCCCGGTCGTGCGTGAGAAGATGCACGCATGACCACCGCCCCTCCCGAGGCCCCCGCCGGCGACGGAACCGGAGCCGGCGCACCGGCCGGGCGGCGGCGCTCGCTCAAGCCGGTGATCGACGCCCTGCCGCCGTCGGTCTACGACAACCCGACGTGGCGGGGCCTGGCCTACTTCGGCCGGGACGCCGTCCTCTACGTGGGGCTCCTGGCCGCCCTGACCGTGGTCAGCACCTGGTGGGGGGTGGCCCTGCTGGAGATCGTCATGGCCCTGGTGGTCTCCGGCCTCTTCATCGTGGCCCACGATGCCGCCCACGGAGCCCTGTTCCGCTCCAAGCGCCTCAACTCGGTCATCGGGCACGTGGCCATGCTCCCCTCCTGGCACGTCTACGAAGGGTGGGTGCTCGGCCACAACCGGGTCCACCACGCCTTCACCGTGCGCGAGGGGTACGACTTCGTCTGGCAGCCGACCACCCCCGAGCAGTGGAAGGCCCTGGGTCCGGGCCAGCGCCTCCTCCACCGCATCGAGTGGTCGTGGGCCGGCGCCGGCCTCTACTACCTCCACGAGGTGTGGTGGAAGAAGATGATCGTGGGCGCCCCGCCGGCCCGGTGGGTCAAGGCCACCCGGCGGGACCGGCTGATCGTGCTCGGCTTCGTGGTGGGGATGACGGCGCTGTTCACGGGGATCGGCCTGGCCCTCGGGCGCTCGGCCTGGGGCGTGGTGTGGCTCGACGTGCGCACCGTGCTCCTCCCCTTCCTCTGCTTCAGCTACGTGATCGGCTCGTTCGTCCACGTCCACCACGTCGACCCCGACACCCGCTGGTACCGGGCGGCCGAGTGGGACAAGTTCGGGGCCCAGATGGAGGGGACCACGGTGCTGCGGGCGCCCCGCGGCCTCAACTTCTTCATCCACTGGATCATGGTGCACGTCCCCCACCACGTGGACATGCGGGTGCCGATGTACCACCTCGAGGAGGCGGCCGCGGCCATCGAGGCCGCCTTCCCGGGCACCGTCGTCGACCGCAAGCTGCGCTTCCGCGATTTCGTGGCCAACACCCGGGCCTGCAAGCTCTACGACTACGACGCCGCCTGCTGGCGCACCTACCGGGAGGCGTCCAGCCGGTGACCGGCGACGTCGGGAGCCCGGGGACCGGCACCCAGATCGGAAGAGCACACGTCTGAACTCCAGTCACGGCTACATCTCGTAT
>CAXBRB010000204.1:0-4742 GCA_963977795.1 uncultured Acidimicrobiaceae bacterium
CAAGCAGAAGACGGCATACGAGATGTAGCCGTGACTGGAGTTCAGACGTGTGCTCTTCCGATCTGGGCCAGCGCCTCAGCTCCGAGGACCAGGTCGCCCAGGCGCTGGGCCAGCGGCCGCTGGCCGGGCACCGCCGAGGCGAAGCCGTTCACCCGGACCCGCTGGTCACGGATGGCCGCCACCGGCAGCCCGCCCGGGCCCCCCGGCGCGGCCAGGCGGCACCCGCCACGGCAGGTGGCCGGGGTGGGGAAGAGGGCGAAGAGCTGGCGCAGGGTGACCGGTTCGGCCAGCGGGTTGGTGCCCAGGGAGCCGAAGAGGGCGTCGACGAAGGCAGGATCGGCCGTCCACGCGGCCGGGGCGGCGGCCACCACCGCCCGGGGCGTGGTGCCGTTGGGGCGCTCGTAGTAGAGCTGGGCCAGCTCGGCCACCAGCTGGTGGGCGGCCAGGACGGGGTCTCCGGCCGCCGCCACGAACCGGAGCGTCAGGTCGGCCGCCGCCGTCATGCCCACCACGCTCGAGCCGCGCCCGTCGGCCAGGACGAAGGGCTGGGTCGTGGAGCCTGATCCGGGGACCCCGGAGACGGCCGTCGAGGGCAGGACCACCTGCTGGAACCCGTCCTGGACCAGGGCCCCCAGGGTCGCCCCGTCCACGGGCCCGCCGGCCACCCACGGACCGAATCCCGCCGTCACGTCGGGCACCGGCCGGCTGCTGGCCGCGGCCACCGTCTGGGCCCCCCGGGCGATCTGGAGGGCCAGCTCGTCGGACAGCCCGGCCGCCACCATGGCGGCCGCGTCGACCGGGACGAACGGCGCCACAGTCACCTGGTGGACGGCCGGGGTGGCGGCCAGCTGGGTGAGGCGGGCCAGGGCGGACGCGTTCGCTGGGGTGTCGAGCAGCCCGACGGTCTGCCCGCTGACCTGGAGGGTGGCCGGGACGCCGGCATGCTGGTCGGCCAGCGAGGCCAGGGTGGCGTCCAGCGCCGCCACGGCACCGGGGTCGACGGGGGTGAGGGCTGCCTCCGGCCGGGCCAGGAGCTCGGCCGGGGTGGCGGCGGCGGACCGTTGGGTGGCCTGGAGCGGAAGGACCACGGCCACCCGCAGGCGCTGGGTGGTTGCTGTGGCCTCCGTGAAGACGAGGTGGGTGGTCAGCGATCCCACCACCGTCCCGGCCGGCCGGGAGACGAGCTGGATCCGGACCGGATAGACCCCTGACGGATAGGACTGGCACTGGGCGCCCGATGGGGCAAGTCGGATCAGCGGCCCGGACGACGGGCCCACCGAGACCGGGAGGGTCAGGTCGACGGCCCCGCCCGCCGCCGTGGGCAGGCCGGCCAGCGGCAGGGGAGCGGTGGTCTGGGAGATCGGTGTCCCCACGGGACCGGAGAGGACCGACTGGTCGAAGGCCGACAGGCTGGACAGGCACGGGAAGACGGCGACGGTCAGGGCCAGCCCGGCGGCGGGGCCGGCCGACGGTGCGGGCCGCAGGCGGAGGGCGAAGCTCTGTCCGGGCTGGACCACCGCGGTCTGGGAGACCAGGGTGAGGGCGGCGGGCCTGGCCCCGGCGGCCCCGGCCGGCGCCTCCGGGACCACACCGGTCAGGGCGGTGGCAACGGTCAGGGCACCGGCCAGCACGGTCCCGAGGAGCCCCCCGGCGGCGGCCGACCAGCGCAGTCGGCGGGCGCCGTGGCCCCGGCCCCGTCCCGGTCCGCCGGGCGTGCCGCCCGAGGGGCGGGCTCTGGCTCGTTCCCGGTCCACGTCGGACCGCAGCCTACGTCAGCCGCACTACCCTCGGCGGCGTGTTCCCCGAGCGACTCCGGCCCCTGGTCGACGCCACGGCCGACCTGTCGGAGCGGTTCCAGCGGGCGGACCGGACCCTCTATCTGGTGGGCGGCTCGGTGCGTGACGCCATCGTCGCCGGCGACACCGCCACCGGTGTGGCCGACGATGCCGACCTGGACTTCACCACCGACGCCCGGCCCGACGAGATCGAGGCCGTGGTGTCGGGCTGGGCCGATGCGGTGTGGACCCAGGGCAAGCGGTTCGGCACCATCGCCTGCAAGCGGGGGAACCAGAAGTACGAGATCACCACCCACCGGGCCGAGGCCTACCACCCCGACTCCCGCAAGCCCGAGGTGGCCTTCGGCGACCGCATCGAGGACGACCTCGTCCGCCGGGACTTCACCGTCAACGCCATGGCCCTGCGTCTTCCCGACCTCGAGCTGATCGACCCCTTCGGCGGCCTGGCCGACCTGGCCGCCCGGCGGCTGCGGACGCCGCTGGATCCGGAGGTCTCCTTTGCCGACGACCCCCTGCGCATGCTGCGGGCGGCCCGGTTCACGGCCCGGCTCGGCCTCGAGCCCGACGAGGCTCTGGTCGACGCCGTGCGGGCCGGTCACGGGCGCCTGTCCATCGTGTCGGCCGAGCGGGTCCGCGACGAGCTCGACAAGATCGTGATGGTGCCGGTGCCGTCGGTGGCCCTGTGGTTCGTGGTCCGCACCGGCCTGGCCGAGGAGTTCCTGCCAGAGCTGCCCGGCCTGGCCCTCGAGCAGGACCCCATCCACCGGCACAAGGACGTGCTGGCCCACACCCTGGCCGTGGTGGACAAGACGTCCCCGGACCGCCTCCTGCGGTTGGCCGCCCTGTTCCACGACGTCGGCAAGCCCCGGACGCGGGCCTTCGTCGACGGCGGGGTGACGTTCCACCACCACGAGGTGGTGGGCGCCCGCATGACCCGCAAGCGCATGCAGGCCCTGCGCTACGCCAACGATGACGTGGACACGGTGTGCGAGCTGGTCAACCTCCACCTCCGCTTCCACACCTACCGACTGGGGTGGACCGACCGGGCCGTCCGGCGGTATGTCCGTGACGCCGGCCCGTTGCTGGACCGGCTCAACGAGCTGACCCGGTGTGACTGCACCACCCGGAACGCCAACAAGGCCCGGGCGCTGGCCCGGCGGATGGACGAGCTGGAGGACCGCATCGCCGCCCTGCGCGAGCAGGAGGAGCTGGACGCCATCCGGCCCGACCTCGACGGCGCCCAGGTCATGGCCGAGCTCGACCTCCCGCCCGGCCCGGCGGTCGGACGGGCCCTGGCCCACCTGCTGGAGCTGCGCATGGACGAGGGCCCCCTCGGCGAGGACGAGGCCCGGCGGCGCCTGCGGGCGTGGTGGGCCGAGCAGGCCTGAGCGGAGGCTGATCTCCGGTCGGAAGGTGGCCCGGACGCGACCGACCGGCCGCCGTGGCGGCCGGTCGGTTCCAGGAGGTGGGGCGCCCGGTGGTCCGGGCAGACCGTCAGTCCCGGGGCCTGAGCGGGCAGACCGTCAGTTTCGAGGCCTGAGTGTGGGGAGGATCAGTCCTCGGGCCAGACCGGGCCGGGGTCGCCGGCGGCGAAGGCCTCGACCATCTCGTGGCACACGTCGTCGGTGTACTGCACCGGCGGGGACTTCATGAAGTACGAGGACGGGCCGAGCAGCGGGCCGCCGATGCCCCGGTCGAGGGCCAGCTTGGCGCACCGGACGGCGTCGATGATGACCCCGCCCGAATTCGGGGAGTCCCACACCTCGAGCTTGAGCTCGAGGTTGAGCGGGACGTCGCCGAAGTTGCGGCCCTCCATGCGGATGTAGCACCACTTCCGGTCCTGCAGCCACGGGACGTGGTCCGAGGGGCCGATGTGGACGTCGTCCGGCCCGAGGGTGGAGTGCTGGATCTGGCTGGTGACGGCCTGGGTCTTGGAGATCTTCTTCGACTCCAGCCGGTCCCGGTCGAGCATGTTTTTGAAGTCCATGTTCCCGCCCACGTTGAGCTGGTAGGTGTGGTCGAGGGCCAGGCCCCGGTCCTCGAACAGGCGGGTCAGCACCCGGTGGACGATGGTGGCGCCCACCTGGGACTTGATGTCGTCGCCCACGATCGGCACACCGGCCTCGCGGAACTTGCGGGCCCACTCGGGGTCCGAGGCGATGAACACGGGGATGGCGTTGACGAAGGCCACCCCGGCGTCGATGGCGCACTGGGCGTAGAAGCGCTGAGCCTCCTCCGAGCCGACGGGCAGGTAGGAGACGAGCACCTCGGCGCCCGAGTCGCGGAGGACCTGCACGACGTCGGCGGCCTCGGCCGGCGACTCCTCGACCATGGCCCGGTAGTACTTGTTGAGCCCGTCCATGGTGGGCCCGCGGTGGACCACGACGCCCGTCTCGGGCACGTCGGCGAAGCGCACCGTGTTGTTCTGGCTGGCGTGGATGGCCTTGGACAGCTCCTGGCCGACCTTGGCGGCGTCGACGTCGAAGGCGGCCACGAACTCGAGGTCGCGGACGTGGTAGCCGCCCAGCTCGACGTGCATGAGGCCGGGGACGACGTCCCCGGGTGCGGCGTCCTTGTAGTACTCCACGCCCTGGATCAGCGAGCTGGCGCAGTTCCCCACGCCGGCGATCGCCACCTTGATCTTGCTCATCGGGTCTCCTCCCTGTGCTGCATCGGGTGCAGGTCCTGCCACTACTGGGTCTGGGTCTGGTGCTGCGGTGTCGGGTGCTGCAGAGCTGCGTCGTCGGGCCGGCCGGCGTCGAGGCCGGAGCGCTCGGCGTCGATCAGGCGGTCGAGCCAGGCGATGTCGTGGGCCGTCGACTCGGTGGTGTGCTCCACCAGGGAGCGGGTGTAGACGTCGAGCCGCTCGCCGGTGGCCCGGGCCTGGTCGGTGGCCAGGCGGTGGGCCAGCTGGGCCCGGCGGCGCTCCAGGAGGGCCAGGCGGGC
>CAXBRB010000205.1:0-4735 GCA_963977795.1 uncultured Acidimicrobiaceae bacterium
GGGCGGCCCGGGGGGCTGGGGACTACCTGGCCATGGTGGTGTCGACCGGCGTGGGCGGCGGCATCGTCCTCGACGGCCGACTGCTCGACGGCGCCGGAGGGAACGCCGGCCACATCGGGCACATGGTGGTGGAGCCCGATGGCCGACCGTGTGCGTGCGGCGGTCGGGGCTGCCTCGAGGCCGAGGCCTCGGGCACGGCCATCGCCGCCATCACCGGCCGGCCGGCCGCCGAGGCCGACGAGGAGGTCCGCCGCCGGTGCGGGACGCTGGTGGGGCGGGCGGTGGCCTCGGTGGCCATGCTCCTCGACCTTCCGCTGGCCCTGGTGGCCGGGTCGGTGGCGCTCGGCTTCGGCCAGCCCTTCTTCGACGCCGCCCAGGCCGAGGTCCGCCTGCGGTGCGGCCTCGAGTTCGCCCGGGCCACGGTGGTCCGCCCGGCCGGCCTGGGGGACGCCGGCCCGCTGGTCGGGGCCGCGGCGGTGGCCCACCTCCGGTTCGGCCGCACCGGGGACCCGGACCCGGGCGCCCGACCTGCCGGATCGCCCGGGTGGTCGCCGGTCGGTACGGTGGCGGTCATGGACGCCCCCGCCCCGCCCCGTCCCGTGTCCGTCCGGCCGGTCGGCTCGGC
Organism: uncultured Acidimicrobiaceae bacterium; assembly: GCA_963977795.1. Lineage (GTDB taxonomy): Bacteria > Actinomycetota > Acidimicrobiia > Acidimicrobiales > RAAP-2 > Bog-756. The sequence goes on from CAXBRB010000205.1 coordinate 626, forward strand.
CGGGGGAGGTTCACGGTGAGCGCCCCGGAGGCCGGCCGCCCCCGGATGGGACCGGTGGTGGCCGCCGTGGCCGTGCGGCCGAGGCTGTGGGCGGCGGCGCTGGCTGTGGCCCTCCGGATGGCCCCCGCAGGGTGGTGGCGCCGGGCTCCCCACCTGCCGGCCCCGGATCGCCGGCTCTGGGGGTTCCGGATGGTCACCGCCTACGGCGATCCCGACGCCCCACCACGGCCGTCCGATGTCGTCGCCTTCCTGGAGTGGTGCCGGGCCACCCGACCGCTGGTGGGCCGCCGGGCGGCCGGGCGGAGCTGACCGACGACCATGGGGGAGCCGTCGGTGCCGGAGGGGACGACGACGGCGGGCCGCACGCGGTCCCTGGTGCTCAACGCCTCCTTCGAGCCGCTCGGGATCGTGCCCGCCCGGCGGGCCCTCTTGCTGGTGCTGGGTGGGAAGGCCGACCTGGTGCACGAGACCGGCGGGGTCTTCCGGGCCGAACGGGTGGCCGTCCCCGAGCCCTCGGTGGTCCGGCTGCTGCGCTACGTCCGGGTGCCCCACGGGACCTCGGTGGCCGTCAACCGCCGCACCGTCTTCGCCCGGGACGCCGGCCGGTGCCAGTACTGCGACGGGACGGCGGAGAACCTCGACCACGTCGTGCCCCGGTCGAAGGGCGGCCCCCACGCCTGGGAGAACGTCGTGGCGGCCTGCCGCCGGTGCAACTCCCGCAAGGGGGACCGCCTCCCGCACGAGGTGGGGATGTCGCTGCGCCGCCCCCCGGTGGCCCCACGGCACCGGGTCGAGATCCTGGCCCTCTGCGGTTCGGCCCGGGCCGAGTGGGCCGAGTATCTCGGCCCGGGCGTCCTGCCCGCCGACCGCTTGACTGCCTGAGCCGGCGTCGGTGGCCCGACGGGGTCCCGGACGGTCCGATGGGGGAGGCGTGGCGGCCTGGCAGACTGGTCCCGTGCCGGTGCACTGGCGGAGCGAGGAGCGGCAGGGCCGGGCCGCCGATCTCCACGCCTCCTGGCCCTCGGTCGAGGCACGGCCTGAGGAGCGGGCGGTGGCACGGTGCCGACCCCTGGACCGCGCCGTGGTGCTCGGGTCCACGCAACCCGACGACCTCGTCCTCGTGGCGGCTGCCGGTGCGGCCGGCGTGGCCGTGGCCCGCCGACGCTCGGGCGGGGGAGCAGTCCTGGTCACCCCGACCGACCCCGTGTGGATCGACGTCTGGGTCCCCGCCGGGGACCCGCTGTGGGAGGCCGACGTCTCCCGGTCGTTCCGATGGCTCGGCGAGACGTGGCGCCGGGCCCTGGAGGACGTCCTCGGCCCGGGTCACGGCGGCGGCCTCGTCGTCGTCGACCCGGGCCAGGCCGGGGACGCGGCCCGCCGGGTGCCGGGGTCGGACCGCTGGGCCGACTCGGTGTGCTTCGCCGGCCACGGCTGGGGCGAGGTGGTGACCGGTGACGGCCGCAAGGTCGTCGGCCTGGCCCAGCGGCGGACCCGGGCGGGGGCGTGGTTCCACGGGGCCTGTGTCCTGCGGTGGTCGGCTGACGTGCTCCTCGACGTGCTCGCCCACGACCCCGTCGACCGCCGCACCGGCGGCGCCGTCCTCGCTGGTGTCGCCGCCGGAGTCCTCGACCTGGCCGGTGTCGCCGCCGGGGTGCTCGACCTGGCCGGTCCGGAGGGCGGACCCGAGGACGCCGAGCGCATCGCCGGGGTCCGAGCACTGGTGGAGTCGGCCTTCCTGGCCCAGCTCGGCGCACGGGCCTGACGACCCGGGCCGGCCCTGTGCCGGCCTGGAGTCCGGCGCTGCGAACCAGTCGTCGGGCAGATCACCCTTCCGGCTGCTCCCGTGACGACCAGATGGTCCCGGTGGAGAGGTCCCTCCCGCCAGGGCATCCCTCGGCCAGCTGCGCCCGGCGCCGACGCGACACGACCGCTCCCCAGCGCCCGGCGGCCTGTCCGGGCGGCACCCGAGTGCCCGTGCACCGCCCTGGCATCCCGGGGGAGAAATGGGGCGACGAGTGGTTGACGAGTGGCGCGTTGGGGTTTAGGGTGGCAGAAAGTGGTGCGAAAGGGAGGGGCATCGGTCCTGCGGGGCTCCTCGGGTTCGCCAGGGAGAAGAGTTGTGGGAGCAACGTCACGTGTCTCGGTTCTTCGGTCGCTACGAGCACTCGCTCGACGCCAAGGGCCGCGTCGTGCTCCCGTCCAAGTTCCGGGGCCAGTTCGAGCCGATCGGCTACCTCACGCCGGAGCTCGACGGCTGCATCTCGCTGTGGACGCCGGAGCAGTTCGAGCACCAGATGGAGGCCAAGCTGGCGCTGGCCAACAACGGCCAGGCCGACCGGAACCTCGTCCGGGCGTGGTCGTCGAACTCGTTCCAGCTGGAGATCGACCGGCAGGGTCGGATGGCCATCCCGGCCCACCTGCGGGAGTTCGCCCGCTTGGAGGACGACGTCCTGGTGATCGGGGCGATCGACCGGGTCGAGCTGTGGAACCGGCAGCTGTGGGACGAGAAGGTGCTCCCGCAGGAAGCGCGCCTGACCCAGGGCGCGGACGGCTGAGTGGCGCCGTGCGACTCCACCTCGTCCGCCACGGTGACGGCCTTCCGTCCCGCCCCGCCACGACCCGGCGTCGGGCCGGCCGGGCGGCGTCCCACCGCGCCGGCCGGCTGGTGGCTGTGGCCGACCGGGCCTCCGGCGGCGACACCGGTCCCGACGTCGCCGCCACCGGGGAGGCCCACAGCGCAGCCGCCGGCGCCGCCCTCCGTCGCATCTCGACCTCCGAGCGGGCCATCTCGGCCCAGGAGCTCGCCGAGCGGGTCGGCCATCCTGCCGCCCTCCCCCGTCTGTCCCCCCTGGCCAAGGGTCGAGCCGCAGCGACGCGGCACGACATCCACATCGAGCGCGTCTGGCCCATGCGCAGTCCCTCGACCGGTCGTCTGGAAGACCCCTCCTCCGCCTCCTTCCAGCCGAGCCGTCGCGGCACTCCACCCGCACGTCGTGTGCCGGTCGAGGGACTGCGGATGAACCAGGCCTTCTCCCACGAGCCGGTCATGGCCGCCGAGGTCGTCGACCTGCTGGCCGCCGTGCCCCCGGGCCTGGTGCTGGACGCCACCCTGGGCGGGGCCGGGCACGCACGCCTGCTCCTCGACGCTGCACCCGGGATCACCCTGCTCGGGATCGACCGTGACCCCACAGCGGTTGCCGCCGCCTCCCACGCCCTCGCCGGCTACGGCGACCGGGCGACGGTGCGCCGCTCCCGCTTCGACGACCTGGCCGACGTGGTCCGTTCCGTCCAGGAGGCCCAGGGCATCCCGCTCGCCGAGCGTGGCCTGGTCGGGGCGCTCTTCGACCTCGGTGTCAGCTCTCCCCAGCTCGACACCGCCGACCGTGGCTTCTCCTACCGCCGGGACGCGCCGCTCGACATGCGGATGGACCCCACGGTGGGCCAGACCGCCGCCGACATCGTGAACGGCTGCGACGAGGACACCCTGGTCCAGCTGTTCGTCGACAACGGCGAGACACGGTTCGCCCGGCGCATCGCCCGGGCCATCATCGCCGCTCGGCCCATCGTCACGACCGGTGAGCTGGCCGACGTGGTCCGCGCCGCCATCCCGGCCGCCACCCGTCGGACGGGTGGGCACCCGGCGCGCCGGGTGTTCCAGGCCATCCGGATCGCTGTCAACGAAGAGCTCGACCAGCTCCAGACCGGGCTCGACGCCGTCCTCGACCTGCTGCGGCCCGGTGGCCGCTGCGTGGTCATCTCGTACCACTCGGGCGAGGACCGCCTGGTCAAGACCACCTTCACCCGGGCGGCCACCGACGACTGCCACTGCCCGCCCGCACTTCCCTGCGTGTGCGGCGCCGACCCCCGCTTCACCTTGGTCACCCGTGGCTCGCGCAAGCCTGGTGCTGCAGAGGTCGAGCGCAACCACCGCGCCGAGGCAGCCCGACTGCGGGCCCTGGAGTGCACGGCACCGTCGGCCCGTCACGCCTCGGGCAGTGGAGAGGTGGCCTGATGGCCGCCGCCTCCGCCACCGCCCCGCAGCGGCGGCCCTCGGGTCGCCCCACGCCGCGCTCGGCACCCAGATCGGAAGAGCACACGTCTGAACTCCAG
>CAXBRB010000206.1:0-4687 GCA_963977795.1 uncultured Acidimicrobiaceae bacterium
TCGGCCGCCGCCATCGTCACCTCGGTGGTCACCGTGCCGGACAGCCCCCTCGGCCGGGTGCTGTCGCTGCGCCCCATAGTGTGGATGGGCACCGTCTCCTACGGCGCCTACCTGTGGCACTACCCGGTCTTCATCGAGCTCGACGGAGCCCGGACCGGCCTGCACGGCCCCGTCCTCCTGGTCGCCCGCTTCGCCGCCACCTTCGCCCTGGCCGCAGCCAGCTGGTACCTGGTCGAGCGCCCGGTGATGGAGGGGCGCTTCTGGCGGAGCGTCCAGGCGGTGGGACCGGCCCTGGTCGCCCTCGGGGTGACCGTGGCCGTGGTGGTGGTGGGGACGGTGGCCACCGACGTGGCCGCCGCCCCGGTGCGCACCGCCGGCCTCCCGGCCACGGGAGGTCAGGCCCTCCCGGCCGCCGAGCGCCAGGCCCTCGAGGCCGACGGCGCCTTCGGCCCCCACCCGGTCCGCTTCCTCCTGGTGGGCGACTCCCTGGCCCTGACCATGGGCCTCGGCCTGGTCCAGGGGAGTGTGGCCGACTTCGGGGTCCGGGTCATGAACAAGGGCGTCCTGGGGTGCGACCTCGACGCCCTGCCCTCGGTCACCTCGGGCACCGTCGACGTCCCTGTCTCCGACTGCCGGCGGTGGCCGGCCCTGTGGGCTCGCGACGTGGCCACCACCCAGCCTGAGGTGGCCGGGGTCCTGGTGGGCCGGTGGGCCATCGCTGACCACCTGGTGGGGGCCGGACCGGGAGGGACCGGCGGCACCCGGGTGTCCATCGACCAGCCGGCCTGGCGGCGCCACCTGGCCGACCAGATCCGTCACGAGGTCGACGTGCTCTCTTCGCAGGGGGCCCGGGTGGTCCTCTTCACCATGCCCTACATCGCCCCGGCCGAGGAGGCGCCCGACGGGTCGCCGTGGCCGGAGAACAGCCCGGCCCGGGTCGACGCGTACAACGCGCTCCTCCGCCAGGTGGCCCGGGAGCGGCCGGGCACGGTGACCGTGCTCGACCTCAACCGGGTCCTCGGGCCGGACGGCCGCTACACCCGCACCGTCGACGGGGTGACCGTCCGGTGGGCCGACGGCATCCACATCTCCAAGGCGGGAGGGCGGTGGCTGGAAGGGGCGATCCTGCCCACGGTGGCCCGCCTCGGACTCGAGGTGCGGGCCGGCCAGTCGGGCTGACGCCCGCAGGTGTGCACGTCGGGCGGACGCCCGAACGAGTTCCCGTCGGTCAGCCGGCCGGGAGGGCATCGGCGATCGGTGCGTCGACCGGGGTGGGTGCTCCCCTGCGCCGCCGCCACGCCCACTGGATCGCCGCCGTCACCACCACGACGGCCAGCACCAGGGGGAGCGGGCCCAGCTCGGAGCGGAACCGCTCGTTCTCGCCGATCTCGATGAGGGTGCTGGTAGCCATGGCATACGCAGTGGTCCACCACAGGACGACCACGGTGGCGGCGAGTGCCGGATCGCTCCGCCGCCGCCTCCAGGCCACCACCGGGCCCCCGACGAGGGCCAGGAGGGTGACCACGATGGCCTGGACCGACAGCCACGCCGGCCGGTGCCAGCCCCGGGCGAAGACCACGAAGCCGGGGGCCGGGTCCTGGACCGGCTGCCACTCGACGACCTTGTCGTAGAGCCAGGCGTAGTTGCGCATGGCGGGCCAGTCGACCGAGTTGGTGAAGTTCTGGTCGGTGGCCACCAGCCACACGGCCACCGAGCCGGCCACGTCGTCGGCGTAGGCCCGGGGGTGGGCCCGGATCCACACCAGGTCGTCGGCCAGGTACCGCTTGGCGATGGCGGCGTACAGCGGGTTGTTGAAGTTGGTGGCGCCGTCGGCCTTGGTGAGCGCCCCCACCGCGGCCACCGGCGAGGGCCGGGCCTGCACGAAGCGGGGCGAGTAGACGTGCGGGCCGGCGAAGGGGGGGATCGAGGCCAGGGCATCCAGGCGGCCCTGGCGCTGGAGCTCGGCCACCTGGCCGGCCGGGGCCCGGAAGAGGACCGAGCGGGCCAGGTTCATGCCCAGCCAGCTGCTGGTGGTGGTGGTGCGGACCTGGGCGTAGTCCTTCACGTACCAGGCCCCCACCACCAGGACCGGGACGGCGGCCACGGCCACCACCTGGCGCCAGGCCCGCCGGCGGGCCACCACCACGACGGCCGCCGCCACGGCCAGCCACTCGATCTGGTAGCTCGAGGAGAGGAGGACGACCGCTGCGGCGGCGGTGAAGTACCCGACACCGAAGCGGGCCCGGCCGGTCCGGAGGTAGCGGACCAGGCACCACGCCCCGATGGTGCCAAAGGCGGCGGTGGGGTAGGCGTAGTTGAGCCAGTGCTCATAGAGCAGGTACGCCGGCGAGGCCACCACGCACACCAGTGTGACGCCGAGGGCCGCGCCCCGGGGTACGGCCAGCTCCACCAGCAGCCCGTAGGCGCAGAGCACCATGGCCAGGCCCAGGGCCACGGCGGCCGCCAGCTCGACCGGGCCCCGCAGCCAGCCGGGGAGGTGGAGGAGGAACCCGGCATAGAGGTTGAACAGGGGCGGCTGGCTGGTCAGGTGCCACACGCTGGTCACGAGGTCGTCACGGAGGAGCCGCACGTCGAGCAGCTGCCACATGTCGGTCAGCGGGGTGCCCCGCAGCACGCTGTCGTCGTAGCGGACCCCGGCGATCCAGGCGGCTGCCCGCGAAAGCGCGTAGGCCACCACCAGGACGACTACGGGCAGCGCCGGACGGGCGTCCAGGCCCCGGCGGTGCCCGGACCGGTCCGGCGCGGTGCTCGTCGCCTCGGCGGTCCCGGGGTCGAGGGCGGTCACGGGTGCCAGGGTAGCGACCGCCGCCCGGGCGCTCCGGGCGGCCTCACCGCTGCCAGACCCACGCGCCGTCCCGGTGGGTGGGCGGATGTCCCAGGGCGGCGGCGAACCAGGCCAGGGCGGCCGGGACCGAGCGGGCCCGCAGCGCGGCCGGCCAGCCCTGCTCCTCGGGCACCACCACCGTGGTGACCCCCCAGTCGTCCAGGGCGGCCCGCAGGGCGGCGGACTCGGCGGCGTCCCCGGTGGGGAGGGGTCCGATGCCGTCGGTGGCGTCGGCCAGGCGGGCCGCCACCTGAGCGTCGCGAACCTGGGCAGGGGTGGGATGGGCCGGGGGATCGGGGGTGATGGCCCCGCCCCCGACGAGGCGCCACCGCAGCCCGGTGGCGGCCTGCCAGGTCATCGGGGCCCGCAGCCCCGAGGAGGCGTACGGGTAGGTGAGCACCACGGCGCGCTCCGGCAGCCGGGTGCCGTCGGCGCCGAACCAGTCCGGGACTCCCACGTCGCGCACGGTGAGCGGGTGGGCCTCGGGTACGGCGACGGGGAGGAGGGCCACGGCGGCCACCCCGAGGGCGGCGGCCGGCCCGGCAGTCCGGCGCCACCACCTTGGCACCCGCCCGGAGGCGTCTCGGTCGAGGCCCCGTGCGGCCATGGCGGCGTGCACCCGGTCGACGACCAGGCCGAGGGCGCAGGCGGCGAAGAGGTCGGCCACCGCAGCCAGGCGGTTGGGCACCAGGTTGGCCAGCACCGGGAGGTGGTGGAGGAGACGCCACGGCCAGGCCCGGGCCCCCAGCGAGCAGAGCTCGAGGAGGACCAGGGTGGCCACGCACCATTGGAGGAGGCGGTCCCGGCGGAACCACACCAGGCCGCCCACGAGGACGGCGGCCATGCCCCAGCCCAGGTAGCCCAGGAGGAGCGGGTGGCTCCCGAAGTAGCCGTAGACCTGGAGGACGGCGTTGGGCCCGCGGTCGGCCGGCCCGGCCGGGAGGAGGAGCGAGCGCCAGGTGGCCCCGAAGTACTCGACGCCGGGGAAGACCCGGCGGGGGAGGTGCTGGGGTCCGGCGAGGGCGTAGGCGGCCGGGTAGGCCAGCAGCACCACGGCGGTCGCCGAGCCGACGACGAGCCCCACGGCGGCATGGCGCCAGCGGTCGATGAGCGCCCGGCGGTCGCCGACCAGGGCGCCGCCGACGGCGACGGCCAGGCCCAGGGCGGCGGCCAGGGCGCAGGCGGCCAGCACCTCGGCGCTGACGAAGAACTGCACCGCGCACAGGCCGCCCAAGGCCAGCCCCCAGGTCCAGGTGCGACCACGCAGGCGGACCACCAGCTCATCGAGGCAGAGCACCAGGAGGGGCGGGACGACGAGGGTGGCGAACTCCACGTGCTCGAGGGTGAGGTTCTCGAGCACGAAGGGGGAGAAGCCGTAGCAGAGGCCGGCCACGAAGGCGGCCGGGCGCCAGGCGGTCCACCGCAGCACCAGGCCCCGGGCGGCCAGGGCCCCACCCACTGGGGCCAGGGTGGCCGCCACGCCGAGGGCGGCGACCGGGCCGGCCAGGCGGGTCACGGGGACCAGGGGGACCGAGAGGGCGAGGAAGCTGGTGTTGGCCGGGACATCGATGCCGGCGGGGACCATGGCCTGAGTGGCGTGGAAGAGCGAGCTCCCGTGGGCCAGGGCCCAGGCCGGCCAGGCGGTGAACCAGGTCATGAGGGAGGTGTCGCCGCAGCCGCAGGTGGCCGTGGTGGTCGGGTGCCCGCTCCAGAAGCCCCACCAGAGCCCGACGGCCAGCACCAGGTAGGTGGCGGCGGCCAGGAGGTGGCCGAGCCGGCGGCGGTCGGCGGGCATCGGGGCACTGTAGCCAGCGCCCTCCGGCGGCCCGGGGCGCGGGTCGC
>CAXBRB010000207.1:0-4677 GCA_963977795.1 uncultured Acidimicrobiaceae bacterium
CGGCCCGCCACTTCGGCGACGCCACCTCCTGGTGGACCCCGGTGCCGCCGAGCTACTCCCTCGGCGGGGGGTGCGCGGTCTTCGAGGCGTGCATCGACGGCACCTGGCTGGTGAGCGACCGGTCGTGGCGCACGGCGGCGGGAGCGGCATGGACCCCGGTGCCCGTGCCCGGCGACGTGGCCTGCCTGCCGCTCGAGTCCTTCGACGCCCGCCACCACCCCGACGGGTGGGACCGGCCCGGGTTCGACGACGCCGGCTGGGCCCGGGCGGCCGAGCTGGCCCCGTTCCACACCGGAGCCACCGGCGACCCGCGGCCCTCCAGCGAGCCCTTCGGGATGCTGCGCCCGCCGGTCCGGGCCGCCTTCCCCGGTGGTGCGTCCCATCCGGCCACTCCGGTCGGCGAGCGCCCGGTCCCCCACAGCGCCGCCCACGACGATCCGGTCCGCCAGGTCCTGGCCGACGAGTCCGAGGAGGCCGGTGCCCGTCCCGACACCGACCACCCGGCCACGCTGCGGTCCTTCGACCTCGGCCGCATCGCCGCCGGGACCGTCGTCCTCGAGGTGACCGGGGCGGCCCCGGGCACGGTGGTCGACGTGGCCGCCGCCGAGCACCTGGACCACGACGGCAACCTGGCCACCCTGGGCCAGCACGCCGGGTTCCGCTACGTCTGCCGGGGCGGGGACGAGCGCTTCGAGACCTTCGACGTCATCGGCACCCGCCACCTCCACGCCGCCGTCCGACCTCCCGAGGGCGGACCGGCACCCGGGATCACCCTGGCCGTGCACGACCGCCACCGCCCCCGCCCCGACGGCGCAACCTTCGCCTGCTCGGACCCGCTCCTCGAGGAGATCTACCGGGTCGGCCTGCGCACGGTGGACCTGTGCGCCCTCGACGCCTACGTGGACTGCCCGACCCGGGAGCAGCGGGCCTGGACCGGCGACTCGGTGGTGCACCAGATGGTCGACCTGGTGGCCAACCCCGACTGGTCGATGGCCCGGTGGCACCCGCAGCTGGCCGCCCTGGCCCGGGCCGACGGGATGCTGGCCATGGCACCCGCCTCGGACTTCTGGGCCGACGACCGGACCTTCGTGCCCGACTGGTCGCTCCACTGGGTGCGGTCGGTCCACAACCTGATGCGCTACACCGGCGATGCCGAGGTGGTGGCCGAGCTCCTGCCCTCGGCGGTGCGCACCCTGCGGTGGTTCGAGTCGGCCCTGGGCGACGACGGCCTCCTCCACGACGTGTCCGGCTGGTCGCTCCTCGACTGGGCCAGCGTCTACCCGTCGGGGACCTCCTCGGTCATGAACGCCCTGTGGGCCCGGGCCCTGGAGGACCTGGCCGGGATGGCCCGGTGGCTGGGCGACGAGGGGACGGCGCGGTGGGCCGACGTGCGCTACGCCGGCGTGCGGGCGGCCTTCGACACCTTCTGGGACGAGAAGCGCGGCGTCTACATCGACCACCGGGTGGACGGCGCCGCCCGCCCCGAAGCGGCCCAGCACGGCGGGGCGGCCGCCCTGGCCGCCGGCCTGGTGCCGGCCGACCGGATCGACCGGGTGGTGGCCGGCATCACCGACCGCTCCCGCCTCATCCGCCACTCGTGGGTGATGGACTCGGTCACCGTGGAGGGGGGCTCCACCGGCTTCGTGCACCTGGTGACCGGCTATCCCGAGCCCGAATGGGACGCCGAGGTCCAGATGGTCGAGGCCGAGCCGTTCTTCCGGTACGTGGTCCACGACGGTCTGGCCCGGGCCGGTCGGGCCGACCTCGTGGCCGGGCTGTGCCGCGACTGGGCGGTCTTCCTGGACGCCGGGGAGACCACCTGGCCCGAGTGCTGGCAGGGCGGGACCCGGTGCCACGGCTGGTCGTCCACGCCCACCCGGGACCTGATCGTCCACGTGCTGGGGATCCAGCCGGCCGAGCCGGGCTACGCCTCGGTGCGGATCACCCCGGCCCTGGGCGGCCTCGAGTGGGCCCGGGCCACCGTGCCCACCCCGCACGGGCCGCTGACCGTGGAGGCCCGGGCCGACGGCACGCTGACCGTCGACAGCCCGGTCCCGGTGGTCTGACCGCACGGGACGCCTCACCTTCCAGCGATGCCGGGACGCCTCACCTTCCAGCGATGCCGGGACCCCTCACCTCCCGGCGATGCCGGGACCTTCGTCCCTGGCACCGACGGAGTGCCGGGCGGACAATCGCAGCGAGGGCCCACCGGGCCCGAGTGTGAGGAGGTGCGCGATGCCCACGGACGACTGGACGCCAGACGAGCCCCAGGGGACCGAGCTCTTCCGCCAGGGCGACGCCGCCGCCGACGAGGCGGGACGGGTGGACCCGGCCTTCGCCGAGCTGCTCGAGGTGGACCCCTCCCTGGATCCCAACCTCCAGATCGACGAGCGGGAGCTCGAGGAGGTGCACGCCGTCCTCGACGACCCCGAGGCCATGGTCACCCTGGACGGACTCATGGACGATCCGGACGGGCTCGGTGGCCCGCCGGAGCGGGAGCTGGCCCGCCGGGCCGACACCGAGGGGTGGGACCTCGACGCTCCGCTCACCCGGGGTGACGACGAGACCGTCGAGGCCTGAACGCCGCCCTGCGGCCGGTCCTCAGCCCGAGGCGCCGGGCCCGCCTCCGGGGTCGAGGACGCACCGGGTGCCCGAGTAGATGGTCGGCATGCACCGGTTGCAGTGGATGCAGGTGGAGGCGTCCCGTCGCCCCGCCTGCCACCGGGCCACGAGGTCGGGCTCGCGCAGCAGGGCGCGGCCCATGGCCACGAAGGAGAACCCGTCGGCCAGCGCCGCCTCGACGGTGTCGAGCCGGTCGATGCCGCCGAGCAGGACCACCGGCAGATCGACCGCTTCCAGGAACCGCCGGGCCGTCGGGGCGAAGAAGGCCTCCTCGAACGGGTACTCCTTGAGGAAGCGCTTCCCCACCACAGCGAAGCCCAGACGGAGCGGGCCCGGGAGGGTGGCGGCGAACTCCTTGCGGGGGGCCGCCCCCCGGAAGAGGTACATCGGGTTGGAGAGCGAGCTCCCTCCGGTCAGCTCCAGGCCGTCGAGATGGCCGTCGGCCTCCAGCATCCGTGCCACCTCGACGCTCTCGGCCACGGCGAAGCCGCCGGGGACCCCGTCCTCCATGTTGAGCTTGGCGGTGACGGCCAGTCCCGGCCCCACGGCCTGGCGCACGGCGGCCACCACCTGGCGGGGGAAGCGGGCCCGGGCCTCCAGGGTGCCGCCCCAGGCGTCGCCCCGGCGGTTCAGGCGGGGGCTCAGGAACGAGCTGAGCAGGTAGTTGTGGCCGAGGTGGACCTCGATGGCGTCGAAGCCGGCTCGAGCCACGGCGGCCGCTCCGGCGGCGTAGTCGTCGGTGATGCGGGCGATGTCGGCCTCGGACACCGCCCGGGTCCGCGCCCCCGACGCGCCGAAGCGCCGGGTGGGCGAAAGGGCGGGGAGCCCGTTGGAGGCGGAGTTGGCCACCGGTCCGGCGTGGCCGATCTGGGCCGACACCAGGGCGCCGGCCCCGTGGACGGCGTCGGCCAGCCGGGCCAGCCCGTCGGCCGATCCCGGGCCGAGGACGATGCAGTGGCGGTCGGTGCGCCCCTCGGGGGAGACGGCCAGGTAGGCCACGGTCGTCATGGCCACCCCGCCCCGGGCCATGGCCACGTGGAAGGCCACCAGGTCGTCGGTCACCTCGCCCCGGGGCGAGCGGCCCTCGAAGGTGGCGGCCTTGATGATCCGGTTCTTCAGGCGGAGGGGGCCGAGGGGGGCCTCCGCGAAGACGTCGGGAGCAGTCGCCGTCACGCCGCCCCCGTCGCCTCCACCGCCTCCCGCACGGCGTCCGCCAGGTCGGGATGGCAGACGATGAGATCAGGCAGCCACGGGTTGGCCTGGGCGTAGCGCAGCGGCGAGCCGTCGATCCGGCTGGTGAACAGGCCGGCCGCCTGGGCCACGGCCACCGGGGCGCACGAGTCCCACTCGTACTGCCCGCCGGCGTGGACGTAGACCTCGGCCTCGCCCCGGATGACCGCGGAGATCTTGGCGCCAGCCGAGCCCATGGGCACCATCTCGGCCCCCAGGGCGGCGGCCACGCCCTCGCTGAAGGCCGGCGGCCGGGTCCGGCTCACCACCATGCGGGGCACCGCCGCCGGCGCCGGCAGGGCCGGCGGGGCACCGGTCGAGAGCACCAGGTCCAGGCCGGGCAGGGCGACGGCCCCCACCACCGGCCAGCCGTCGACGGCCAGGGCCACGTGCACGGCCCAGTCGGTGCGGGCCTCGGAGTACTCCCGGGTGCCGTCCAGGGGATCGATGATCCACAGCCGCCCCTCGGCGTCCACCAGGTGCTCGTCCCGGTCGGCCTCCTCGGAGCGCACCCGGTCGCCGGGCCGCCGCTCCCCGAGCAGCTCCATCAGGAGGGCGTTGGCCCGCCGGTCGCCCTCGGCGCCCAGGGCCTTGCCCTCGAGCCCCTGGCTCTGGAGCTCCAGCAGCACCGCACCGGCCCGGCCGGCCAGCTCGGCGGCCACCTCGTGATCCTCCGCCGTCCACCGTCCATCCGACCCGGGGGTCTCGGCCATGGTGCTCCTCCGCTCCTGGGCCCGCGCCGGCGGCGCACCCACCGAGATCGGAAGAGCGTCGTGTAGGGAAAGAGTGTAGATCTCGGTGGTCGCCGTATCATTAAAAAAAAAA
>CAXBRB010000208.1:0-4677 GCA_963977795.1 uncultured Acidimicrobiaceae bacterium
CGGTGGCCACTGCGGCCACCTCGCCCCACGGCACCCGTGCGTCGTCGGCATCGACCAGGCGGAGGGTCAGGTCGACGGTGATGCCCTCGGGGCACTGGGCCCCGGGGCCTCCATGGCCGGCCCGGCGGCGATGGGCCGGCGCCCCAGATCGGTGTGGCTCAGCCACCCCACCGAGCGCAGCACGGTCACGGCGATGGTCCCGTCGGGGGTGACCTCGGCCTCGGGCAGGCCCGGGGCGCCGACGACCAGACCGTTGGCGGCCACCCACCCCTGATGGGGAAAGGTCTCGGGCGCCGGGTGCCACCAGCCGTCGACGTCGGGGACGGTCGTGGGCCGCACGGCGACGTCGAAGGTGGTAGCCGACCGGGAGGCCCCGGCCGGCGCCCCGGTGGGGAAGCAGAGGCGCACCCGGTGGTCCCGGGCGGTGCTCGCCACGGCCACGCGCACGTCCACCCGTCCGTTCCCCGGAGCCAGGCGGATCTCGGTGCGGACGGTGAGCGGGACGGTGTCGGCCCGGCGGCCGTCACGTCCGGGGGTGACCCCGGAGGGGACGTCGAAGAGCCGGGTCACCTCGAGGCGTCCGATGCCCGACGGGTGGCGCCGACGCACCACGGAGACGGAGCGGAGCCGGGCGCCCGGGTCGCCTGCCACCGGGTCGAAGTCGTAGCTGTCGCCCCGGTCGCCCCGGTCCTCCACCGCACCGAGGCCGGCCAGGCACCGGCCCCGACCGGTCACGGTGAACGTCCCGTCGTCGGCCACCTCGACGGCGAGGTCGTCGCCGTCGTCCAGGGTCCGTCCGTCGTCGACGACGTCCTCGTGGGCCGCCGAGGCCACCAGCCGCACCGAGCGCCACCCGAAGGCGGGCACGTCCGCCACCACCAGCTCGACGTCGACGGCCGGCCACTCCTCGACCATGCGCACGCGGTCCGGGTCGTCGGAGCGCACCAGGCGGACCGGGCGCCCGTCCACCTCGTAGCCGGCCACCGTGCCCGCAGCCAGGGAGAGCGGGTGGACGTCGACGTCGCGGTAGGTGATCCGGTAGAGGGGGAAGCCGTCGAGGGGGATCCGGACCACGTCGGTGCGGGGTGTGGGGGAGGGGTTGACCACGGCCAGCTCGAGCTCGGTGCTCCACGGGACGTGGCGGTCGGGGCTGAGCCCGACGAGCCGTCCGAGGACCCTCGCCGTCGTCTCGTCGGCCAGCCCGGTGGCCGTGGCCGTCCGGGCCGCCATCTGGCGGTGGACCTCGTCGATGGAGCACCCGCCGAGGGAGTCGTGGGCCTGGTTGGCCAGCAGCGCCCGGCGGGCCTCCCGCAGCGACGGCGACTCGTCGGCCAGCCCGAGGGCGGCGCCGAGGGCGGCCCAGGGCTCGGCCCAGCCCACCAGTGCCCGCTCGGCCCGCCGGTCGGCCTGCTTGAGGGGAAGGCGGGACGACCAGACCCCGGGCAGCAGGTTGGCCAGGCGGCCGCCGAGGAGCTCGCCGCGGAACGTCGGACGGTCGACGGGATCGACGTCCGTGGCCAGCCGGTCGAGGACGCCCCGGTGGACCGTCGCACCGGTCCGTGCCGCCAGCGCCGCCGCCGTGGCCGCCGTGCCGGCCTGGGGGTACATGTGGTCGACCCCGTGCATGAGGACCACCGGGGCCCGCTCGACGGCGGGGAAGCGCTGGACCACGCCGGCCAGGGCCTCGGCGGCGCCGTCGGGGTCGTCGGGCAGCCCCGCAGCGGAGAAGTAGCCGGTGGCCAGCACGTAGTCGAGCACCGCGCTCCCGTCGGGCGCCTCCCACCGGTAGACCGGGCCGAGCCGGTCGATCTCGTCGCCGTTGCCCCGCCAGTGGACGAAGGGACCCAGGCCGAAGCCGACGAAGAGCTGGGGGAACTGGGCGGGGTGCCCGAACGAGTCCGGTGCGTAGGCCACCGTCGAGCAGCCGCCGTGGGCCTCGGCCACCCGGCGCCCTTCGAGGAGGTTGCGCACGTGGCTCTCCCCGGACGGGAGGAGTGAGTCGGGCTGGACGTACCACGGTCCGATGGCCAGGCGACCGGCTGCGACCGCATCCACCAGGCGCCGCCGGCTCCCCGGGCGCACGGCCAGGTAGTCCTCGACCACGATGGCCTGGCCGTCGAGGAGGAACGCCCACCCGGGGTCCTCGTCCAGGAGGTCGAGGACCCGGTCCACCGTGTCGACGAGCCGTGCCCGGAAGGCCTCGAAGGTCCGGTACCACTCCCGGTCCCAGTGGGTGTGGCTGACGATCAGGATCTCCTGGGCCATGACCTCATCATGGCCTACGCCGCACGGCCGCATCATGGCCTACGCCGCACGGCCGCATCATGGCCTACGCCGCACGGCCGCTCTCCCTCCCGCCCGCCAGGCCGCCCCGTCGGCGCCCCGTCGATGTGCCGACGGGCACCGGGATCGGTGACCTTCGCCCCTGGTCCCTGTGCGCCCGCCGGCCATACGTTCGTCGGGGAGTACGGCGCGGCGGGCACGACGCCGCCTTCGGCGAGGAGGTAAGGGACGACGATGGCCATCTCGACCGTCGACCGCACCAAGGCGCACCACCCCCGGTCGGGCGGGACCGCCCGGCCGCCCCGTGCCGGCAACGCCCACCACCTGCCGGTCGGGGTGATCTCCCTGGCCTCCTCGGCGGTGGGCATGGGCGCGCTGATCGTGGTCGTCCAGGGCAGGTCGTCCGACGCCGACAGCCTGCCGGCCGGCCTCTCCGTGGCGCTCTTGGCCATCTCGGTGGCTGGTCTGGTCCTCGGCGGGCTGACCGGGATCCTGGCCCTGGCCCGGCCGGGCGGCGCCGGCCAGCGCACCTCCGGCATGGCCGTGGCGGGCCTGCTCGTCTCCGTGTGGTTCATGGCCCTCGGCCTCGAGGTGCTGGCCCTCCTCGGCTCCTCCTCGTCGGCCGACACCCTCGACCGTGCCGATCCGTCTGCGCCGGGCGTGGTGGTCATGGCCGTCGTCGTCCTGGCGGCCGCCGTCGGCGTGACCGTCCAGGTGGTGCGCCACGTCCTCCACGCCCGGACGAAGGTCGCCCCGGGCCCGTCCCGCCGGCCCGGCTGACCCTCCGACGGGCGGGCCGGGACGACCCGACCGGTGCCGGCGGCCCGGTCCTCCGGGCGTGCCGCAGGCGCCTCTGGCCAATACCTGACGTTTTGGGTCAAGATTGGGGTCCCGGGCGCCGAGACGGACCCGGCCAGGCGAAAGGGCCCAGACCATGCGGATCGCAGACGACATCACCCAGCTCATCGGCAACACCCCGCTGGTGCGGCTCCGGAACGTGACCGAGGGTGCCGGGGCCGAGGTCCTGGCCAAGCTCGAGTTCTTCAACCCGGCCCACAGCGTGAAGGACCGCATCGCCGTCTCGATGATCGATGCCGCCGAGGAGGCCGGCCTGATCGACCACGAGACCACCATCGTCGAGCCGACCTCGGGAAACACCGGGATCGCCCTGGCCATGGTGTGCGCCGCCCGCGGCTACCGCTGCATCTTCACCATGCCCGAGACCATGTCGAAGGAGCGGCGCATGCTGCTGCGGGGCTACGGCGCCGAGCTGGTGCTCACCCCGGGGCCCGACGGCATGGGCGGGGCCATCGCCAAGGCCGAGGAGATCGCCAAGGGCGAGGGCAAGTTCTTCGTCCCCCAGCAGTTCGAGAACGCAGCCAACCCGGCCATCCACCGCCGGACCACGGCGGAGGAGATCTGGGCCGACACCGACGGCACCGTGGACATCGTGGTGTCCGGCGTGGGCACCGGCGGGACCATCACCGGGGTCGGCCAGCGCCTGAAGGAGCTGAACCCGGCCATCACCATGGTGGCCGTCGAGCCGGCCGCCTCGCCGGTGCTCTCGGGCGGGGTCAAGGGCCCCCACCCCATCCAGGGGATCGGGGCCGGCTTCGTGCCCGCCATCTTGGACACCGACGTCTACGACGAGGTCGTCCAGGTGGCCAACGAGGACGCCATGGCCACGGCCCGGCGCATGGCCACCGAGGAGGGCCTCCTGATCGGCATCTCGTCGGGGGCCTCCACCTGGGCCGCCCTCCAGGTGGCCCGCCGGCCCGAGAACGCCGGGAAGCGGATCGTGGTCATCATCCCGTCCTTCGGCGAGCGGTACCTGTCGACGGCGCTCTTCGAAGGCCTCGGCGACTGACCGTGCTCGGCGCCCTGCGCCGGGACGTGGCCTCGGTCCTCGAGCGGGACCCGGCCGCCCGCTCGGCCCTCGAGGTCGTGCTCACCTATCCGGGCCTCCACGCGGTGTGGGGGCACCGGGTGACGGCGCGGCTGTGGCACGGCGGCCACCCGCTGGCCGCCCGGCTGCTGGCCGGGCTGGTCCGGTCCCTCACCAACGTGGACATCCACCCGGCCGCCGTCATCGGCGAGGGGCTGTTCATCGACCACGCCATCGGCGTCGTCATCGGCGAGACCGTCGAGATCGGACGTGATGTCACCATCTACCAGGGGGTGACCCTGGGGGGCACCAGCCTGGAGCACGGCAAGCGCCACCCGACGCTGGGGGACCGGGTGACGGTGGGAGCCGGCGCCAAGGTGCTCGGCCCGATCACCATCGGCAGCGGCAGCCGCATCGGCGCCAACGCCGTGGTCGTGCAGATCGGAAGAGCACACGTCTGAACTCCAGTCACGGCTACATCTCGTATGCCGTCTTCTGCTTGAAAAAAA
>CAXBRB010000209.1:0-4632 GCA_963977795.1 uncultured Acidimicrobiaceae bacterium
TTTTTTTTCAAGCAGAAGACGGCATACGAGATGTAGCCGTGACTGGAGTTCAGACGTGTGCTCTTCCGATCTGGGGGACCGGGTGGCCTTCTGCCTGCCGTCGTCGGCCGCCCTGCTGTGCGCCGTGCTCGGCGCCCTGCGCACCGGGATCGTCCCCGTCCTCCTCAACGCCACCTTGACCGACGGGGAGCGGGACCGGCTCGTGGCCGACGCCGAGCCGGCCCTGGCGGTGCTCGATCCCAGGGCCCTGGCCGCCCTCGACCGGGGACCTGAGGTGAGACTCCACCCGTTCCCCCGGGCCCGGCCCATGCACTACACCTCGGGCACCACCGGGCAGGCCAAGGGGGTGTGGACCGGGGTGTGGGACGCGGCCACGGCCGCCGCCGCCTTCGGCGACGAGGCCGACCTATGGGACTTCGGGCCTGGCGACGTCCACCTGGTGTGCTCGCCGATGTACCACTCGGTCTCCATCCGCTTCGCCGGCGGCACGCTGCTGCGGGGCGGGACGTGCGTGATCCTCGGCGCCTTCGACGC
Organism: uncultured Acidimicrobiaceae bacterium; assembly: GCA_963977795.1. Taxonomy (GTDB): domain Bacteria; phylum Actinomycetota; class Acidimicrobiia; order Acidimicrobiales; family RAAP-2; genus Bog-756. Next base: position 535 of record CAXBRB010000209.1, read on the forward strand.
CGCCACGGCGGCGGCCGCCCTGGAGGGGGCGCATGGCCCGAGGCCCACCACCGCCTTCCTCGCCCCTTCGGCCCTGACCCGGCTCCTGGCCCTGGAGGGCACGACCCCGGAGCGCTTCGCCTCCTTGCGCCTGCTGGTCCACGCCGGCTCGGCCTGCCCGCCGGCCCTCAAGAGGGCCGCCCTCGAGGTGGTCGCCCCCGAGGTCCTCTACGAGTTCTACGGCTCCACCGAGGGCCAGTTCACGGTGTGCCCCACCGGCGAGTGGCTGGCCCGCCCGGGCACCGTGGGCCGGGCCCGCCCGGGCCGCGAGCTCAGCGTCGACGACGACGGCACCGTGTGGTGCCGGCCGCCGGCCCATGCCGCCTGGTCCTACTGGCGCGACGAGGCCAAGACCGCGGCGGCCTGGCGGGACGGGAGCTTCACCGTGGGGGACCTCGGCCGCCTCGACAGGAACGGCTTCCTCTTCCTGGACGGGCGCCGGGACGACCTCATCATCTCCGGGGGCGTCAACGTCTACCCGGCCGAGGTCGAGGCCGTGCTGGCCGAGGCCGACGGGGTGGCCGAGGTGGCGGTCTTCGGCCTGGCCGACGAGCTGTGGGGCCAACGGGTCTGTGCCGCCGTGGTGCCGACGCCGGGTGCTGCGACGGACCGGGTGGCCGCTGCCGTGGCCGCCCTGGCCGCCGACCGGCTGGCCGGGTACAAGCGGCCCAAGCAGGTCGAGGTGGTGGACGACCTCCCTCGGACGGCCACCGGGAAGGTCCAGCGCCTCCGGCTGCCGGAGGTGCTGGGGCTGGCGTGAGTCGGCCGGTTCAGCCGTCCCGCCGGTCGCCGTCGTGTGCCGATCCGCTCTGCTGCCTCGAGGACCGTGGCGTCGGCACGGAGGGTGTCGATGTCGGCGGTGAGTGCCGGCCGGTCCACCCGGAGGATGACGGCGGCACCCCCGACGACGTGGATCCGGATCGGCTCGTCGGACGGAGCGAGTGCGTCGACCAGCTCCTGGAGCCCGATCTCGACGCCCACTCGTGAGAAGAGCACCTCAGGCGCTCGCCAGCTCGGACCGGGCAAGGAGTACGCCATGACGGAGGAACGCGTCGGGAACCTCGTCGCCCCCGAGGTGGGGAGTGGCCTCCCACGGTTCGCTCAATGAGCGCCACGGCTCGTGGACCCAGTCCGGGACCGGGAGACCGTCCGTCGTCAGATGATGCTCCACGACGGCGGCCACGGCAGCGTCGAACCTCGGGTCTCCACAAGGGGCTGGCGGCGTGAGGCAGAGGGCGACCCGTTCGGCCGGTTCTGCGGCGGCGAGGTCGTCGCTCAACCCGATGACGGCCCGGAACGCAGTCGACTCGTTCCGCTGGGTGCTGCGGAGCTGGGTGTGGATCGTGTCGGCCCAGCTGGATGCAGCGGTCCGCGTCGTCGGGAGCACGAAGAGCTTGCATCCCGCAGCACGGAGCAGGCGGGCCGCCGTCCCTACCCGGGTGTCGTGGATCGCCCGTTCGATGTCCGCCAGGGCAGGCTGCGCCACACCGGCCCGGGAGGCCAGCGCCCGCTGAGACAGCCCCGCGCTACGACGGGCTTCCCGGATCAGCCTGGCCGTCGTCATCCGTGTACGGTCTTCATAGTGATAGTAAATATACTATCTACGGGTGAGCTCTCCGGACGGGCCTTCCACCGCTGCGACCGGGCAGAAGCTGTGTCGCAGGCCATCGCAGTCACACGACATGGCACGGCGCGTCACGGCCCGTTCGGGCCGCCGGGACCCCCTGTCCCTGGTGGGCGATACTGGGGGAATGCACGCCGTCGACGCCGGTCCCCCCATCGCCACCGTGAACCCCGCCACCGGCGAGGTGCTGGAGACCTTCGACCCGCTGGGCCGGGACGAGGTGGAGGCCCGCCTGGCCACCGCCGAGGCGTGCGCGGCCACCTGGGCCCGCTCTACCTTCGCCGAGCGGTCACGCCTGCTGATCACGGCCGCCGAGCTGCTCGAGGGCGAGGTGCCGGTCATCGCCGAGATGGTCACCACCGAGATGGGAAAGCCCTTCGCCCAGGCCAAGGGCGAGGTGGTCAAGTGCGCCAACGGCTTCCGGTGGTTCGCCGAGCACGCCGAGGCCCTGCTCGAGGACCGGGAGGTCCCGGTGGAGGCCTCCCTCGGCCTCGTCACCTACCAGCCGCTCGGGGCCGTCCTGGCCATCATGCCGTGGAACTTCCCCCTCTGGCAGGTGGCCCGCTTCATCGCCCCGGCCATCATGGTGGGCAACGTCGGCTTGCTGAAGCACGCCCCGAGCGTCCCTCGGACGGCCCTCTTCTTAGAGGACCTGTTCCGCCGGGCCGGCGGCCCTGACGGCATCCTCCAGACCCTGCTCATCGGGACCGACCAGGTGCCGGGGATCATCGCCGACCGACGGGTGGCCGCGGTGACCCTGACCGGCTCCACCGCGGCCGGCCGAGCCGTCGCCGCCCAGGCCGGTGCAGTGGGCAAGAAGGTCGTCCTCGAGCTGGGCGGCAGCGACCCCTTCGTGGTGCTGCCCTCGGCCGACCTGGAGCGGGCCATCGCCGTGGGCGTGCAGGCCCGGGTCCAGAACGGCGGCCAGTCGTGCATCGCCGCCAAGCGGTTCATCGTCCATGCCGACGTGGCCGAGGAGTTCACCCGGGGCTTCGTGGCCGCCATGGAGTCCCTCTCGGTCGGCGACCCCCTGGACCCGGCCACCGAGGTCGGCCCGCTCATCAACGCGGCGGCCGTCGACACCATCGAGGCCCAGGTGGAGGACGCCCGGGCCAAGGGGGCGGTCATCCTCTGCGGCGGCGAGCGGGTGGTCGGCCCGAAGGGACCCGACGCCCCCGGCTGCTTCTACCGGCCCACCGTCATCACCGGCATCACGCCGGCCATGCGGGTGGCCACCGAAGAGGTCTTCGGCCCCGTCGCCCTCCTCTACACGGTGGCCGACGCCGCCGAGGCGCTGGCCGTGGCCAACGACACCGAGTACGGGCTGGGATCGAGCGTCTGGACCACCGATCCCGACGAGCAGCAGACCTTCGCCGTGGGCCTCGAGGCCGGCCAGGTCTTCATCAACGGGATGACCGCCTCGATGCCCCAGCTCCCCTTCGGCGGCATCAAGGCCTCCGGCATCGGCCGCGAGCTGGCCGGGGTGGGCCTGCACGAGTTCTGCAACGTGAAGTCGGTGTGGATCGCCTGACCCCGTCCCCGTCCGCCGGCCCCGGCGGTCCGGCCGGCCGCACCTACCTCGACTGGGCGGCCACCGCCCCGCTCCGACCCGAGGCCCGGTCCGCCGTGCTGGCCGAGTGGGACCGGCCCGCCGGCAACCCCACCGGGGCCCACGACGAGGCCCGTCGGGCCCGCCGGGCCCTGGACGACGCCCGTGACGTCATCGCCGGCCTGGTCGGGGCGGCGCCCGGCGAGGTGGTGCTCACCTCCGGCGGGACCGAGGCCGACAGCCTGGCCGTCCACGGGGTGCTCGCAGCCGAAGCCGACGCCGCTGCCTTGATGGGCCGGCCGGTCGGTGCCGTGGTGTGCACGGCCATGGAGCACCACGCCGTCCTCGAGGCCGCCCGGGCGGCGGCCCGGCGCACCGGGGCCGAGCTCCGCCTGGTGCCGACCACCCCCGACGGTGTGGTCGACCTCGGAGCGCTGGCCGCGGCCCTCGACGGGGAGGTGGCCCTGGTCTCGGTGCTGGCCGTCAGCAACGAGCTGGGCACGGTCCAGCCCGTCGAGCGGGTGGCGGCCACCGTGCGCAACCGGGCGCCCGATGCGGTCCTCCACACCGACGCCGTCCAGGCCGCCCCGTGGGCCGACCTGGCCCCGCTCACCGCGGTGTGCGACCTGGTCTCCCTCAGCGCCCACAAGTTCGGCGGCCCGGTGGGCGCCGGGGCCCTGGTGGTCCGGGACGGGACCCGCCTCTCGGCCCGCCTGGAGGGCGGTGGCCAGGAGCGGGGCCGGCGCAGCGGCACCCCGGCGGTGGCCGGCGTGGCCGGCATGGCCGCCGCCCTGGCCGCCGCGGCCGCCAGCCGGGAAGAGGACGTCGCCCGGGTCACCAAGATCGGAAGAGCGTCGTGTAGGGAAATAGTGTAGATCTCGGTGGT
>CAXBRB010000210.1:0-4618 GCA_963977795.1 uncultured Acidimicrobiaceae bacterium
AAGGCCACGGTCTCGGTCTGCTGCGCTGGTGGCTCCGCCGTGGTGGCCATGCCCCACCCTCCCAGGCGGGTGTCACACGCGAGCCGGGAATGACGGCGCCCGACGGACCGTGCAGGACTCCGTCCCAGGTCAGGGCTTCACCCCGCCACCGCCCATCCCATCGCGCTATCGTCGAAATGACACCGCTGTAACTCGCCGAGGGGATGCAGGGGGCCGACGAGGGAGGAGCAGGGCACGTTGTCAGGTCGATCGTTCACCCACCTGCACACCCACACCGAGTTCTCGATGCTCGACGGCGCGGCACGGGTGAAGGACCTCGTCCAGGCGGCCGTGGAGGACGGCCAGCCGGCGCTGGGCATCACCGACCACGGCAACATGTACGGCGTCCTCGACTTCTATGCCGCCTGCAAGAAGGCCGGCATCAACCCCATCATCGGCACCGAGGCCTACATGGCCGGCGAGTCCCGGCACGAGCGGCCGGCCCGACGGGGCAAGGTCGACGACACCGGAGGGGACACCGGCGGCGGCGAGAAGCTCTACTACCACCTGACCCTGCTGGCCGAGAGCAACGAGGGCTACCGCAACCTCCTCAAGCTCTCGTCGGCGGCCTACCTCGAGGGCTACTACTACAAGCCCCGCCTCGACTGGGAGCTGCTCGAGCGCCATGCATCAGGCCTGATCGCCACCACCGGCTGCCTCGGCGGCGTGGTCCTCCAGGCGCTGCTGGCCGACGACCAGGTCAAGGCCGAGATGCTGGCGGGCCGGCTCCAGGACATCTTCGGCAAGGGGAACCTCTTCGTCGAGGTCCAGGACCACGGCCTGCCCGAGCAGCACAAGACGAACCCGGCGCTGGTGGAGATCGCCCGCCGCATCGGGGCTCCGCTGCTCGCCACCAACGACAGCCACTACACCCACCGGGAGGACCACGTCGCCCACGACGCCCTTCTGTGCGTGCAGACCGGCTCGCTCATCGACGACCCCAAGCGGTTCAAGTTCGAGGGCGAGGAGCACTACCTGAAGTCGGCGGCCGAGATGCGCCACCTCTTCGCGGAGATCCCCGAGGCGTGCGACAACACCCTGCTCATCGCCGAGCGGGCCAACGTCGAGATCGACTTCGGCCGACCGAGCCTCCCTCAATTCCCGGTGCCCGCCGAGTTCGCCGGCGAGACCTACCAGGAGGGCGCCGACGCCTACCTGCGCAACCTGAGCATCGAAGGCGCCAAGGAACGGTACGGGATGCCGCTGCCGGCCGAGGTGATGGAGCGGCTCGACTACGAGCTCGGCGTCATCTCCCAGATGGGGTTCTCGGCCTACTTCCTCGTCGTGTGGGACCTGATCCGCTTCGCCCGCTCGCGGGGCATCCGGGTGGGTCCCGGGCGTGGCTCGGCGGCCGGATGCTGCGTGGCCTACTGCCTGCAGATCGTCGATCTCGACCCCATCCGCTACGACCTCCTCTTCGAGCGCTTCCTCAACCCCGGCCGCATCCAGATGCCCGACATCGACATGGACTTCGACGAGCGCTACCGGGGCGAGATGATCAAGTACGCCGCCGAGCGGTACGGGTCCGACCACGTCGCCCAGATCGTCACCTTCTCGACCATCAAGGCCCGGGCTGCCGTGCGGGACGCCTCCCGGGTGCTGGGCTTCCCCTACATCGTCGGCGACAAGATCGCCAAGGCCATGCCGCCGCTCCTGATGGGGCGCGACACCCCGCTGGCCGCCTGCCTGGAGAAGACCGAAGGGTACGAGGAGGGGTTCGCCGCCGCCGCCGAGCTGCGGACCATGTACGAGACGGACCCCGATGCCAAGCGGGTGATCGACGTCGCCCGGGGGCTCGAGGGCCTGCGCCGGGGCGACGGGATCCACGCCGCCGCCGTGGTCATCACCGACCAGCCGCTGACCGAGTACCTGCCGATCCAGCGCAAGCCGGACAACGCCAACCCCGACGACGCCCCCATCGTCACCCAGTACGAGATGCACGGCGTCGAGGACCTCGGTCTGCTGAAGATGGACTTCCTGGGCCTGCGGAACCTGTCGGTCATCGAGCGGGCACTCGACCTGATCGAGGGGTCCACGGGCGAGCGCCCCGACATCGACCGGATCCCCCTGGACGACGATCCGACCTTCGAGATGCTCCGCCGGGGTGACTCCATGGGCGTCTTCCAGCTCGAGGGCGGCCCCATGCGCTCCCTCATGCGGTCCCTGGCCCCGACCAGCTTCGACGACGTCGCCGCCCTGGTGGCCCTCTACCGGCCCGGGCCGATGGCGGCCAACATGCACCGGGACTACGCCGACCGCAAGAACGGGCGCAAGCCGGTGACCTACCTCCACCCCGACCTCGAGGAGATCCTGGCCGACACCTACGGCCTCATGATCTACCAGGAGTCGGTCATGCGGGTCGCCCAGAAGTTCGCCGGCTACAGCCTGGCCGAGGCCGACAACCTGCGGAAGGCGTGCGGCAAGAAGATCCGGGCCCTGATCCAGGCCGAGCGCGAGAAGTTCGTGGAGGGCTGCATCACCGAGGGCTACGGCGCCGAGCTGGGCACCGCCCTGTTCGACATCATCGAGCCCTTCGCCGACTACGCCTTCAACAAGTCCCACTCCTACGGCTACGGGTTCATCGCCTACCAGACCGCCTGGCTCAAGGCCCACCACCCGGTGGAGTACCTGGCCAGCCTCCTCACGTCGGTGAAGGACAACAAGGACAAGACCGCCGTCTACCTGGCCGAGTGCCGGTCGCTCCGCATCGAGGTGCTGGTCCCCGACGTCAACCGGTCCCAGGCCGAATTCACCCCGGACTTCACCGTGCACGAGCGCTCCGAGGCGCTGGCCACCCACCCGGCCAAGGGCGCCGACGGCGGCGGCAACGACGGCCCCGTGCATACGGGCGATACGGGCGACGACGGTCCGGACACCGGGGGCGGCGCCCCGGCATCCGGCCGTGCCGCCACCGACAGCCCCGGAGCCATCACCTTCGGCCTGGCCGCCGTGCGCAACGTGGGCGAGGCACTGGTGGCCCTGATCGTGGCCGAGCGGGAGGCGAACGGTCCGTTCCTGGACTTCTACGACTTCTGCCAGCGGGTGGACATGCAGGTCCTCAACAAGCGGACCATCGAGTCGCTGATCAAGGCCGGTGCGTTCGACTCGCTCGGCCACCCCCGACAGGGTCTCTTCCTCTCGTTCGAGGAGATCGTCGACCGCACCATCGAACGGCGCCGGGAGCTCGAGGCCGGGGTCATGTCGCTGTTCGCCGCCATCGAGGAGACCGACGAGGGTCAGACACAGGGGTTCGGGGACACCCGGGTGCCCATCGCCGAGACCGAGTTCGACAAGGCGCTCCGGCTGAGCTTCGAGAAGGAGATGCTCGGCCTCTACATCAGCGACCACCCGCTCATGGGCCTCGAGGGCTCGCTCTCGCGGCTCACCGACTGCTCGCTGGCCGACCTCCTCGAGTACGACCCCGACCAGGGCGGCGGCGGCGCCTACGACTCGGGCGGCGGGGCGGTCCGGGTCGTCGGCGGTGTGGTCACGGACCTCAGCCGCCGGTACACGAAGAAGGGCGACCTGATGGCCACCTTCACGCTGGAGGACCTGAACGCATCCATCGAGGCCTTCGTCTTCCCCAAGACCATGGCCGACTGCGGCGCGCTCCTCGAAGATGACGCCATCGTCGTGATGAAGGCCCGCCTGGACATGCGTGACGAGCGCCTGAAGCTGGTCTGCATGGAGATCAGCCGACCGAGCCTGGTGGCGGACGGCTCCCGAGACGTGCGCATCGCCGTGCCGGCCGCCGGCCTCACCGACCAGATGCTCCAGGACCTCAAGCGCCTGCTGCGCGAGCACCCGGGCCACTCCCCCGTCGTGGTCGACATCGGCACCAAGGCCTTCCATCTCTCCTCGGAGTTCAACGTCGACAGCAGCCGGGGCCTCATGGGTGAGCTCCGGGTCCTGCTCGGGCCCAACGCCGTCCAGACCTGACAGCCGTCCGACCGCGCGGGGACGCCACAGGTCCCACCGGCCCGATCCCCCGTGTTCCGGGCCTTCGAGGCGGTCCTCTGGGGGCGGATGGGACAGACCCTCAGATTTCCCGTAAAATCATGGGACCGACCCCGGCGTAGGGGATCTGGAGCGGAGCCTCAGCCTTGCGGTGGCCCGCTGCGGAGGCACGCCGGAACCAGGGGTCGGCAGCAGCAGGCGCAGGGAGATCGAGGAGTTCACAACGACCCATGTCCATCCAGGTCGAGACCAAGGATTGCACGTCGATCAGCGACGCCGAGCTGGCCGAGATGGCCGACCTCTGCGCCGACCGGGAGCCCCGGTTCGACATCGGGTTCCTCTCCAAGCAGCAGGAGGAGTGGGTGCTGGTCACCCGGGCCCGTGAAGGGACGAAGCTGCGCGGCTACTCCTTCTCCACCCTGGAGCGCATCGGCGGGACGCCATCGCTGCTGATCGGCCTGGCCACCGTGGACCGGACCTCCCGGGCCGACACGGTGCTGCGGGCCATGATGGGCGACAAGTACCGCCGGGCCCTGCTTGCCTTCCCCGACGAGGACGTCCTGGTGGGCACCCGCCTGCTCGGCCCTGACGGGTTCCGTGCTTTCGCCGGCCTGGCCGACGT
>CAXBRB010000211.1:0-4578 GCA_963977795.1 uncultured Acidimicrobiaceae bacterium
GGGGTGGGGGAGAGGTGCTGACGGAGGCCGCCTTCGCCGCAGCGCTCGACCATGCCATGCGGCGGCGGGGCGCCGAGGACCGGGCCTTCGAGACCATCGTGGCCTCGGGGCCGAACTCGGCCAAGCCCCACGCCCGCCCGGGCCGGCGCGCCATCGGCCCGGGCGACCCCGTGGTCGTCGACTTCGGCGCCATGGTGGACGGCTACCGCTCGGACATGACCCGGACCTTCTGCGTCGGCGGCGAGCCTGCGGGAACGCTGGCCGACGTCTTCACCGTGGTGGCGGCGTCCCAGCGGGCGGGGGTGGCCGCCGTCGTGCCGGGCCGGCCGGCCGGAGAGGTCGACGCCGCGTGCCGGGAGGTCATCGCCGGGGCCGGCTGGGCCGAGCGGTTCGAGCACGGCACGGGCCACGGCGTGGGCCTCGACATCCACGAGGGGCCTGCCGTCGGCGGAGGCTCGACTGCTATCCTCGCCCCCGGCACCGTGGTCACCGTCGAGCCCGGCGTGTACCTGCCCGACGTGGGCGGGGTCCGCATCGAGGACACGCTGGTGGTCACCCCCGAGGGCTCCCGCCCGCTCACCCGATTCCCGAAGGAAGTCGCTGTCTGATGTCCGTCTCCACCAACGACCTGCGCAACGGCATGACCCTGGACCTGCCCGAAGGCCTGTTCAACGTGATCGAGTTCCAGCACGTGAAGCCGGGCAAGGGCGGGGCCTTCGTCCGCACCAAGCTGAAGAACCAGCGGACCGGAGCGGTCATCGAGCGCACCTACCGGGCCGACGAGAAGCTCGAGCAGGCCATCATCGACAAGCGGGAGATGCAGTTCCTCTACCGGGACGGGGCCGAGTACGTCTTCATGGACACCTCGTCCTACGACCAGCTCCAGGTGCCCAGCGACCAGCTGGGCGACGCCACCAGCTACCTGAAGGAGGGCGACGACGCCGTCCTCCAGTTCTGGGGCGACGAGATCGTGGGGGTGGACCTGCCTGCTGCGGTCGAGCTCGACATCGCCGAGACCGAGCCGGGCATCCAGGGCGACCGCGTCTCGGGGGCCCGCAAGCCGGCCACGCTCGAGACCGGGCTGGTCATCCAGGTGCCGCTCTTCGTCAACCCGGGGGACAAGGTGAAGGTCGACACCCGCTCGGGCGAGTACATCACCCGGGCCTGAGTCACCCGGGCGCCGTCGGCCGCACGAGCTGCGCCGGCCGCACCGCCGCTCCCATGGACGCTCCGCCCTCCCCCCGCCACCACGCCCGCGAGCGGGCTCTCGCCCTCCTCTACGAGGCTGAGCTGAAGGGCGTGCCCGCCGACGAGGTCGTGGCCGCCCTGGCGGTCCCGCCGGACACCTACGCCGCCTCCCTGGTGGCCGCCGTGTCCGACCGCCGCAGCGAGATCGACGCACTCGTCGACGGGGCCGCCATCGGATGGGACCTCGACCGGATGGCCGTGGTCGACCGCAACGTCCTGCGGCTGGCCGTGGCCGAGCTGCTGACCGAGCCGGACGTCCCCACCGCCGTCGTGCTGAACGAAGCCGTCGAGCTGGCCTCGGCCTTCTCCACCGACGACTCCGGCCGCTTCGTCAACGGCGTCCTGGCCGCCCTGGCCGAGCGCCTCCGGGGCTGAGGCCCGGCGTCCCGAGCACCCGGCCGGCCCCGGCCCCGGACGCGCCGGTGCCCCGGCGACGGGCCGACGCGATCCGTGTAGAGTCGCCGCAGACCGTGAAGCGGGTCCCGTGAGGCCCGTACGGACTGGAGGAGCAGGTGGCCGAACGCGAACGCAGCCATACCCGACCGCGGGGTGGCGTCTTCGTTCCCAAGGCGCAGGTGATGTCGGCCGACGACGTCCGCCGGGCCGTCACCCGCATGGCGCATGAGATCGCCGAGCGCAACCGTGGCCTCCACCACCTGGCCCTGGTGGGCCTCCAGACCGGCGGCGTCGGCATCGCCCACCGCCTGGCCGAGACCCTGGCCGCCGTGGAGGACGTCGAGGTCCCCGTGGGCACGGTCGACGTCGCCTTCTACCGGGACGACATCGGCCTGCGCCCCGTCCTGCCCGAGGCCACCACCGACATCCCCTTCGACCTGACCGGGATGACCGTGGTGCTCGTCGACGACGTCCTCTTCACGGGCCGCACCATCCGGGCCGCCCTCAACGCCCTCGGCGAGTACGGCCGCGCCCAGGCCGTCCAGCTCGCCGTCATGGTCGACCGCGGCCACCGCGAGCTGCCCATCCGGCCCGACTACGTGGGCAAGAACCTCCCCACCAGCCGTGAGGAGATGGTGGACGTGACCGAGGCGGGCGTGGCCATCGGCGAGCTGCAGGGACGGTGACCCGGTGAGCGCCTTCCCGCCCCACCTCCTGTCCATGGACGACCTCGACGCCGGGGCCATCGGCGACGTCCTGCGGGTGGCCGACTCCTTTGCCGAAGTGGGCCGGCGGGCCAACCCGAAGGTCCCCACCCTCCGGGGCCGCACGGTGGCCACCCTCTTCTTCGAGGACTCCACCCGGACCCGGATGTCCTTCGAGACCGCGGCCAAGCGCATGTCGGCCGACGTGCTCTCGTTCGCCGCGGGCTCCTCGTCGGTCAAGAAGGGCGAGTCGCTGCGGGACACCATCGAGACCATCCAGGCCATCGGCATGGACGCCGTGATCATCCGCCACAGCTCTTCGGGCGTGCCCGCCCGGGTGGCCTCGTGGGTGGAGGGCTGCGCGGTGGTCAACGCCGGCGACGGCTGGCACCAGCACCCCACCCAGGCCCTCCTCGACCTCTACACGGTGCGCCAGGCCTTCGGCGGCGGCGACGAGGGCCTCGACCGCTTCCCGGGGCTCCGGGTCACCATCGTCGGGGACATCCGCCACAGCCGGGTGGCCCGATCCCAGGTCACGGCGTATGCCGCCCTGGGCGCGGAGGTCACCCTGGTGGCCCCGGCCACCCTCCTCCCGCCCTCGCTGGAGGGCTGGCCGGTGGCCTCGGTGAGCCACGACCTGGACCGAGTCCTGGCCACCACCGACGTCATCTCGCTGCTGCGCCTCCAGGCCGAGCGGGGGAGCGGCGAGTACGTGCCCACCATGCGCGAGTACACGGCCGGCTACGCCCTGACCGCCCGACGGGCCCTGGCCCTGCCGCCCGACGCCGTCATCCTCCACCCCGGCCCCATGATCCGGGGGGTGGAGATCGCCTCGGAGGTGGCCGAGCTGCCCTCGGCCCGCATCACCGACCAGGTGGGCAACGGCGTGGCCGTCCGGATGGCCGTCCTCTTCCTGCTGCTGGGCCAGCCCGGCGCCGAGGCCGCAGCGGCCCCGGCCGACACGTCAACCGACACGTCAACCGACACCTCGGCCGACGCCCACACCGGAGGCTCCCGTGGCTGACCGATCCTCTGTCCCGTCGGCGCCCGACCGTCCGGGCGAGCTCGTCCTCCGCGGCGGCACGGTGGTGGACCGCACCGGGTCCCGGCGGGCCGACGTGCGGGTGGTCGAGGGCACGGTGGCCGAGGTGGCCGAGGGGATCGCACCGGGACCAGGGGCGACCGTGCTCGATGCCGGCGGGTGCCTGGTCACCCCGGGCTTCGTCGACCTCCACACCCACCTGCGCGAGCCGGGCCGCGAGGAGGCCGAGACCGTCGAGACCGGCACCCGGGCCGCCGCCCTCGGCGGCTACACGGCGGTGGTGGCCATGCCCAACACCGAGCCGGCCCTGGACTCGGCCGAGTCGGTGCGCAACATCTACGCCCTGGCCCAGGGCGCCCTGGCCGAGGTGGCCGTGGCCGGCGCCATCACCGTGGGGCGGGCCGGCGAGCGCCTGGCCCCCATGGCCGAGCTGGCCGCCCTCGGGGTGCGCCTCTTCACCGACGACGGCGACGGCGTGCAGTCGGCCGGCCTCATGCGCCGGGCCCTGCAGTACGCCACCGACCTCGGGGTGACCCTGGCCCAGCACTGCGAGGACAAGAGCCTGGCCGCCGGCGGCGTGATGCACGAGGGGGCGTGGTCGAGCCGGCTCGGCCTGCCCGGCCAGCCCGCCGAGGCCGAGGAGGTCATGGTGGCCCGGGACATCGCCCTGGCCCGGGCCACCGGCGGGCGGGTCCACTTCCTGCACCTCTCCACGGCCGGCTCGGTCGACCTGGTGCGCCGCGCCCGGGCCGAGGGCGTCCCGGTGACCGCCGAGGTCGCACCCCACCACTTCACCCTCACCGACGCCTGCGCCTGCGGCTTCGACCCGGTCTTCAAGGTCAACCCGCCGCTGCGCACCGACGCCGACGTGGCCGCCGTCAAGGCCGCCCTGGCCGACGGCACGGCCGACGCCATCGCCACCGACCACGCCCCCCACGCTCCCGAGCTGAAGGATCTCCCTTTCGACCAGGCGCCGCCGGGGATGCTCGGGCTCCAGACGGCCTTCGCCCTGGCGGTGACCGAGCTGGACCTGCCCGTTGAGCGGATCGTGGCCCTCCTGTCCTGGCAGCCGGCGGCCATCGCCCGGCTGGACGCCGCCTCGGGCGGGGTCCACGGCGGCGACGTGGCCCCCGGCCGGCCGGCCAACCTGGCCGTGGTCGACCCGGCGGCCACCTGGGTGGTCGACCC
>CAXBRB010000212.1:0-4546 GCA_963977795.1 uncultured Acidimicrobiaceae bacterium
GTCCAGCTCGACCTCGAGGCGGTGGAGGGTGTTGTAGACCTCGGAGGCGAACTCGATGGTGCGGGCGTCGAGCTCCTGCTCGGCCGCCCACCGGGGCTCGACATACCAGGCAGTGAGCCGGCGCACGGCCCGCTTGACGAGCGAGCCCCGCCCGCCGAGGTCTACCGGCGGGTGCACCGTGGCGTGCGCCGCCCGCATGGCATGGACCGGCGACACCACGGCATCGAGGCCGGCGGGCCCGGACGCCCCCGGCACGGCGTGCTCGGCGTCGATCTGGCGGACCAGGACGTCGATGCGGGCCAACAGGTCCTCGGGGCCCGTGGGCCGGGGCTCCCCGTCAGGCACAGCGGCGCCGCCGGACGCTGTCACGCTGGTCTCCCATGGGATGGAGCATATCCGTCGCCCTGCCGCCGTCCCGGCTTCCCCAGGGCTTCATCGGGGTGCCGCGCCGTCCCGACAACGGGGCGGGCGCATGTCGTCGATGCGACGGCGCCGGGGGTGGTGCCCGGTCCCGGACGGACCAGGGCGGTACCCTGGCCACCACCGGCACCCCACGGGAGGAGCCGGAGTCGGCGGGCCGCACGAGGCGGGACGCCACGAGGCGGACCGGCGTCGAGTGAGGGCGGACGATGGGGCACCACACCCTGAGCGAACACCGGGACGAGCAGGGGAACCACGGGGTCGACACCGCCCGTCGTGCCCGGCACCGGACCCGATGACCGACCTCACCGCCGGGCCCCGGCCTTCACCTTCGGCCGACCCCGGCACCCCTGCCGTGGCGGACGACGCTGGCCGGACAGCCGCCGAGGGGGACTCCGGGCGCCCCCACCAGGGGACGACCGGTGGTGCCCCGGCAGGCGGTGCCCGTTCCGACGACCGCACCCGCCGGGTGGCCGACCGTCGGAAGCGCACGGCCCGGGCCATCCGCCTGGGCGGCCTGGCCGTGGTCCTGGTGTGGCTGGCCGGCATGGCGGCCTTCTCCTCGATGCTCTACCACCGGGTCGACCTGACCGCCGACTATGCCTCCTACTACCAGGCGTGGGCCCTCATCGGACAGGGCCATCTCAACCCGGTCGGCACCGTGTGGCTGCACCATGTGCCCTTCGTCCGCAACGACCTCGAGCTGATCATCTGGGCGCTGGCCCCGCTCCACCTGCTCTCCTCCCAGGGCGTGCTCCTGCTCTGGGTGCAGGACGTGGCAATCGCCGCCTGCGGCTTCGTCACCTTCGTGTGGGTCGTCGAGGTGCTCGAGCGACGGGCGGCGGCCACCTGGGTGACGGTCACCGCCGGGGTCGCCGTGCTGGCCGCGGTGGTGGCCAACGTCGGCGTCTATCGGACCCTGCTCTTCGACTTCCACACCGAGCCCATCTCGACCCTGTTCGTGGTGCTGGCCGGCCGGGACCTCTGGCACGGGCGCACCCGGCGGGCCTGGGTGTGGATACCCGGGGCCCTGCTGTGCGGGACGTTCGCCGCCCTGATGGTGATCGGCCTCGGCATCTCCGCCCTCCTGGCCGGGACGCGGACGCGCCGGTCGGGCCTGCTCCTGGTGGGGTGCGGAGCCGCCTGGTCGGCGTTCATCCCCCTGGTCGGGGCCAACCTCGGCTCGGGCCTGGACTACTACGCCTACCTGGCCGGACGCACCCACCTGCCGGCCACCGGGGGGGTCGTGCTGGTCCTTATGGGCATCGTCGACCATCCCGGCCGGGTGCTCCACCAGCTCCATCTGCGGATGCACTACATCTGGCTCCTCCTCCGGCCGGTGGGGATCGTCGGCCTGGCCTCGGCGTGGGGGTTCGGGGTCCCGGTGACGGTCCTCGTCGTCGACGCCCTCAACTCCCAGTACGGGTTCATCTTCGAGCCGTTCCAGAACTTCGCCGTCTTCCCCTTCGTCCTGGTGGGGACGGCGATCGTGCTGATCTGGCTGGCCGACCGGGTCCCCCGGGGGTGGACCGTGGCGGCTCTGGCCGGGGTGGTGCTGGCTGGCGTGGCCCTCTCCTACGACGCCGCTGTGGCCCCCGGCAACGTGCGCTGGGCGGTGTCCCGGGTCCCCGCCGGCACGGCCGCCCACCTGCGCCAGGCGCTGGCTTCCACGCCGCCCTCGGCCGAGGTGGTCGCCACCATCGGCATCATGGGACGGTTCTCCGGACGTCCCGAGGCGCTGTTCTACAGCCCGGGCCGCACCTACGCGGTGGGCGCCCGACCGGTGGTGTTCGTCTTCGCCCCGGCCCAGGAGGACACCGTCCCCTTCGCCACCCCGGCCGACGACGATGCCGCCATCACCTACGTCCGCACCGTCCTCCACGCCCGCACCCTGGTCGACGCCGGCGGCGTCGCCGCGTTCTCGTGGGACCCGCCGCCGTCCGTCCGCTCCGTGCGGCTGCCGGGTGCGACGCCACAGGCCGCTTCCTCCTGAGCGGACCCCGCCGAACGGGAGGGGACGTGCGACCGGTCAGCCGGCCCCGACCTGGGAGGCGATGAGGCCGTCGAGGATGTCGGACTCGGACACCAGGCACTCGTCGAACCCGAGCCGGGTCATCACCCCCTCGAGCACCACGACACCGCCCACGATGACGTCCTCCCGCCCGGGGACCATGCCGGGACGGGTCAGGCGCCCGGCCGCCGTGTCGGACGCCAGGTCGGCCAGCCAGCGGCGGACGGCGTCCCGGGTCAGGGCCACGTGGTGGACGAGGTCCCGGTCGTAGACGTCCATGCCGACCTCCAGGGAGGCCAGGGTGCTGACCGTGCCGGCCAGGCCCACCATCCGACGGGCCTGCAGGAACGCCGGGTGGGCGGCCACGGCCCGGTCGAGCTGGGCCGCCACCTCAGCCGACGCAGCGGCCAGCTCGGCGGCGGTCGGCGGATCGGTGGCCAGGAACCGCTCAGAAAGGCGGACGCACCCCATCTGCAGGGAGACCACCTCGAGGCCCGGATCGTCGCCCCCGTTGCCGGCCACCAGCTCGGTGGAGCCGCCGCCGATGTCCACCACCAGGAACGGGCCCTCGGCGGGGTCGAGGTCGGCCACGGCACCGGCCAGCGAGAGCCGGCCCTCGTCGACACCGGCCAGCAGCTCGGGAGCGATGCCGGTGACCTCGCCGGCGGCGTCCAGGAAGTCGGTCCCGTTGGCGGCGTCCCGGGCAGCCGACGTGGCGGCCAGGCGCCCTCGGCCCACCCCGTGGCGGTCCATGACCTCCCGGTACTCCCGCAGCACTGCCAGGGTGCGCCCGATGGCCTCGTCGGCCAGCCGGCCGGTGGCGTCGACGTCCTGGCCGAGGCGGGTGATCCGCATCAGGCGCTCGACCGGCCGACCGTCGCCGTCGGCCACCAGGAGCCGCGTCGAGTTGGTGCCGCAGTCGATGGCGGCGATGGCCGGGGCCGTCGGGGCGTCGTCCATGCCCCGTTGCTACCACGCCCCGGGAGGGCGAGCGTCCGGCCGACACGGAACGACGCAGGCCGGCGGCCGGCATCGCCGCCCGAGACCGCTGGCCCGGCCGTCGGGTGCGGGCCGGGCGCGCTCCGCTCAGGCCGGATGGAGGCCGATGCGGTCCGCCGTCCAGGCCCCGACGGGATCGTCGGCCCCGGTCAGCCACCAGGCCAGGTGGGCGTGGAGGCACTTGACGCCCTCCCGGGTCCCCCCCACGCCGCCCGACGGCCGGGGGCCTGACCGCCCGGCGTCGATCAGGGCGTCCCGCTCGGCCCCGTAGCGCCGATGCGCCTCGGCCACGGCAGCGGGGTCGCAGGCTGCCTCGGCGGCCCGGACCCCGCCCGAGGACTCCAGACGGCTCACTGCGTCACGCAGCGCAGGATCGACCAGCCAGTACCGGGTGGGCATGGGCGTGCCGTCGAAGAGGAACGGGGCGTTGGCGATCACCGCCGGGCTGCCGTCTGCGGAGCGCACCACCACCTCGAAGGCGCCCGCCGGCGCCCGGCCGAGGAGGCGGGCGACATCGGCGGCGTCGTCCCGGGCCGTCGGTCGGGGACCGCCTTCGGATCTCCCGGACCCGGCAGGGTCCGGTCCGGTCACCGCCAGAATTCGAGGGTCGAGGTCACTCGGGACCAGAACCCGCCGGAGGGCGTCGGTGCCGTCGAGCGGGCCGTCGCCGGGGAGCCCGGGCCGGGCGCCGTGGGCAGGCCCGGGTCCGGGGTGGCGCCCGGCGCGCTGTTGGGCCCGTACAGGGGCTGGCTGCCGGGGTCGACGGGCAGTGGGGCGGCGGATCCGGTCGCCGCCTTGCCCGGCGGCGGCAGCACCACGTAGAGGGTCTGACCCGGCGGGACCATCTGGTACGTCTTGCGGGCGATCCGCTTGATCTCGTCGGGCGAGCTCAGCTGGGCCCGCTTCTTGGCCAGGTTGGCGTTCTGATGCTGCACCTGCGACAGCTGTGCGGCTTCCGCAGCCACCAGACGGTGCTGGCTGAGGAGCTCACCGAGCGGGAAGCTGGTGGCCAGGACGACCAGGGCGATGACGGCGGCGATCCCCACCGGCAGCCGGGTCCGCCGGGCGTCGGCCGGCGTGGCCGGGCGCACCCGGGCGGTCCGGGCCGAACCGGCC
>CAXBRB010000213.1:0-4511 GCA_963977795.1 uncultured Acidimicrobiaceae bacterium
TTTTTAATGATACGGCGACCACCGAGATCTACACTCTTTCCCTACACGACGCTCTTCCGATCTGGTGTGCAGGGCGTCGTTGATGCTGTCGACGTAGGGGATCTTGTCGGCGAAGAAATTCAGGGCGAAGAGCAGGGCCGCGGCGGCCATGACCCACGGAGAGGCCATGACCTGCAGGTCGTGCGGCAGCTGGACGAGGCCCGACAGCTGGACGGCGCCGAGCACCAGGAGGCCGACGCCGACGTGGGCGGCCACCGAGTAGGCCGCGCACCCACGGGCCGTCACCCGCCCACCGGTGAGGACCACCACGTTGGTGGCGCACCCGACCGACGTGGGGCTGCAGAGGGCCCAGAGGGCGATCCCGGCACCCAGGGCGATCCCGCCGCCCAGGGAGCATGCCCGCAGCACGCGACGGCGCTCCATGCCTGGCGAACCTAGTGGACGGCCCCGCACCGGGACCGTCTTTCGTCACTGATGGCCACCCTGCGTGGCAGCCGTCGGCACATCCGTGCCCAGGTCGGTACTCAGCCCTCCAGCCCGGTCTGACGGACGGTGACGTTGCACCGCCCGACGAGGTCGGCCAGACCAGGGTCCCCGGTCCCCTTCACCAGGCGGGGGACGCCGTGGTAAGCCCGCCGGGCCGGCCCGCCGAACACCACCACATCGCCCGACTCGAGGAGCACGTCGGTCCACGGCCGGCTGCGGGTCTCGGTGTTGCCGAAGCGGAACACCGCCGAGCTGCCCACCGAGAAGGAGACCACCGGGGCCGGGCTGACCTCGTCGGCATCGACGTGCATGCCCATCTTGGCTCCGGGGCCGTACCAGTTGACCAAAGCCACGTCGGGGGCGTAGGCCGCCGGGCCCGGGGTGCCGGCACAGACAGACGGATCGACGGCGGCGGCATCGGCCACGGCTCCCCGGGCCAGGTTCCCGAGCCACTCCGGGAAGGGCAGGGCCCGGCCGCCGTCGCCGTCGTCCCGGGTCCGCGAGTAGCAGTACGGATACCAGTGCCACCCCATGCCGACCATGGCCACCGACATCGGCGTGCCATTGCGCATCCGCGGGGAGCGGGCCCCGCCGGAGGCCTCCGCCCACTCCCGGCACCGGTCGACCAGGGCCTGCCGGTCGGCTGGGGCGAGCCAGCCAGGGAGGTGCACCACACCGGGAACCACGGCCACCGGTGCCGCCGGGCCCAACGGGAGCCGCCCGGGACCGGTCACTGTCGGCACCCCCGGGGCCCTGCGGACGCCGTCACCATGGGACGGCGAGGCACGTCAGACCAGGCCGGTGGGGTCCTGGCGGGCCAGCCACCGCAGGCGGGCGGCCCGGGCGTCCCACGAGTAGACGACGACGGTGCGGGCCAGGCGGTCGTGGAGGGCGTGGCGGTCCCGGTTGAGGAGGATGCCCAGGAACCCCAGTCCGAAGAGGAGGAAGCTGAGCGGAAAGAAGAGGGTGCGGAGGACGGCCTGGCGGGGCGAGATGGGGGTGCCCTCGGCGTTGACCACCCGAATGCCCAGGATGGCCATGCCGATGGTCTTGCCGCCGAGGGCCCACTGGTAGGCGAAGTAGACGAAGCCCCAGATGGCATAGGCGATGGTGGTGGCCAACGGCCGGCTGGAGAGGTTGATCGACTTGCCGGTGACCAGCTGGATGGCGAAGGCGATGGCGGCCAGGGCCAGGGTGAAGATGCCCCAGGTGGCTCCCACGTCGATGGCGAAGGCCAGGAGCCGGGTAACCGCACCGGCGTAGTGCCCCTGGCGGCCCACCGGGGGCGGCTTGACCGTGGTGGCCACACCACCGACCACGGTGAGCTGGAACGGCGAGTCGGTGGCCCGACGTCCGTAGGTGACCGGCGGCTCCCCTGCCGGCGGCTCGCTCCCCTCGGCGCTCACGGTCCCACCTCCCGCCGCCCGTCATCGGATCCCGCGGGACCGCCGGCCACCCCGACGGGCTCCAGGACGGCCGACTCGGCGGCCAGCGCCGGCGGCCCGGGCGGCCACGTCGCCGGGTCCCGCCGGAGGACGCGGTTGATCCACCGGGCCACGAAGTCATCCAGGCCCACCGCCTGGGCCCGCACGATGTCGAGCGCCTCGGAGGCCACGCCGCTGGTGGAGCGGGCGATGATGGTGCCGAGCTCCGTCTGCTCGACGATGGCGTCGATGTCGACCCGCTGGATGACCCGCTCGATGTCGACCCGGCCGATGATGTGGTCCACATCCACACGGTCGATGATCTTCTCGACATCGACTCGGTCGATGATCTTCTCGACATCGACTCGCTCGATGATCTTCTCGACGTCGACCCGGTCGATGATCCGGTCGACGTCCACGCGCTCGATGATCCGGTCGACGTCGACCCGCTCGACGATGGCGTCCACGTCGACCTTGCTGACGATCCCGTCCACGTCGACCTTGCTGACGATCCCGTCCACGTCGACCCGGTCGAGGAGCGCCTGCATGTCGACCTTGGCCAGGAGGGCGTCGAGGTCGATGGCGTCGAGCACCAGGTTCACCACTCGCTCGGCAATGGCCTGGGCCAGGCCGTCGGCCCGCCCCGCCCCCGGCAGCGGGCTCACCGCTGGCCGCCCATCGCCGGTGTGCTCACGTCGCCCGTCGCCACCCCGTCAGCATCCCATCGCACCCGGCCCCGAGGGGGGAGCCCTGCTCCGCCCGACGGCCTCGCCGGCCCATCGGCCGGGTCGGTACGGGCGTGCTCAGCCCGCTGCGGCGGCCCGCAGGACCTCGAGGGCCTTGTCGGCGTGGACGTTCATGCGCACCTCGCTCCGGATGACCTCGAGGATCCTCAGGTCGGGCCCGATGACGAAGGTCGCCCGCTTGGTGGGCGTGAGGATCGTCACCTTGCGCCGGACCCCGAACTGGGTGGCCACGGCACCGTCGGGGTCCGACAGGAGCGGGTAGTCGAAGGTGTGCTTGTCCGAGAACCGCTTCTGCTTGTCCACGGAGTCCGCGCTGATGCCCACCCGCTGGGCGCCCACGGCGGCGAACTCGCCGGCCAGATCCCGGAAGTGGCAGCTCTCGGCCGTGCAGCCCGGGGTCATGGCCGCCGGGTAGAAGAACAGGACGACGGGCCCACCGGCCGCCAGGTCGCTCAGCCGACGCGGCGTCCCGTCCTCGTCGGGCAGCTCGAAGTCCGGTGCGACATCACCTCGTTCCATGCCCGCGAGGCTAGCCACCGGGTCTCCGGCGTGCGCTGACCTGCGTGCCCGCACCTCGGCATCGGCTGCACACGGGCCGGCCGGTCGCACCCGTAGACTCGGTGCGGCACGGACTCCCGCCGTGACCCCCTCCCTGGCACGCGATCGGCGACCGCGTCCCTCCGCCCTGCAGCCCACGAGACGAGGATCCGACGCATGCCCCCTGCCATCGAGGCCGACGACCTGCAGAAGACGTTCGACGGGAAGCGCACGGTGCGCGCCCTCGACGGTGTGTCCTTCGCCGTGGAGGCCGGCACCGTTTTCGGGCTGCTCGGTCCCAACGGCTCGGGCAAGACCACGGCCGTGCGCATCCTGACCACCATCCTCACCGCCGACGGCGGCTCGGCCCGGGTGCTCGGCCATGACGTGCGCCGCGAGGCCCCGCTGGTCCGGACGCTCATCGGTCTGGCCGGCCAGTACGCCGCGGTCGACGAGAACCTGACGGGCCGGGAGAACCTGCGGATGGTCGGCAACCTGAACCACCTCGAGCGGGCGGTGGTGGCCGCCCGGGCCCAGGAGCTCCTCGAGCAGTTCAACCTGGCCGACGCCGGCGACCGGCCCCTCAAGACCTACTCCGGGGGCATGCGCCGGCGCCTCGACCTGGCCGCCGCCCTGGTGGCCCGGCCCTCGGTCCTCTTCCTGGACGAGCCGACCACCGGGCTCGACCCCCAGAGCCGCAACGACCTGTGGGAGGTCATCGAGGGCCTGGTGGGCGACGGCACCACCGTGCTGCTGACCACCCAGTACCTGGAGGAGGCCGACCGCCTGGCGTCGCAGCTCGCCGTCATCGACAAGGGCCGGGTCATCGCCGAGGGCACCCCGGCCTCCATGAAGGCCGACCTGGGCGACACCGTCCTCGAGGTCGGGCTGGCCAGCCTGGACGACGCCCGTCGCACCGCCGCTGTGCTCGACGCCCTGGGGCCCCACCGGGCCGTGGCCAGCGGCACCCTCGTCGAAGTCACCGTCGACAACGGTCCCCAGGCGGCCATGATCGCCCTGCGGAACCTGGACGGCGAGTCCATCGTCCCCACCACGTTCAACCTGCGCGAGCCCAGCCTGGACGACGTCTTCCTCTCCCTGACCGGCCACCGCACCGAGGCCGAGCCGGCCGACGACGGTGACGGCAAAGACGGCCGGTCCCGGCGGGCCAGGAAGCGGCGCAAGCAGGTCGAGGAGCTCGAGGCGGCGCTGCCCGTCGCCACCGGCGGGGTGGCCCGATGACCAAGATCGGAAGAGCACACGTCTGAACTCCAGTCACGGCTACATCTCGTATGCCGTCTTCTGCTTGAAAAAAAAA
>CAXBRB010000214.1:0-4483 GCA_963977795.1 uncultured Acidimicrobiaceae bacterium
ACTGAACCGGTATCCGCCCGTTTTGGGGTCTCGTGATTGCCAGCGACCACAATTACTGGAGCTCCTGTTTCCCGCGCGAGGCGTCGGAGCTGTCGGAAGCAAAAAGTCACGATCGCATTCGATGGGCGAACCGCGTGAAAGAGATCGCCAGCGATAATCGTTGCATCGGGGCGTAAAGAGATGATTCGAGTAATCGCCTCCTGAAAAGCAAGGCTGACGTCCACCTCACGCTGATTCATGCCCGTCTTTGAAAGCTTGTTGTAACGGCGATATCCGAGGTGAACATCGGCAAGGTGACCACCGGACGTGCGGCCGACCGGGCCGAGGGCCCGGCCGTCGGCGCGACCGGTCCTGACGGCGGCGCCCACGGGCGCACGCCGGTGCGCATGACCATGGCCACCACGGAGGTCGACGGCCGCCGGGTCCGCTACGGAACCGCCGGGAGCGGTCCGCCGGCCCTCTTCCTCCACGGCTGGGGCCTGCGCCCCACCGGCTACCGCCGGGCCATCGAGGCCATGGCCCGGGCCGGCTGCCGGGTGGTCGCCCCGGCCCTCCCCGGCTTCGGCGGCACGCCCGAGCTCTCGCCCGGTGAGCGGCACTTCCCGGGTCTCGGGGCATGGGTCGGCCGCTTCCTTGACGCCGTGGGTGTCGACGACGTGGCCCTGGTGGCCGGCCACTCCTTCGGCGGCGGGGTGTCGACGGCCTTCACCCACCGCCAGCCGGACCGGGTGGCCTCGCTGCTCCTGGTCAACGCCGTGGGCAGCCCGACCTGGATGCTCCTGCCCGACGAGGTCCGCACCATGGTCCAGCGTCCCATGTGGGACTGGGGCCGCCACTTCGGTGGTGACCTGCTGCGCTCGCCCCGCACCCTGCGCGTCCTTCCCACCCTCCTCGAGGACTTCGTCCCCAACCTGGTGACCAACCCCGTCGGGATGTTCCGCACCAGCATCACCATCCGCCGGGCCGACCTGGTGGCCGAGGTGAAGGAGATCGCCGCCCGGGGGGTCCCGGTCTCGGTGGCCTGGTCCGACCGGGACGGGCTGGTGCCCCGGTCGGCCTTCGACGACCTGCGCCACGCGGCGGGCACCGAGGGCACCGTGGTCGAGGGTGCGCACGCCTGGCTCATCACTGATCCCGACGCCTTCGGCGACCTGGCCATCAGCGCCCTGGTCGACGGCCGCGGCCGCATGACGCCGCGGGGCGAGGCCATCCCGCTCGACTGAGCCGGGGCTCGGGCATCGACCCGACGTGCCGGGGCTCGGGCATCGACCCGATGCGCCGGGGGTCGGGCCTCGGCCCGACGGGTACCCTGGCCCGATGACCGTCCCCCTGCGCGACGCCGCCACCGTGATGCTGGTCCGGGACGGGGTCGACGGCTCCGGTGGGCCGGCGGTCGAGGTCTGCATGCTCCGTCGCAACCTGGCCAGCGAGTTCGTGGCCGGCGCCTACGTCTTCCCTGGCGGGTCGGTGGACCCGGACGACCGGGGCCCCGCCGCCGAGGCGATCTGCGGGGGTCGCTCCGACGCCGAGGCCAGCGCGACCCTGGGGATCGACGCCGGCGGCCTGGCCTTCTGGGTGGCCGCCCTGCGGGAGTGCTTCGAGGAGGCCGGCGTGCTGGTGGCCCGCACCGACGAGGGCCGGGGCCCCCTCCTCGACCTCGGCGATCCTGCCGCTGCGGCCCGCTTCGCCGCCCACCGGCTGGACGTCAACGAGGGCCGGACCGGCCTGGCCGAGCTGTGCCGGGCCGAAGGGCTGTCGCTGGCCGCCGACACCGTCCACTACGTGAGCCACTGGATCACCCCGGAGCTGGCCCCCAAGCGGTTCGACACCCGCTTCTTCGTGACCACGGCGCCGCCGGGCCAGGTGGCCCGGCACGACGAGGGGGAGACCATCGCCTCCCTGTGGGTGCGGCCGGCCGACGCCCTGGCCCGGTTCGAGGCCGGGGAGATCGAGCTGCTGCCGCCGACCATCGCCAACCTCACCGAGCTGGCCGCCCACACCACGGCCGCCGAGGTCGAGGCGTGGGCCCGGGGGGTCACCGAGGTGCCGACGATCCTCCCCATCGTCTTGATGGAGGACGGCCAGCTGCTCGTGCTCCGCCCCGGCGACGACGGCTACGAGCAGGCGCTGGAGGACCGTCTGGCCTCGTCCGACGAGGTCTCCCCCGAGCTGGCCCAGGCGGCCCGGGAGGCCTGGGGGCCCAAGGCCGGCGACCGATGACCGCCGGCCCGCCCCGGCGCTAGCCGCCGGCGGCCACGGCCGCCTCGATGGAGCGCAGCATCCGGGCCGAGCACCCTTCGAGGGCGGCGTCGGGCCCCGGCAGGGCGAGGAGGCCGGCGGCCACCTCGTCGAAGGCCCGGGCCACCGGGTGGTCAGGGTCGAGGGTCACCGGCGTCCCGGCGTCCCCGGCGGCCGACACCGAGGGGTGGAGGGGGATGCGCCCGAGGAGCGGCACCCCGACGTCGTCGGCCAGGCGGGCCCCGCCGCCGGCGCCGAAGAGGGCGTAGGACTGGCCGTGGTCGCAGGTGAAGTCGGCCATGTTCTCCACCACCCCGACGACCGACAGGTAGCCCTTCCGGGCCATGTCGGCGGTGCGGGCGGCCACCGTCTGGGCGGCCAGCGGCGGCGTGGTCACCACCACGACCTCGGTGCGGGGCATGGTCCGGGCCAGGCCCATCTGGATGTCGCCCGTGCCGGGGGGCATGTCCACCAGCAGGATGTCGAGGTCCCCCCACCGGACGTCCTCGAAGAACTGCTGGACGGCCCGGTTGAGGATGAGCCCCCGCCACATGATGGCCGAGCCCTCGTCGGCCAGGAACCCCATGGAGACCACCCGGAGGAGCCCGTCGCCGACGGGGAGCTCCATGGGCACGATCTTCTTGTCCCGCGCCTCGAGGGCGCCCTCCATGCCCAGCAGGCGGGGGACCGAGAACCCCCAGATGTCGGCGTCGAGCACGCCGACGGTCAGGCCCCGGCGGGCCAGGGCCACGGCCAGGTTGACCGTGACCGAGCTCTTGCCCACCCCGCCCTTGCCCGAGGCCACGGCCACCACCCGGGCCGATGCGGGCACGTCGGTCTGCGGCGGGGCCTCGGTGGCCACCTTGCGGGCCCGGGCCATGACGGCGGACCGGGCCTCGGCATCGAGCACCCCGGTGGTCACGGTGACCGTGCCCACCCCGTCCAGGGCCTCGACGGCCCGGCGAACGTCGTCGGTGATGCGGCCGCGCATGGGGCACGAGGCGATGGTGAGGCCGACCTCGACGGTGACGTCGGTCCCGGCGACGGCGATGCCGGTCACCATGCCCAGCGAGACGATGTCGGCGCCCAGCTCGGGATCGACCACCCCGGCCAGGGCGGCCTCCACGGCCGCCACGTCCGGCCCCGCCGCCCGGGGAGCGCCGGCGTCGTCCCGGTCTGCGCCGGCGTCGTCCCTGACCACGGGCGAATTCTACCGGCGGGCCCCCGGTCCGGCCGCCCCGGGGTACCGCCGACGGGGCGCGGGCGGTACGCTGGAGGCCCGTCGGGTCCGGTCGCAGCGCCGGGCCCGAGACCGCAGACGACACGGCAGACGACACGGCAGACGTCGTGGCCACCAGAGCAGAGGAGCGACGATGAGCTCGACCATGCAGAGCGTGAGCATCGGCAAGAAGCCCAACCCGGTCACCCTGACCGATGCCGCTGCCGCCAAGGTGGCCGAGCTGCTCGCCGAGGAGGAGACCGACGGCCTCGCCCTCCGCGTGGCGGTGCGGCCCGGCGGGTGCTCGGGCTTCAGCTACGAGATGTTCTTCGATGCCGACGTGGCCGACGACGACGTGGTCCGCGAGTTCGGCACGGTGCGGGTGGTGGTCGACGAGACCAGCGCCGACCTGCTGAAGGGGTCCACCCTCGACTACTCCGACGGCCTGCAGGGGGCCGGGTTCCACGTGACGAACCCCAACGCCACCCGGACCTGCGGCTGCGGGTCCTCCTTCAGCTGATCCAGCTCCGCGTCGACGGGGCCGCCGTGGAGGTGGCCGACGACGGCGCCAGCCTGCTCGACGTCCTGCGCCGCCAGCTCGGGCTGCGCTCCCCCAAGGACGGCTGCAGCCCTCAGGGCCAGTGTGGCTGCTGCACGGTCTGGGTCGACGGTGCGCCCCGGGTGGCCTGCGTCACCCCGGCCCGTCGGGTGGCCGGCCGGGAGATCACCACCGTCGAGGGGCTCGCCCCGGACGTCCGTGACCGGTGGGCGGGTGCGCTGGTGGCCACGGGCGGGAGCCAGTGCGGCTTCTGCACCCCGGGGATCGTCATGCGTCTGGCCGCCGCCGTGGAGGCGCCGGAGCAGGGACCGGTGGAGCCGCCTTCCGGCCTCGACGACACCGTCGACCGGGCGCTGCTGGCTCATCTCTGCCGCTGCACCGGCTGGCAGACGGTGGCCGAGGCGGCGGTGCTGGTGGCCGCCGGGACGGCTCCGGACGCCGCCGCTGCTGTCGCCGGGCGGGACCTG
>CAXBRB010000215.1:0-4479 GCA_963977795.1 uncultured Acidimicrobiaceae bacterium
AGGAGCTCGACGCCCGCACCATCGAGTTCGCCTCCGAGGTCTACAACACCCTCCACCGCCTCGAGGTCGAGCTGGACGACCTCCGGCTCCAGAACGCCCGGGCCCGCCTGGCCGTGGTGGCCGCCAACGAGCGCCTCCGGCGGGTCGAGCAGGTGGCCGACCGGGCCCTGGCCGCCATGGCGGGTGCCGCCTCCGAGGAGGAGGTGACCCTGCTGGGCAAGGAGCTGCGCTCGCTCCTCGACCGGCTCGGCTCGGTCTCGGTGGGAGCCGCCGACCTCGACTACGTCGAGTTCGAACGGCGCTTCCGGGGGGACACCGAAGCGATCACCGAGGCACAGCGGCGCTACCTGAGCCTCTTCCCGGATCCCGAGGTGCCCGGGACCGTGCTCGACATCGGCTGCGGCACCGGTGAGATGCTCACGCTGCTGACCGGTGCGGGGCACACCTGCACCGGCATCGACCTCGACATCGGCATGGTCGCCGCCTGCCGGGTCAAGGGTCTCGACGCCGTCCAGGACGACGCCCTCCACTACCTGGCCCAGACGCCGGCCGGCTCGCTGAAGGGCATCTTCTGCGCCCAGGTGGTCGAGCACCTGCTGACCGCCGAGGTGGAGGAGCTGGTGCGCCTGGCCCACCGGGCCCTCGCCGACGACGGGGCCCTGGTGATCGAGACGATCAACCCCCGGAGCCTCTACGCCCTGGGCAACCACTTCTACGCCGACACCTCGCACGTGCGCCCGGTCCATCCCGAGACGCTGCGGTTCGTCTGCGAGCAGATGGGCTTCCGGCGCGTGGCGCTCGAGGAGCGCTCGCCCCACCCCGCCCTGGCCCTGTGCGACGACCTCCCGGCCACCCCGGAGGGCGACGCCGTCCGGGCGCTCCTCGAGAGCGTGTTCGGCTACCAGGACTTCGTGGTCGTCGCGAACAGGTGACGCGCCTGGCCGCTGTCCACCAGTTCCACTCGGGCTCGGCGCCCGGGGACGCGGTGACCAACCAGATGCTCGACCTCCAGGGCCACCTGCGGGCCATGGGCTACGCCTCGGAGGTCTTCGCCCAGCACATCCCGGTCGAGCTGAGCGACCGGATCCGGCCCATCGCCGCCTATGCCGGCGCCACCGACGAGCTCCTCCTCGTCCACCACTCCAACGGGTACGGGATCTTCGACGACGTCGTCGCCCTGCCCAACCCCATCGTCACCGTCTTCCACAACATCACCCCCGAGGAGTACTTCGCCGACGAGGCGAGCCGGTCGTTCATCCGCCTGGGGCGCCGGCAGCTGGCCGAGCTGGCCCGCCGGTCCCTCTTCGGGGTGGCCGTCTCCAACTTCAACCGACGGGAGATGCTGGCCGCCGGCTTCGGCCACGTGGACGTCCTCCCCGTCCGCACCGACTTCGCCGAGCTCCTGGCCGCCGGGCCGGCCCACGACGACGCCAGCCGGGACTGGCTCTACGTCGGGCGGCTGGTGGCCAACAAGGCCCAGCACCGGCTGGTGGAGGCCTTCGCCGCCTACCGGCGGACGTTCGCCCCCGGTGCCCGGCTCCACCTGGTGGGCAGCCTGGCCCAGCAGGACTACGTCGAGGTGGTCGAAGCGGCTGCGGCGCGCTGCGGGGTGGCCGGTGCGGTGCGGCTGGTCGGCAAGGTCTCCGATCGGGACCTGGTGGCCGCCTATGCGTGCGCCGGTGCCTACGTCTCGCTCAGCGAGCACGAGGGGTTCGGGGTGCCCCTCCTCGAGGCCATGGCCGCCGGGGTCCCGGTGGTGGCCCTGGGGGCGGCCGGGGTGCCCGAGACCATGGGAGGTGCCGGCGTGCTCGTCCCGAACCAGGACCCCGCCACGGTGGCCGCCGCCGTCGAGGCCGTCCTGGGTGACGTCGAGGTCCGGACGTCGGTGGTGCGGGACCAGGTGGCCCGGGTGCGCCAGGTCGCCGGGTTCGACGTCCGGGGCGCTCTGGGCCGGGTGGTGGCCCGGGCCGAGGGCGCCGACCTCCCGCTCGAGGTCCAGATCCAGGGCCCGTTCGAGACCAGCTACAGCCTGGCCGCCGTCAACCGCCGGCTGGCCGAGACCCTCGAGGGCACGCCGGGCCTCGCCGTCTCCCTGTACGCCACCGAGGGCCCGGGTGACTACCGCCCCGATCCGGCCGACCTGGACCGCCATCCGGCCGCCGCCGCGCTCCACCGGCGGGCGGCGGCCGTGCCCTATCCCGACGTGGTGATCCGCCAGATGTGGCCGCCCCGGCAGGGCGATTCGCCCGGTGCGGTGACCTGTCAGTACTTCGGGTGGGAGGAGAGCCGGGTCCCGGACTGGATGGTCGAGGACTTCAACCGCCACCTCGACGGGATCGGCGCCATGTCGTCCTACGTCCGGGACGTCCTCCGGGCCTCCGGGGTCACCGTCCCCATCGCCGTGGTGGGCGTCGGGGTGGACCCCGTCGACCCCGCCGCCACCGTCGATCCGGCGGCCGTGCCCGAGGTGGCCGATCTGGCCGGGTTCATCTTTGTCCACATCAGCTCGGCCTTCCCCCGCAAGGGGGTCGACGTCCTGCTGGAGGCCTACTTCGCCGCCTTCACGGCCGCCGACGACGTGTCGCTGGTGCTCAAGACCTTCCCCAACCCCCACAACGAGGTCGGGCCCCTCCTGGAGCGGCTCCGGGCCGACCATCCTGATCCGCCAGACGTGCGGTGGATCGACCGCGACCTCGACGAGCGCACGGTCCAGGGCCTCTACAACCTGGCCGATGCCCTGGTCCACCCGGCCCGGGGCGAGGGCTTCGGGCTGCCGGTGGCCGAGGCCATGACGGCCGGGGTGCCGGTCATCACCGTGGCCCACTCGGGCCTGGCCGACTTCGTCTCGGAGGACGTGGCCATCTGCATCCCCTTCACCACCGGGCCGGCCAGCACCCACTTCGCCATCGCCGGCTCGACCTGGGCCGAGCCCGATGCGGGCGCCCTGGCCCGGGCCATGGTCGACCTGGTGGCCGACCCGGGCGCCCCCGAGGTGCGTGCCCGGGTGGCGCGGGCCCGCCAGCGCATGGCCGCCGAGCACTCGTGGGAGGCGGTGGCCGAGCGGTGGACCGGCCTGCTGGCCGACGTCGTCGCCTCCACCCGGCCGGTCGACGTGGCCATGGTCTCGACGTGGAACATCCGGTGCGGGATCGCCGAGAACTCCCGCTATCTGGTCGAGCAGGCCCCCGACGGCGTGCGCTACGAGCTCTTCGCCGACCGGGCCGCCGGGGTCCTCGACCCCCTGGCCGACATCGGCGTCTCGCGGACCTGGCGGGACCGGTGGTCGCCGGACCTGACCGAGCTGTCCCAGGCGCTGCTGGTGAGCGAGGCCGACGTGGTGCACGTGCAGATGAACTTCGGGTTCTTCGAGTTCGGGCACTTGGCCGAGGTGGTCGAGCAGGAGCTGGACCGGCGGGCCGTGGTCGTCACCCTGCACCGCACCCTCGACTACGACGACCGGGGCACCCTGCTGACGCTGCGGCAGATGGCGCCGACCCTGGCCCGGGCCGACCGGCTCATCGTCCACCAGGCCTCGGACGCCGAGGCCCTGGCCGGGATGGGACTGGTCGACAACGTGCGCCTGGTCCCCCTGGGGGCCCTCGGTCCGCCAGAGCGCTCTTCCGAGGACGTCCGCCGGGCGCTCGGCGTGGACGGCCGGCCCGTGGTGGGCACCTTCGGCTTCCTCCTGCCCCACAAGGGCACCCGCGACCTGGTCGAGGCCGTCGACCTGCTGCGGCGGGAGCACCCCGACCTCCTCCTCCTCGCCCTCTGCGCCCGCTACCCCCACCCCGAGTCGGCCGAGTACGAGGCGGACATCCGGTCCCTGGTGGCCGAGCGCGGCCTCGAGGAGAACGTGGTCCTGCTGACCGAGTACCTCTCGGACGAGTCGGCCCGGGTGCTCCTGGCCGGGACCGACGCCATCGTCCTGCCCTACCACGACACCGGCGAGTCCTCGAGCGCCGCCCTGCGCTTCGTGCTGCCGCTGGGCCGGCCGGTGGTCGTCACCGACCAGCCGCTCTTCTCCGATGCCGCCGACTCGCTGCTGGTCGTCCCCTCCAACGACGTGGCCGGCATCGCCGAGGGGATCCGCCGGGTCCTGTCCGACGACGGGCTGGCCCGGGACCTGGGCGAGCGGGCCGCTCGGCGCTCGGCGGCGTACCGCTGGGACCAGGTGGTGGCCGAGCACCAGCGGATCTACCAGGAGGCCCGGCGGTCGGCCGCCCGCCGCCTGGCACTGTCCGGCTAGCAGACCGCTGGCGCGGGCAGGGGCGCCGACGAGGACGAGCGGGGCGGAAGACGGCGATGGTCACGGTGGGGCCATCGGTGGCTCGGTAGGGTACGCCCATGGCCGGTCGCAGAGTTCTCGCCACCATGGGCCTCGGGCGGCACGAGGAGCTGCTGGAGATCGCCCAGATCGGAAGAGCGTCGTGTAGGGAAAGAGTGTAGATCTCGGTGGTCGCCGTATCATTAAAAAAAAAA